>CAYSVD010000032.1:0-3944 GCA_964434395.1 uncultured Pseudohongiella sp.
TCCAGCAGGTCCGCGCCCACGCCGGGCAACAGGGTCTCCAGCCAGGCGTCCGAGAACTCGGCCGAGGTCTGGGACGACGGATACAGCGCCGCCCAGCGCTCGCCGGAGACCAGGGCCTCGGCCGCCTCGAGCAGGGAGCCGCCCCCGTCGACGATCGCCTCCAGCTCGCGCATCAGCGCGGCATCCGGCGCGGCGTCGTACGCCGCGACGGTCAATTGAACAAGGTCTTCTCTGGTTTCGCTGCTGGCCATCCGTAGATCTCCTCATCGCCCTCAGGCATCGGGTCGGCCGCCAGCCTCGTGGAGGCCGCGCCGGGAAGGCGGCAGTATACGTGCGCCCCCCCCCCCCCGGTCAATTAAAAGCACTAAAATCTTAAAACTCAAAGTCTTAGGGAGCATCTGCGCAAGCGCCAATACGTCGATGGGGATGGTTGGAAACCGCCGTGAAGCGACAGCCCAAGATGCTCCAAAGAGACTTGATCAGAGGTTCCTTGGAGCGTGTCAGGTCTTCAAGGCGGGTCCGGCCTCGGGTCCGACCGGCCGCGGCCGCCTCGTTCGTCGGTTCAGGATCGCTTCCGGATTGGATGGAACTCCCGCGCGGGCGGATCTTCGGCCGGCCTCACCGCAGCGCCGCGCAGTAGTCCTCTTCGCTGACCACCGGCGTGAACCAGACGTAGTCGACCTCCGGCGCGCCGGGCCGCTCGAGATGGGCCGCCGGGTCCGCCTCGCCGGGACGCACCTCCAGGAACGACAGCGATACCGCCGTCCCCTCCGGCAGGTAGCGGGGCACGCCGAGATCGCGGCGCACGTGGTAGTTGCCGGCGACCAGCGCGCTGATCCGCGACGGCGGCGGCGGGCGCAGGCTGTCGGCCATGGCGAAGTCCCTGGCCCGCTGCACCCGGACCATCGCGGGGAGCTGCGATGCCGGCAGCATCCCGCAGTGGCTCTCGTCGATGTCCGCGGCCAGCCGCGCCGCGTCCGCCGCATCCAGCGCGCCGGCGGCCCCCGGCGGCAACGGCGCGCCGCCGTGGACCTCGCGCAGCGCCTCCCGGCTCATGTTGGCCGCCGTCAGCCGGACTCCGGCGCGGTGGCCAGCCTCGATCAGCGGGCCGTAGGAGTCCCAGTCCCAGCCGCCGTCGTCCCACCGGAGCCCGCGCTTCAGCCCGGCCAGGTCGGCGGACGGGGGAAGGGCGTCGAGCCGCGCCTGCATGCCGGCGTCCATCATCTCGAACGCCAGTTGCGCCAGACGGCCCTCGTCGATCAGCGCCCGCACCACCGCCAGCTGCAGCGCGTGATGGTCCGGGTTGTCGTGCTTCTCTCCGAGCAACAGGTAGTCGGCGCCGCGCAACGCCCGCATCAGCTCGTCGGGCTCCGCGAAGCGTCCGGCGCGGGCGTCCCATATCCTGCCGACCAGCGGATGGTCCGCGTACAGGGCGGAGCCCCAGCTTTCGGGAGCCCGCAGGCCGGCCTCGGCGCCGGCGCACAGCGCCAGCAGGCCCAGCGCGAGCGCGGTTCTAGTCGACGCCACCCATCCGCTCCCAGTCGCCGTAGGTCGCCTCGTCCCAGAAGCTCTGGAAGTAGGCGACCGCCGCGAGTCGCTCCGCCTCGCCGAGCGTCCGCCCGAAGCCCGGCATCCGTCCGCCCAGCGCCTCGCCGCCGTCGTCGATCACCGCCAGCAGCACCGAAAGGGGGTGGTGCCAGGCGTGGGCGCTGCCGTCCAGCGGCGGCGGCGGAAAGCCGCCGTCGTCCAGCCGCCGGCGCCAGTCCCCGGGCGCGCCCTGCGCCCGCCCGCCGTGGCACTCGGCGCAATGCGCCGCGAACACCGCCGCGCCGGCCGCCACTTGCCGCTCGCTGTACCAGCGGCCGGGGACGGACGGCTCCGGCTCGCCGCATCCGGCCAGGGCGGCGAGGCACGCGATCACCGGAGCGGATGCCCCGGCCCGGTCAGACGGCTTTCTTGGGATAGTCGAACTCCGCCAGCGTCGCTCCGCCGGCCCGCACGTCCGCCCAGCTGTCGACCGGCAGCTCGAGCGCCGCCAGACCGCAGGTCGGGATGTTGTCGATGCCCGCGTCCGCCATCAGGTTGACGAACTCGGTGATGGACGGGTTGTGGCCCACCAGCATCGCCGCTCCGCAGTCCTCGTCCACCAGGCTCGCCGCCTTCAGGTACATGCCGGTCCCGGCGAGGTACAGTTCCGGGTTGCTGACGAGCCCGTCCACCGGGTAGCGTATGTTCTCCGCCATCAGCCGGGCGGTGGTCCGGGCGCGGACGGCCGGACTGGTGATGATGCGCTGCACCGCGCCGCCGCGCTCCAGAAACCGCGCCGCCATCACCGGCACGTCCCGGGCGCCGCGCTCGCTCAGGGGCCTCTCGAAATCCCGCAGGCCGGGATCGTCCCAGCTGGACTTGGCGTGCCGCAACAAGTAAAGAATCTTCATTGATGACCGCCTTATACCGCAGAGCCGCGGCGGTTGCCAGCGCGGCGCCTCAGGCCCCAGCCGGGAACGGCGCGGCCGGGGCGCCGGGCAGCGCCCGCGTCACGTTGACCCGCCCGTCCAGCGTCTCCTTCGCGATACCGACCAGGTGGCGGTGGTGGGTGAAGAACAGGATCTGGGTCCGGCCGCCCAGCTCCGCCAGCAGCCTAAGACCCGCCGCGGCCCGCTCGTCGTCGAAATGGATGAACAGGTCGTCCGCCACGAAGGGCAGGGGGGCGCTCCCCTTCAGATGCTCCTCGACCGCCGCGATCCGCAACGCGAGAAACAGCTGGTCGGCCGAGCCGTCGCTCATCCCGGACACCGGCACCCGGGCGCCGTCCGGGCGCGCCCCTTCGATGCTGGCTCTGTCGCCGTCGTCGTACGCGACCTGAAGGCTTGCGAAGGAGCCTCCAGTGAGAGCGCCGAACAGCTCGCCGGCGCGCCGGAGCATGGGGGCCTGATGGGCGGCGCGGTACCGCTCGATGCACCAGCTGAGCAGGATGGCCGAGGTCCGGGTCTTGACATACCGCCGGGCGACCCCGCGCAGCTCGGCGCGGGCCGCCTCCCGGTCCGCCGCCGCCCGGGCCGCCCCGCCGGCGTCGCCGCCGGCGGCTTCGAAGGCCCGGCGCGCCTCGGCGCGCCGCTCCACGGCCTCGCCGTACCGCGCGCGCAGCTCCCCGACCCCGGCCTGCGCGGACTCGGCCTCGGCCGCCGCCTCGTCGGGGTCGACCCCCTCGCATTCGGCCTCGAGCTCCTCGAGCGGCAGGCCGTCGCCGTTCGCGCGCAGTCTTCCGACGACCGCCTCCAGTTCGCGCTCGCGCGCCCGGCGGCGGTCCGACCGCTCAATGAGCTCCTTCAGCGCCGCCGGATCCTCGACGCCGGCGGCCCGCATCAGCCCCTTGATGTCAGCATCGCGCGCATCGCCCTTGCTCTCCATCTCGCTGATCTGTCCGGCCAGTTCGTCCATGGCGTTCTTCTTGTCCTCATGGCTTTTTTTCGCGTCCAGCGCCGCGCCGAGACGGACTTTCACCTCCCTTACGGCGGCTTGCGCCGAAAGGCCGGCCAGGTCGGCGGCATGCGCGCCGACGAACTCCTCCGCCCGGCGCGCGAACGCGGCGATGCTCTCCTCAATAGGTCCGATGCGTTCGGTCCGCAGATCCCTGATCCTGCGCCTCACGTCGTCGATCCCGCGCATCCGCTCCTGGCGCTCGCGGCAATGCCGCTCGGCGGTCTTGATCACCGCGTTGAGGTCGCCGCGCTCCAATCCCGCCGCATCAAGTCCCTGCGCCTTCATCTCTTCGAGCAATTGGCTTCGGACCGCGCGCTCCTCCGCGCGCGCGGCGTCCAGCTCGTTCGCGGCGCCGGCCCGGACCTCGGCGGCGTCCAGCGCCATCTCGCGGGCATCCAGCCATTCGAGCATGGCCTCGGCCGTCAGCGGCTCGAAGGGCGCGCCCTCCCACATGCGCGCCC
>CAYSVD010000033.1:0-10611 GCA_964434395.1 uncultured Pseudohongiella sp.
GCACTCGCCTTTGACAAAACAGGAGGATTCGGGGTAGAAACACGGCCCCTGCGCCGCCGAGCTCCCAGGGTGGAAGGTTTGCCGTGAAACGGGTGGAAGGATTGGCGCGAAACGGGTGGAAGGATTGGGTGAAATTCGGCATCCCCATTGGATGGTGGTACACAGAGTGCGGGCTTTCGCCAAACTAGTGATGGGCAATGCACTTCGACTCTTGTGTCTGCTGAGGAGTAATAGACCATGCGACCTTCGAATTTCCTGCACCTTCTTTTGTTTCTGCCGCCTCTGCTGGTCGCCCAGCAACCTGAAAAACCCGAAGCGGAGAAAAAGAGGGCCGCCATAATGCCCCCCGTCACAGCGGACGAGGCGGTTGAATATTGGCCCCACGTGTTTGACTTTTCGGAGCCCAAATGTCGCGTCGACACCCTCGGCAACTTTCTGACGGTGAAGATCCTGACCCGGCGAGACGATGTCATGGCCGCCATCCGTGAAGCAATGGATCTATACGGCTTTACGGCATTGCCTGAGAATCCTAGGGTGTCGTCGGAAAACCGATATGTCTATCCCGGCGATCTCCACGACTGTTACTTCATGTGGTACGGGCTTGGCACCAATGACATGATGTTCGTGCGGCACTCCCGGTTTCTGTCCATTTCATATGGTCGCCTAGTGCCGCGGCCGAAGTGGTCTCTCGACACTTTCCATCGCCTGTTGCAGTCAAGACTGTCCGCGAAAAGCCTGTCGGACTCCGCGCAGGTCGACACGACTAGAATTCTTTCTCGCGAGCCGAAGTTTTATGAAGAATACATGAGAAGCACCGGACCGGAGCACTATGTCGAATACGACGAGAACGGTAACCTTATTAAATTTACTATGATCGAACACTACTAACAACCTGTCGGTTGATCCGCCGGGTGACCCATCGGTTGATCCAAAACTAGGAAGAAGTCCGAAAAAACGGCTGATCGTCCCGTGGGACGATTCCTCTCCCGAGGCGCCGCATGCCGGCAGGCATCCGCGACCGACGAGCGTGGGCTTGAGCGGCGCGTTTCATCCGCGCGCCGCCCCCGACTCGAGAGCCTTGTCCGCCGCCGCCGTCTCCCTCGCCGGTTCCCCGGCGACCCGATGCTCCCGAAGCGGCGGCGGCGGAATGTCCCGGCGCGGCGGACCGACGGCGACGGGCCGTGACACGACGGGCCGCCGAGCAGGGAAAGCCGCTCCCTTTTCGCGTAGAATGCGCCGCGACCCGTAGGAGACGGCGCGGAAAAACGGCCACCCATGTACCACGACACCATCGACCGGTTCGCCGCCCTGGCCCGCGCCAAGGCGGACCTCCTGAAGGACTCGCCCCTGGCCTTCGCCGTCGGCTCGCTGATGGCGGGCGCCTACGTCGGCGTCGGCATCATCCTGATCTTTTCGGTGGGCGGCGCGCTGGACCCCGCCTGGCAGAAATTCGTCATGGGCGTCTCCTTCGGCGTCGCCCTGACGCTGGTGGTGTTCGCCGGCTCGGAGCTGTTCACCGGCCACACCATGTACATGGTCTTCGGCAAGCTCAAAGGCCTGACCGGCTGGGGGGATCTGGCCCGGGTCTGGGGCGCGTCCTGGACCTTCAACCTCGCCGGGTCGGTCGGCCTCGCCCTGCTGTTCGCCGCCGGGGGCGGCGGCGCGGTGCTGGCCGACGACGCGGCGCTGCTGTACGAGATCGCGGACGCCAAGATGAACGACCCCGTCCCCGCGCTGCTCGCCCGGGCGACCCTGTGCAACTGGCTGGTGTGCCTCGCGCTGTGGATGGCGGGACGCACGGAGAACGACGTCGCCAAGGCCATCGTGATCTTCTGGTGCCTGTTCGCCTTCATCGCCAGCGGCTTCGAGCACAGCGTGGCGAACATGACCCTGCTGTCGATCGCGCTGCTCGGAGACCATCCCGACACCGTCAGCGTCGGCGGCATGGCCTACAACCTGCTGTGGGTCACCCTCGGCAACATCGTCGGCGGCAGCCTGTTCATGGGCGGGGGCTACTGGCTGGCTTCCCGCGGACGGACGGGCGGCGGCGGGGAGCCGGCGTGAGCCAGGGCGCGCGCAACCTGTTCCTGGTCTGGGCCGGCGTCGTCGCGGGCGCGAGCTTCCTGGCCACTCCGGTGAAATTCCTGGCGCCGGGCCTGGAGTTGCCGGTGGCCCTCGAGGTCGGGCGCGTCACCTTCAGGGCGCTGGGCGCCGCGGAGGCGGGCCTGCTGGCGCTGGCCGCGCTGCTCGCCGTCCGGGGGCGGCCGCCGAACTGGCGGGCGCTGCGCTGGCCGGCGGCGCTCGCGGCGCTGCTCGTCCTGCAGTACGGCGCCCTGCTGCCGATGCTGGGCGCCTACACCGACCAGGTCATGGACGGGACGTCGGACGGAGAACCCGGCTCCCTGCACTGGCTCTACGTGCTGGTCGAGGCGGCGAAGCTCGGCCTGCTGCTGGCGCTCGGCATCCTAAGGCCCCGGCCGCCGCCGGCCGGGCCCGCCTAGATGACCTGGGTCGTCTTCAGGACCGGCACCCGCTTCTCGACGAATCGCTTCGCCCGCTCGGTCAGCTCCTTGAGGTTGTCCTCGTCCTTCTCCAGCGGCTTCTTGTCCACCACCAGCTTCTGGCCCTGCTCCTTGAGCGTCTCCCAGACGTCCTTCGCCATGTCCTCCGGCTCCTTCTTGCCGCGCTTGATCGCGCCGACGAACAGCTGGGAAAAGCGGTTGCAGTCGATGCCGCCGCCGGTGACCGGACTGACCAGGAAATTGATCTGTCCCGCGCTACGGGCCCGGTCGATCAGGTAGTCGTTCAGGCGGTTCGCCTGCTTCTTGACCGAGGAGGGGACGTCCTCCTCATAGACCGGCGTGACCTGGCCGCTGCCGATCAGCACGATGATCGCCTCCACCAGGCCCGGAAACTCGATCTTCTGGCCCTTGATCCTGCTGTGCATCTCCTTCAAGGTGGTCGGCTTGTGGTCCGCGATGGTGTCGAAAACGGCGTTGTAGATGTCCTCGTTGACGGACACCTCGCCCTGGCCGCCGGAGACCTTCATCGACACGTCCGCCCTGTCGACCAGCAACACGTACTTCTGCTTCTGGAACTGCTGGGACCGCTCCAGGCGGGTCATCTGCCTCCTTCCCTTGACCCAGTAGTCGCGGCGGAACTGCTGGTTGATCATGAAGTCCCGCGTCGACTGGCGCAACATGATGTCCGGGATCTTGGACAGGAACTCCTGCTGCTCCCGGGTCAGGTTCACGTTGTCGAAATGGTCCAGCAGGGTGGCGGAGCATCCGAAGTCCATCTTGGCCGGCTCCAGCCACTCGGCCATGGTGGCGAAGTGCATGGGCTCCCAGTACCGGTTGAAGTACTCGTGGGCCAAGTACTCCCGGTGCTGGTCCTTCATGCGCTCGATCCGCCGGGGGATGCTGGGGTTGGTGCGGCCGTACAGCGGGTTGGTCTTCAGCAACGCCTCGGAGAACTCCATCGCGCCGATGACCCGGCTGATGATGCCCCGGCCCTCGGCGCCGATGATCTCGGCGTGCTGGGCCATCAGGTTGCGCATGGGAGCGAAGGCCGCCCAGCCGGGCATGCTGTTGTAGCTGATGTACAGCACCCCGCCGACCTTCAGCCGCTGCCGCACCAGCTCGACGATCGACCGGCGGCTGTCGTCGGAGATCCAGCTGAAGATGCCGTGCAGCGCGATGAAGTCGAAATCGGGCAGGTCCTTGCGGGCGCAGAACTCCTCGAAGGACTCGTCGAACAGTTTCGCGCCGGCGCTCTCGCCCATCTCCATGGCGAAGCCGGCCTGCGTCGGGTTGAAGTCGGTGCCCCACCACTCGGTCGTCGAGGCGCCCGCATGGAAGTTGACGCTGATCCCCTGGCCGTAGCCGAGCTCGCAGGCCGTTTCGATCTTCGGGCACACGATGCCGGCGTGCAGCATCGCGGTGCGCACCCGCAACGGATTCAGCTCCCGGTAGTAGCCGAAGTTGTAATCGATTTTCGCGGCCGATGTGTAGCCGTCAGTCCAGTCGCTCAAGGTCGTTTCTCCTGTCTGTTGTTGCTGGTTGCCTGTCGCCGCGCGCCCGGCGCGGCCCCTGTCAGCCGGCGGATGCCCCGCCGTCCGGTCCCGATGCCCGCTCCCTGAGCTCTCGGGGCATGCTGAACACGACGTCCTCCCTCACCCCGTGCAATTCCTCCGGCTCCCGGTCCGACATCCCGCGCAGCCGCGCGACCACCTGCCTGACCAGCTCCTCGGGCGCCGAGGCGCCGGCCGTCACGCCGTAGCGCGACCTGTTCTCGAACCATTCCGGGCGGATGTCGTCGACGCTGTCGATCAGGTGGGCGTCGCAACCCAGCCGCTCGGCGAGCTCCCGCAGGCGGTTCGAGTTCGAGCTGTTGGGCGAGCCCACCACCAGCACCAGATCGCACTCCAGCGCCAGCTGCTTGACCGCATCCTGGCGGTTCTGCGTCGCATAGCAGATGTCTTCCTTGCGCGGCCCCCGGATCCCGGGAAACCGGGCCTTCAGGGCGTCGATTATACGCGATGTGTCGTCCATGGAAAGGGTGGTCTGGGTCACATAGGCGAGGCGCCCGGGATCGCGCACCCTAAGGCGCGCCACGTCGCCGATGGACTCCACCAGGTGGATGTCGCCGCCGCCGCTCCGGTCGTACTGGCCCATGGTCCCCTCCACCTCCGGGTGGTTGCGGTGGCCGATCAGCACGCACTCCCTCCCGTCCCGGCTGAACCGGATGACCTCGAGGTGCACCTTGGTGACCAGCGGGCAGGTGGCGTCGAAAACCTTGAATCCCTTGTCGGCGGCGTCCCGCTTCACCCGGCGGGAGACGCCGTGGGCGCTGAACACGACGATGGACGGCCGCCCGCGCCCGTCGAGCGGCGGGATGCCGTCGAGCTCGTCCACGAACACGGCGCCCCGCCGCCGCAGGGCGTCGACCACGAAGCGGTTGTGCACCACCTCGTGGCGCACGTAGACCGGCGCGCCGAAGCGGTCGAGCGCCCGGTTGACGATGTCGATGGCGCGGTCCACGCCGGCGCAGAACCCCCTGGGGTTCGCCAGCCTGATGGCGGCGCCCGGCCCGGCCTGCGGTTTCGCCGAAGTCATGCCCTTCCCTGTTCCCCGCCGGACGCGCCCTCCGCCGCCGCGGCGGCCGGCGACACCGACGCGATGCGCGCCCTGAACACGATGTCGCGGCCCGCCAGCGGATGGTTGAAGTCGACGCCGACGGTCCGCCCGTCAATATGGGACACAACGCCCGGCAGGTCAAGTCCCGCCGCGTTCCTGAACGAGACCACGCTGCCCGCCCGGACCGGCTCCCGCCCGTCCCGCGGCAGGCGCTCGAAGCCCGCCGCGGGGAAAACATGCCGGTTTCTCGGGTTCGCCTCCCCGAAGGCGCGGCGGGCGGGGATCGTCCGCTCCACTTCGCCGCCGGCGGCGAGGCCCAGCAAAACCTCCTCGAAGCCCGGCAGCATGCTGCCGTCGCCCAGCCGGAACCGCGCCGGCTCGCGTCCGAAGTTCGAGTCGATGATCCCGCCGCCGGTCAGGGCCAGGGAGAAATTGAGCCGCACCTCGCTACCCGGCTCGATCACCGGTCCGGCGTCCGCCCGCGTCCCGTCCGCCGCCACGGCCGCCCCCGCCTCAGGCGAACTCGCGCCGCTCGCCGGCGCCGTCCGCGAGATTCTCCACGCAGCGCGCGCAGAGGGCCGGATGGCGCCGCTCGCCGCCCACATCCTCCCGGCGGTGCCAGCAGCGCGCGCACTTCGCATGCGCGGACGCGCCGACCAGCAGCTTCAGCCCGCTCACCGCGGTGGATGCCGCATCTTCCGGCGCGGCGTCCAGGCTGGACGCCGTCGCCCGCGAGACGATCAGCACGAAGCGCAGCTCGTCCTTGAGGGCGCCCAGCGACCGGAGCAGCTCCGCATCGCAATAGAGGTCCACCTCCGCGTCGAGTCCGGAGCCGATGGCCTTGCCGGCCCGCTTCGCCTCCAGCTCCTTGTACACCGCGGTCCTGACCGCCATCAACTGTTGCCAAAAACCGTCCGTGAAGTCGACGGGCTCCTCGGGCAGCGCGTCCTCGAAATCGGTCAGGAACACCGATTCGGCCCGTTCGCCGGGAATGTGCCGCCAGATCTCGTCCGCCGTGAAGCTCAGGACCGGCGCGATCATGCGGCTTAGCATCTCGACCGTCCGGTGCAGGGCCGTCTGCGCGGAACGGCGCGCGCGGCTGTCCGTCCGGCAGGTGTACTGCCGGTCCTTGATAACGTCCAGGTAAAAGCCCCCCAGCTCGCCGACGCAGAAATTGTGCGCCTTCTGATAGACCCCGATGAAGTTGTACTCGTGGTAGCAGCCGACCACCTCCCGCTGCAGCAACCCGCATCGGCGCACGATCCAGCGGTCCAGCGCCAGCATCCGGTCCGGCTCCAGCGCGTCGCGGGACGGCTCGAAGCCGTCGAGGTTGGCCAGCAGGAAGCGGGCCGTGTTGCGGATGCGCCGGTAGGCGTCCGCCACCTGCGCGAGGATCCCGCTCGAGACGGACATCTCGCCGCGGTAGTCGGTGGCGGCCACCCACAGCCTTAGGATATCCGCCCCGTGCTCCCTGAAGATCCTGTCCGGCGCCACCGCGTTGCCGTCGGACTTGGACATCTTCCTGCCCTGGGCGTCGACGTAGAAGCCGTGGGTCAGCACTTCCCGGTAGGGGGCGGCGCCGTGCATGGCGACCGCGGTCTTCAGCGACGACTGGAACCAGCCCCGGTGCTGGTCGGAGCCCTCCAGGTACAGGTCCGCCGGCCAGGACAGCTCCGGGCGCCGCCGGAGCACCGAGAAATGCGTCACGCCCGAATCGAACCAGACATCCAGCGTGTCGGTCACCTTCTCGTAGTCCTTCGCCGCCCCGCCCAGCAGCTCGGCCGCGTCCAGCGCGAACCAGGCATCGATGCCTTCGCGCTCGATCCGCCCGGCCACCCGCTCGAACAGCTCCGCGGTGTCCGGATGCGGCTCGCCGGTGTCGCGATGCGCGAACAGGGTGATCGGCACGCCCCAGGTCCGCTGCCGCGACACGCACCAGTCCGGGCTGCCCTCGAGCATCAACTCGATCCGCGCCCGCCCCCAGTCGGGAATCCACTTCACGCCCGCCGCCGCCTCCAGCGCGGCGTCCTTGAGGCCGCGCTCGTCCATGCTGATGAACCACTGGGGCGTGGCGCGGTAGATCAGCGGCGTCTTGGTGCGCCAGCAGTGCGCGTAGCTGTGGGTGATGGTCTCCTCGGCCGCCAGCGCCCCCCGCTCGCGCAGCGTCTCCATGATCGGCCCGTCCGCCTTGTAGACGTGGACGCCCGCGAACGGCCCGGCCCCGTCGACGAACACCCCGCGGTCGTCCACCAGGTTCAGGATGCCGATGCCGTACCGCCGCGCCGCGTGGAAGTCGTCCACGCCGTGGTCCGGCGCGGTGTGCACCGCCCCGGTGCCCGTCTCGGTGGTGACGTGCCCGCCGAGGATCAGCGGCACCGTCCGGTCCGCGAAGGGATGGCGCAGCATGATCCCTTCGAGGGCGGCGCCCTTCGCCGCGCCCTCCGTCTCGAACTCCCCGGCGCCGCAGCGCGCCATGACCGCGGGCGCCAGATCCCTGGCCATCAGCGCCCGCTCCGGGCCCCGGCCCAGGTCGCAACGCACCAGCGCGTAGTCCAACTCCGGGTGCAGGCAGACCGCCTGGCTCGAGGGCAGGGTCCAAGGCGTGGTCGTCCAGATGAGGACCGACGCCGGCTCTCCGCCGCCCGGGTCCGCCGCGCCGAAGGCCGCCAGGAACCGCTCCCGGTCCGCCACCGGGTAGCGCACGTCGATGGCGGGGGACCGCCGGTCGCGGTACTCGACCTCGGCCTCGGCCAGCGCCGAGGCGCCGACCACGCTCCAGTACACCGGCTTGCAGCCCCTGACCAGGTGGCCGTTGGCGACGATCCGGCCGAGCGCCCGCACAATGTCGGCCTCGACGCGGAAGTCCATGGTGAGGTAGGGATTGTCCCAGTCCCCCAGCACCCCGAGGCGGATGAATCCCCGCTTCTGCTTCTCCACCTGCTCCGCCGCGTAGTCGCGGCAGGCCCGGCGGAAGGCGGCGAAGTCCGTCTTCTCCCCGGCCCGGCCCATCTTCCGCTCCACGTTGTGCTCGATCGGCAGCCCGTGGCAGTCCCACCCCGGCACGTACGGCGCGTCGAAGCCGCTCATCTGCCTCGACTTGACCACGATGTCCTTCAGCGTCTTGTTGATGGCGTGGCCGAGATGCAGCTCGCCGTTGGCGTACGGCGGGCCGTCGTGGAGGACGAACTTCGGCCGCCCGGCGTTCTTCTCGCAGATCCGCCGGTACAGGTCGAGCGCCCGCCACCGCTCCAGCATCGCCGGCTCCCGCCGGGCCAGGTCGGCCTTCATCGGGAAGTCGGTGCGGGGCAGGTTCAGGCTGTCCTTGTAGTCGCTCATGGTCCGTCTCGGGCTCCGGCCGTCTTCTCCCCGCGCCGCTCCAGCGCCTCCCGCGCCCCGCGCATGTCCAGCTCGATCTGCCGGCGCATCGCCTCGACGTCGTCGAACTTGACCTCCTCCCTGAGCTTTTCGCGGAAGACCACCTCGATGCTCCGGCCGTACAGATCCCCCTCGAAGTCCAGGATGTGCGCCTCCAGGAGGGCCGCGCCGTTTTCCGTCACCGTGGGTCGATGGCCGATGCTGGCCGCCGCCGACAGCGGCGGCCCGCCCTCGATGCTCACCTGGCAGGCGTACACGCCGCGCAGGGGGATCCGGCGCCGGCCCGGGTCGATGTTGCACGTCGGGCAACCGATCTCGGCGCCCAGCCCCCTGCCCCTCTCCACCCTGCCCCGCATCGAGTAGGGACGGCCCAGCAGCCGCTCGGCCTGGACGAGATCGCCGCGGGCCAGGCGCTCGCGGATCCGCGTGCTGCTGACGCGCCGGCCGTCGAGCTCGCAGGTGGCGGCCGTGACCACCTCGAACCCCAGCTCCGCGCCCATCGCCGCGAGCAGGGCGAAATCCCCGCTCCGGTCCCGGCCGAAGCGGAAATCCTCCCCGGCCACCAAGGCGGCGATGGCGAGGCCGTCGACCAGCATGTCCCGGACGTAGTCCTGGGCGGCGCGCTCGCTCATGGCGCGGTCGAAGCGCTGCACCCAGACGCAATCCACGCCGGCCGCCTCCAGCAGATGCAGTTTCTCCTCCTCGTTGCTGAGCCGCGCCGGGCAGTCCGCATCGGCGGCCGCGAAAAACTCCTCGGGATGCGGCTCGATCACGCCCGCCACCGCGGGCAGGCCCAATTCGGCCGCCTTGTCCTTCAGTTGCCCGAGGATGCGCCGATGCCCCCGATGCACCCCGTCGAACTTGCCGACGGCGGCCGCGCACCGGCGTCCTTGCCGGCGGAACGACCGGCAGTCTTCGAAAACGATCATGTCCGGGACCGGGCGCGCCGAAAAGCGCCGGATTATACCTTTTGGGGGGCCGAAAAACCGGGCCGGCCGCCGCGGGGAAACGGGGCCGTCGCCCGGCCCGCGGCGCGTCAGCCGCCGCCGAAATCGGGGATGTGTCCCCCGTACGCCACGAAATGGCCGCGGTACGCGTCGGCGTCCTCGGTGCCGCCGACGATGACGAGCCGCTCGTCCTCCCCGCCGCCGGCGCCCCGTCCGCCCGGGCCGGCGTCCGAGCCGTCGCCGCTCCAGGCGCCCGACGGCGCGACCCCGTCCTCCGCGCCGCGGGATCCGGCCGGCGTTGTGCTCTCGAACACGTCGTCCGCCAGCGCGTCGTCGTTTTTCATGACGGTCTTCCACTCCGTGCCGTCGCCCTCGTAGACGTAGCGGTGCACCCGGTCCGGCGCCGGTTGCATGATGGATGGATCGCCCATGCCGTCCCAGGCGTCGAAGTACCGGATCTCCGTCACCCGGCCGGCATCGTCCAGCGTCCAGGCCGCGTTGCGGCTGCCGTAGATGAAGGAATCCGGATCGTCGGGAACCGTCTCGGGCCCGGTGAAGCGGGGGCGCCAGAAACTGTACTCCCAAAAGTCCCAACCGTAGATCATAACCTGGTCGAGCGAGCGCGCGCCGCCGTAATACCAGAATATGAGCCCGTCCGTATCGCCGAATATCTCGATCGGGAACGGCAGCAGCTCGTTGCTGTATTCCTCGCCGAGCTGAAAGCCGGTTGCCGCCGCGCTGCTGACCGCTTCGCCGCTGAAGTCCGGCCTCCTGATCCAGACCCTGTCCGTGATCGTCGACCCTCTTCCGGAAACGTCCAGCAGGTCGTGGCCGTCTCCATATTCAAGGATGAACACGTCGCTGCCGCCTTTGGCCCCATGGTCGACGTCCACGATGTCGTCGCCCGGGCCGGGAATGAACCAGTCGTTTCCGTTGGTGCCCCGAAGCGCGGCGTTCTCCCTGTCGTGCCCGTCGGTGCCGAAAACAAGGCGGACGGCGTCGGCCGTGTCGTCGGCCGTGCCGTCGTCGTTCGAATCGCTCACCCGCTCGACCGACCGCGCGCGCGGCAACAGGCCGCGGGTGTCCGCCTGGTCGGCCGTGTCGTACGTGACGGCATCGATATGGTCCCAGGTTCCGTCGGCGTCGATGTC
>CAYSVD010000034.1:0-3354 GCA_964434395.1 uncultured Pseudohongiella sp.
CGTGGAGGCCGCGCCGGGAAGGCGGCGTTATACCCAACGCCCCCCCCCCCGGTCAATTCAAGCGCGACCCCGTGCGCGACCTCGCCAGCGAACCCCCCGGGAGCCGCCGCGACGGCGGCCGATGACCGCGCGCCGCGGCGACCGGAGAAAGCGGCGCGCCGCTCCGCAGGCGGCGGTTTCGCCTCATGGCCGAGGGGGACGGCAAGAGCCGCGGATGCGGATCTTTCCCGCATGCCGGGCGGGCATCGCTTCGTCCCGCGGAAATCCGCCGCCGGGGGTGTTGCAGGGCATCCGGGAAGCGCGGGCCGCCGGTTTTCCGGCGGGGCGGTTTTCCGCCCGGTCCTTCCCTCCGCCGCGCGGCGGCCGGACGCTCCGCCTTCGCGGGCCCCGCAGCGGGCCCTCGCCGGGCCCTCGCCGAGGTTGACCCGCTTTCGGCCCTGTGACATTCTCCCTCCCTGCCGACAACAGGACAGCAGATGCGGGGGACGGCGGCGCGGACCGCCCGGCCCCGGCGATCCACCCTCCGGCCGCGCTCCGCCCGCGGCCGGGACCGACAGCGGAACGGCGCGCGATGAAGGACAGGAACACCGGCCCCGCGGGGCCTCCCAAAAGCCTCGGCATCGACCAGGAGCTGGTCCGGCAAGGCACCGCGCAGATAGCCAGCGAGATCAAGGTGCTCGAGGACTGGCTGGCCGAGCTGGATGCCGCCGACGAGGGCGATCCGGAGACCGCGGCGGCCCGCAAGTCCTACAAGGACATGCTGCGCAGCAGGAGGGAGATGCTGAGCGCGCTGTCGGGACAGGACGAGGCCTGACAGGCCGATGGCCCGGCGGCCCGGCGGCGGCGCCCCTGCGGCCCCCGCCCCCCGCGACGCCCTCGCCGCGGCCCAAGCCGCGGCCATGCTGGGCCTGCAGGCGGAAATGAACGCCCGGATCGACCCGGACTGGCTCGCCGCCCGCCAGCCCTACCTGCGGGCGGTGGTGATCGAGGGCGCCGAGGCCATCGAGCACCACGGCTGGAAGTGGTGGAAGCGGCAGGAGCGGGATCTGGGGCAGCTGCGGCTGGAGCTGGTCGACATCTGGCATTTCCTGCTGTCGGAGATCCTGTTGCGCGCCGCCGACCAGGGCCGCCCCGCGCCGGGACTGCTGATGGAGCTGCTCGACGGCGCGGAGGATGCGGTGGTCCTGGACGGCGAACGCCGCGAGCCGGCCCGGCTGGACCTGGTGGAGCGCCTGGAGCTGCTGATCGCGGTGTCCGCGGCCCGACGGCTGGAGCTGGGCCTGTTCGCCTCCGTCATGGAGGGCTGCGGCATGGGCTGGAGCGAGTTGTACCGCCAGTACGTCGCCAAGAACGTGCTGAACATGTTCCGCCAGGACAAGGGCTACCGGACCGGCGGCTACCGGAAGATCTGGAACGGGCGCGAGGACAACGAGCGCCTGGCGGACATCGCCGGGGGGCTGGACCAGAGCGGCCCGGACTTCCGGCGGGAGCTGTACGCCGCCCTCGAGGCGGCCTATCCGGGCCCCGCCGCCTCCTACCGGTAGTAGGCGTTCTCCCGGTAGGAGTGGTCCGTCGCGTCCCGCACCTCGGTGAGTTGGGGGATCCGGGACAGCAGGGTCTTCTCCACCCCGTCCTTCAGGGTCACGTCCACCATGCCGCAACCTTGGCAACCGCCGCCGAAACGCAACACCGCGACCGACTCCTCGAAGATCTCCTCGAGGGTGACCATGCCGCCGTGGGCCGCCAGGGACGGGTTGATCTCGTTGTAGAGGATGTAATTGACCCGGTCCTCGACGGAACTGTCCTCGGTCAGCTTCGGCATCCGGGAGTTGGGGGCCTTGATGGTCAGTTGCCCGCCCATGGAGTCCTTCTGGAAGTCCACCACGGCCTCCTCCAGAAAGGGGATGCTGGGGCGGTCGATGAAGGCCTTGAAGCCGGCGTACTGGGCCGTCTCGTCGTCCTCCTTCTCCTCGCCCGGACGGCAAAAGGACAGGCAGGTCTCGGCCCGCGGGGTGCCCGCGTCCAGCACGAAGATCCGCACGGCGATGCCCTCGACATCCTGCTTCTTCAGCAGTTGCGCCAGGTACTCCTGCGCCGGTTCCGTGATTTCGACCATGCAAGCTCCGCGCAGCGGCGAACGACGGGGCGGCATGCTAACCGAAATGCGGGATCAAGGTAAATCCCGTCCGGCTCGGTCTGTCCGGCTCGGTCCCGTCCAGTTCGGTTGTCCGGTTCGGTCCAGCTTTGGCTGACCCGCCCGGCCGCCCGGGCTCCGGGCCCGCTTCCAGGGAGCTTCCGCCGCCTTTTCGGTCCCGGCGGCCGGCGCGTCAGCCGCCGCCGAAGTCGGGAATGTCCCCCGCATGCGCCGCGAAGTGGGCGCGGTAGGCGGCGGCGTCCCCGGTGCCGCCGACGATGACGAGCCGGTCGTCCTCCCCGCCGCCGTAGACGGGCGCCGCGGCCTCCATCGTGCCGCCGGCGCTCCGCCCGCCCGGGCCCGCATCCATGCCTTCGCCGTGCCAAGGGTCCGCCGGCGCGGTCCCGTCCTCCGCGCCGCGGGAGCCGGCCTGCGTCGTGCTCTCGAAAACGTCGTCCTCCAGCGCGTTGTCGTTTTTCATGACGGTCTTCCACTCCGTGCCGTCGCCGTCGTACGCGTAGCGGTGCACCCGGTCCGGCGCCAGTTGCATGACGGAGGGGTCGCCGATGCCGTCCCAGGCGTCGAAGTACCGGATCTCCGTCACCCGGCCGAGATCGTCCAGCGTCCAGGCCGCGTTGCGGCTGCCGTAGATGAAGGAATCCGGGTCGTCGGGCACCGTCTCGGGGGCGGCGAAGCGGGGTCCGAAGTGGCTGGCGCTCGAGAAATCGCTGTCGTACACGAGGATCCGGTCATGCCCCGGATCGCCGTCGCTCGCCCCGTCGCCGTAATACCAGTATGCGACGTCGCGCGCGCCGAACGCTTCTTCCGGAATTTGTATGTCCGGCCAGGAGTTGATCGTCCGCGGCGAGAGACTGATGGCGCCGGATTCATCGAGGACTTTGTCCTTGGCGTTCGCATCGAATGCCGCATCCCTGATCCAGAGCCTGTCTATGACCGTCTCCCCGAAGACATAAGGGCCGAGCAGATCATGGCCGTCTCCGTATTCCAGGATGTACACGTCCTTGCCCCCCGAGTCCGTCGCCTTGTCGTAGTTCACGATGTCGTTGCCCCGGCCGGGGATGAACCACTCGTCCTTGTCCTGGATGCCCTCGATCGCGGCGTTCTTCCTGTCGTGGCCGTCCGTGCCGAAGACGAGGCGGACGGCCTCGGCCGTGCTGTCGGCCGTGCCGTCGTCGTTCGAATCGCTCACCCGCTCGACC
>CAYSVD010000035.1:0-8570 GCA_964434395.1 uncultured Pseudohongiella sp.
GCGCCCTGTCCAAGGCTCCCGGAGCGGCCCTGGCAGGCCGCGAACGCCAGTAGTCGGCCGCCAGCCTCCCTCTCTCCCTCTGCTACGCTCGGTCGCTTCGGCCCGCGGCCACGTCTTTTGTGGCACCCCCCCCCGGTCAATTCAACTCCGGACGGCTCCATGCGACCCTGGGAACTTCGGGGGACGCCTCCGGGGACGGCGGTCGGCGCCGGGGGCGGCCCTCGCCTTCCGCCGCGTCCCTGCCTCCCGTCATCCCGCCGCGGCCGCCGGGCGGGCCGCCCAGGACGGCCCCCGGGACGGCCCGGGGCGGGCGGAATCACGGGACGGAATCAGGGAGTGCACTTTCCCCCCGTTATGGCGTACACTATGGGGCCCGGCCCGGCGGCCGACGCCGGGGCGGGCGGTCAGCCGCAGACAACACCAACACAAATCTGACGCAGGAGACGTGAATGATTGACACAGAACGGGACAACGGCGTGCTCACGGTGAAAGTGCACGGCCGCGTTGACGGCACCAACGCGAACGACTTCCAGAACGCGGTCAAGGACGAGTTGCGCGACGACGACTCGGTGGTGATGCTGGACATGGCGGACCTGTCCTACATCAGCAGCGCCGGGTTGCGCGTCGTTCTGATGATCGCCAAGGCGCTGGAGCAGCGCCAGGCGAAATTCATGATCTACTCGCTGTCCGACTCCATCCGGAACGTGTTCGAAATCAGCGGTTTCGACAAGATCATCGGCGTGTTCGACTCGCGGGAGCAGGCGCTGGCCAGCGCCGGCAACTGACGGTCCGACGTCAGTCCCGCCCGGGAGCGTCGGTCCCGTCCCGGGCGGGCTCCCCGTCGGGGACGTCCTCATCCTCCAGCGCGGCGCGGGCCGCCAGCTCCGACTTCAGCGGCAGCCTGATCCGCATCTCGGTGTACTCGCCCGCCTCGCTCTCCACCGAGATCGCGCCGCCGTGCTCGACCACGATGTCGTTGGAGAGCGACAGGCCCAGCCCCGTGCCCTTGTCCGGGGGCTTGGTGGTGAAGAAGGGGTTGAACACCTTCTCCACCAGGTCGTCGGGTATGCCGCAGCCGTTGTCGCGCACCGTGACCGTGACCGCCTCGGCGTCCCGCCGGGTGCCGATCTCGATGGCCGGCTCGTAGCC
Source organism: uncultured Pseudohongiella sp. (assembly GCA_964434395.1). Taxonomy (GTDB): domain Bacteria; phylum Pseudomonadota; class Gammaproteobacteria; order Pseudomonadales; family Pseudohongiellaceae; genus UBA9145. The sequence continues at coordinate 1,150 of CAYSVD010000035.1, forward strand.
CTCGCCGGCCTTGAGCCGGGCGCCGGTCTCCTCCTCGATCTTCCGCCGCTTCTCGTCGGTGGCATGGCAGGCGTTGCCGACGATGTTGAGGAACACCCTGCCCAGGTCGTGGGGCACCACCGTGATCTCGCCGGCGTTGGGATCGAGATCCTTCCGGATGGTCAGCTGGAAGTCGGGGTCCGTCGCCCGCGCCGCGTGGTAGGCCAGGTTCGCGTGCTCCTCCAGTAGCCCGTTGATATCGACCGGCTGCGGCTCGCCCGAGCCCCGGCCCATGCTGAGCATGTCCTGCACGATGCGGTTGGCGCGTTCCCCGTTGCGCAGGATGCTGGACAGGTTCTCGGACAGGTCCTCGCCGATCTCCTGGATCGTCTTGCACTGCTCCTTGCTCAGCTCGCCGTCCGCCTCCTTGATCAGCTCCTTCATCTCGTCCAGCACCTCGATGGCGCCTTCGGAGAAGTTCTTGACGAAATTCAGCGGGTTCTTGATCTCGTGGGCCACGCCTGCGGTCAGCTCGCCCAACGCGGCCAGCTTCTCGCGCATCACGATCTGGTCCTGGGCGTGCCGCAGCTCGCCCAGCACCTTCTCCAGCTCCTCGTTCTTGCCGCGCAGCTCCTCCGCCAGCTTCTCGACCAGGTTGAGCCGCTGGGCCTCCAGCGCGCTGCGGCGGAAGCCCTCCAGCGCCGCGGCCATCTCCGCCACCTCGTCCCGCCCGCTCATGCTGACCTCGGTCTGCAGCTCGCCGCCGGCCATGGCCCGCATCCGCTCCGACAGCCACTTGATGCGCCCCACCAGCGGGTGGACGTAGAACCATCCGATGCCGAAGGCGCCGACGACCGCCAGCGCGACGATCCACAGCAGCAGGTTGCGGGCGAGCTGGCTGGTCCGCGTGGCCTGCCGGGTCGCGGCCAGCGAGCGCTCCCTGGCCCCGCCGAGCTGGGTCTCGATCTCCGTGCCCAGCGCGCCGGCGAGTTCCCGGTTCGCCGCCAGCAGCTCCTCCTGCCGGTCCGTCAGGGACAGCGCCTGCACCTGCAGGGCGAAGCCCCCCTCCGCCTCCAGACCGATCCGGCGCAGGCGGTCGAAGCTGCCGATCAGCGCCGAGTTCAGCAGGCCGGAATCCTCGAGGCTGCCGATGTTCCGGCCGATCTTGGCCGAGGACGCCTCGAAGCGCTCGCGCAACGGCTCCAGCTGCCGCACGTCGCTGATGTTGAACACGCTCGCCAGGATCTGCGTGCCCAGGTTGCCGGCCTGCTGCAGCTCCATCAGGTAGCGGAAGCGGTGGAATTCGGTCTCGTTGAAGTGGTTGCGGGTCGACGCGGAGGGCCGTCCGCGCTCGCGGTAGCCGGTGACCGTGTAGAAGAACTGGTCGTCGATGGCCTCGGCCAGCTGCCGCTCCAGCAGCAGCTGCAGGTTCGCCAGCTCGACCGCCACCCGCTCGCTGCGCTCGCGGAGCGTCAGATCCTCCTCCACCAGGCTCTCGATCGCCTGGATGTTGAGCGCGAGGGATTCGGCGCGCCGGCGGATGGCGTCGATGTCCTCGCCGCCCTCCCGCAGCGCCAGCAGCTCGTCCAGCCGCTGCTCGAACAGTTCCCGGTCCGTGGCCACGCCGACGCGCACCCGCTCGAGATCCTCCGAGCCGGTGGCCGCCACCAGCCGGGGGGCGGCGGCGGCGAGGGAGTTGCCCTGCCCGGCGAGCAGGAAGGCGGTGACCACGCCGGGGATGGAATCGGTGACGCCGCTCTGGGCATCGTCGATGCGCAGCAGGGAGAACCAGGCCACCACGCTGGCGGTCAGGGTCAGGGCCACCGCGCCGCCGATGCCGATGTACAGGCGCATCGACAGGCTGCCGGCGGTCCAGAAGCGCCGCCCCCGGGACTCCGTCGCGGCCCGTCCGTCCTCGGCCGCGGCGGCGTCTCGTCCATCTCCGGCCTCCGCCGGGGCCTGCCCGCCCCCGTCCGCGGCGGCGTCTCGTCCATCTCCGGCCTCCGTCGGGGCCCGTCCGCCCTCGGCCGCGACGGCGTCCCCCCCGTCTCCGGCCTCCGCCGGGGTCTTTCCGTCCCCGTCCGCGGCGGCATCCCCTCCGTCTTCGGCCTCCGCCGGGGTCTTTCCGTCCCCGTCCGCGGCGGCGTCCCCTCCGTCTTCGGCCTCCGCCGGGGCCTTTCCGCCCCCGTCCGCGTCTCGTCCATCTCCGGACTTCGACGCGGTCCGTCCGTCCCCGGCCGCGGCGTCTCGTCCGAGCGCCCGCCGGGCCCAAAGCAGGCCTTCCGCCGGAAGGCGCGACAGCCGGCGTCCGACAACCGCCGCCCGGCGTCCGGCGTCCGACAGTCCCCGCCAAGCGTCCGACAGCCTCCGCCGGGCGCCCGACAGTCCCTTCGCGAGCCGGCTCCGGCCCTTCGCCAGCGCGGCCCGGAGCGCCTCGCCGGACGGGAGGGACGGAAGACGGCGCGGTCCCCCGCTCACCGGCGGCCCGCCCGCTCGAGCCGCGCCGCCGGGCGGTACCGGCCCTCGGCGTCGATCTCCGTCAGAAACACCGCATCCGAGCCTTGGGAATCTTCGCCGAAGGACAACTCGAAGCCGCCGAGGTCCAGCTCGCGCATGCCGCGGATCGCCGCCAGGAAGTTCCCGCGGCTCAGCGCGGGGCCTGCCCGGTCCAGCGCCGCCACCACCAGCCGGCCCGCCAGGTAGCCCTCCAGCGACACGAATCCGGGGTCCGCCTCCGGCGCGTGGGTGGCCAGGGCGGCCAGGTACTGCCGCACCACCGGGGTCTCGCCGGTGAACGGGAACGGCACCACCTGGGTGATGTACACGCCGCCGCCGTCGGAGCCGAGGGCGTCCGCCAGCGCGACGCTGCCGGCGAAGGACAAGGTCATGAACACCGGGTTGAAGTCGATCCGCCGCGCCCACGACACCAGCTCCGCCACCGGCTGGTAGGAGCCCACCATGATCACCGCCTCGGGATCCTTGTCGCGCAGCTCCAGCAGGCCGATCTTCACCGCCCGGGTGTTGCGGGGGTAGACCGAGACGCCCGCCGCCTCCATGCCGCGCCGCGCCAGCGCCAACGCGATGCCCTCGTAGCCGGAAAGCCCGAAGGAGTCGTCCTGGTAGATGACCCCGACGCGCTCGACGCCCAGATCCTCCGTCAGCCGCGCCACCATCTCCTCCGTCTCCTGGTAGTAGGAGGCGCGCAGGTTCACCACCCCCGTCAATCCGGCCTCGCGCATGAATTCGGCGCCGCTGAAGGGGGCGATGTAGGGCACGCCGGCCGCCTCCGCGATCGGTATGGCGGAGCGGGCGGTGGGGGTGCCCACGGCGCCGATCAGCGCGAACACCTCCTCCTCGCCGATCAGCTGCCGGGTGTTGACGATGGCCGCCTCCGGCTCGTAGGCGTCGTCCAGGGAGATCAGGGCCGGCGCGCGCCCGTGCACGCCGCCGAAGGCCTCGGTCTCCTGGAAGGCCAGCTCGATGCCCAGCCGCATGTTGGCGCCCAGCGCCTGGGTCTCGCCGCTGAACACCGCCGACTGGCCGAACAGCACGCGGTCCGGGAAGACGCCCGGCTCCTCGGCGGCGCGGGCCGCGGCGGCCGCCGACAGCGCCGCCGCGAGCAGGAGAAGGCTCTTGCCGGGCGGGCTCACGGGTTCCGGCGCTTGACCAGCGTCAGGCGGTTGCCGCCGTCCTCGCGCCGGTAGTCGATCTCGTCCATCATCGACCGCGCCAGATGGATGCCCAGCCCCCCCACCTGGCGCTCCGGCAACGCGGCGTCCAGGTCCGGCTCCGGCGCGTCCTTGAGCGGGTTGAAGGGCCGGCCGTGGTCGACGACCTGGATGGTCAGCCGGTCGACGTCGGAGGTCAGGATGATGCGGCTCTTGGGCGGCTCGTCGGGGTCGTACGCGTACTGCATGATGTTCATCTCCAGCTCCTCCAGGACCAGCATGACCTGGCCCCCCAGCTCCGCCGGCCAGCGCTCCTCCCGCGCCATCTTCTCGACCGCGTCGCGGATCCGGTTCAGCTCATCCGGCTCTCCGCCTATGTCGAGCACGACCTCCCTGCCCATGGCTCACTTCTTGCCCGCGCTTTTTCCGCCGGCATCTTTCCCGGCCGCGCTTTTCTTGTCGGAGCTTGTTTTGCCGGCGCCTTTCGCGCCCCCGCCCTTTCCGGACCCGCTCTTCCGGTGCAGCGACAGGCCGGTGATGTCGTCGAACTGCGGCGCGCCCTCGGTGAAATCCTTGACCGCCTCGAACATCCCGGCGTTGATCTCCCGCGCGTCGCTCCCCGCCGCCTTGCCCAGCACCCCGCACAGGCGCTTCATGCCGAATTCCTTCCCCTCCTTGTTCTCCGCCTCCGTCACGCCGTCGGTGTACAGCACCACCGTCTCGCCCGGCGCCAGCGTGATCCCGTTCTCCTCGTACTCGTGGCCCGGCACCAGGCCCAGCGCGATGCCGCCGGTCATCGGCAGCTCCTCGGAGGAGCCGTCCGCATGGACGTGCAAGGGGGGATTGTGGCCGCCGTTGGCGTACACCACCTCGCCCGTCTCGGGGTTGAACATCGCGCAGAAGATGGTGACGAACATCGAGGTGTCGTTGTCCTCGCGCAGCAGCTCGTTGACCTCCTGGAGCACCTTGCCGGGACTCTCGTTGTCCCGCAGCGCGCCCTTGAGCAGCGTCCGGGTCAGCATCATGAACAGCGCCGCCGGCACACCCTTGTCCGAGACGTCAGCGATGGCGATGGCCACGCGCTGGCCGCCGAATTGCTGCACGTAAAAGAAGTCGCCGCCCACCTCGCGGGCCGGCTCCATGCTGCCGTCGACCTGGAACCGCTCGCTGTCCGGGAAGGCGGTCGGCAGGATGGACTGCTGGATGGTGTTGGCCACGTCCAGCTCGTGCTGCAGGGACACCAGCTTGTCCCGGGAGGCCAGCGCCTCCCGCCACTGGGCCAGTTGGCTCAAGGCCCGGGAGATGGTGACCTTGAAGTCTTCGAAGTCGATGGGCTTGATGATGAAGTCGAAGGCGCCGCGGTTCATCGCGGTGCGGATGTTCTTCATGTCCCCGTAGGCGGAGATGATCACCGAGCGCATGTCCGGATCCCGGTCGGCGATCTGCTCCAGCAGGGTCAGGCCGTCCATCTGCGGCATGTTGATGTCGGACAGCACCATGTCCACGTCGCCTTCGCTGTTGAGCACCTCCAGCGCCTCCACGCCGTTGCGCGCGAACACGAACGTGTACAGGCCGGACCGGATCTCGCGGCGCATGCGCATCAGCACCAGCGGCTCCAGGTCCGGCTCGTCGTCCACCACCAGAATCTTGTAGATCGCCTCCGCCACGGTCGCTCCCTCGCTTATGGTCCCTGGTCGGGCCGGGGCCGCGCCTTCGCCGCAGGCCCCGCCGCGTGATGGTAGCACATCGGCGGAAAGGCCGTCCGCGGCCCGCGCCCGGCCGCCCCGGCGCCTGGGAATGGGGAATTGCCGCAATCCGCCGGCGCCGCGGGTTTTCGGCGACCCCAAGGGCTTCGGCCGCGGACGGAATGGCGGCGGCGGGCGCGCCAAGGGCCTTGAGCCGCCCTCAGGGGCACCCCCCCCCTGACGCGGCGGGTCCGTGCGGAGGGGCGCGGCGCGGGGACTAGGGGTGCCGCTCGGAAGGGCTGGCGGGGCCGCCAAGCCCGGCGACGGCGACCCGGCGCGGGTGGGACGGGTTCCCTCCCGCCGGAGCTGCCGCGTCTACTCCGCCCGGCCGGGGCCGTCGTCATCCCCCCTCGCCGGATCCGGCGCCATCCTGCCGCTGATAGTCGACTCCGCCGCCAGCCGGCGGCGCCAGTCGGCGATCACCGCCGGATCCTCGCCGATGGCGGCGGCGGCGGCTTCGTCCAAGGCCAGGCGGACGGGGCATCGGTCCTCGTCTCGCAAAGGGAGCAACTCGTCATCCTTGTGCGCCTCCCATGCCGCGGTCAGAGCGGAGACGTCAGTCGGGATCGGCATCGACCGCAGGTGGTCCTTGGACCACGCCGGGTATGTCAGCTTTTTGGCCCTGCGGTTCAGCAACAGCAACCTGCCGGGTGTGCTATTCCACCATGCGCATATCCCCTTTTCGATCTCTCGACTCTTTCCGGTGATAGGCATCCACCCGAACCCGATAGTCGCCACTTCGCTGTAAAGTGCCGTCAACCGTCCGCTCAAGGTATCGTATCGTTGCGCGAACATGAGATGTCCTTTGGTGGCGAGTACGCGCACATGCTTTTTCGAGTTCCGGTCCGCCGGGACTACAGTCTGCTCCGGAACCCCCAGCATCGTCCGCCTTTTTTTCGCCGAGATGCTGTCGAAAATCATGATTTGCTCCTCGGACTTCTCCCCTTCCTCGAAACGTTTCCAAGCTGGGTGCGCCTGCTGGACCGATGCTCCGATTGTAATCACTTCGCCAGATCGAACGAGGTCCGGACGCATCTCCAGATTTAGCACGATCTCGGAGAGCTCGGGGTCATACCACTGCGCGGGGGACCAGTCGCCCGACCGCATACGATCCTCCGGCCAGCGACAGAGCCTTCCGACCTTCTCCCACTCTCCCCCCGAGATGGCATCGGTCAACTTCGCAGCTTCATCCGCGGTCTCTGGCATCTTGCGAAGCGACACGAACTCGGTATCGGGACAGGGATCGCCCTGCGGACGGCGTCTGGCTATCAGCAGACATTCGTGGATGCCTGTGTTGCCGGAAAATGCGCCCTTCTTGGACCGATGATCGTGAGAGACGACAACCCGTTCGACATGGAACCGTTCGGCTAAGAACCTACGCTGGGCAGTAGCATCCACTCCTATGCACGCTGTAACGGGTAGCACGGTCGCCAGTGTGCCATGGGTCGGGTTCAGCAGTCGGTCCACAATGGGGATGAAAAAGGTCTGTATGGAGTTCGTGGTGATGACATCTCCGGCTGAGACATCTCGATTCGAGACCGTGCTCCGTATTTCCATCTCGCGCGCCTGCATGGCCCGGGTGATCTCCGGGCTGTACTTCCGCCCGCGCTTACGGACATCGCTGAACGGCGGGTTCATGATGATCACGTCCAAGTCGCGTAGCGGAAAATTGATCTCCCCGGCCGCGTCCACTTGCGATGCGTCCAGCGCACCCAGATTTCGTTCTGGGGAGATGAGCGCCGCGAGATCGGAACCATCGGCCACGTCCAGAATTTCCAGTGAGCCCGCCTTGACCTCGCCGCTGGCGACGGGACCATGCGGCATCGTCGCCAGATTCATGCGCTGGTAGTCGACGGTCGGCGCACCCAGCGTCAGGTTGCATGCGGCGAGCTGGACGGCGTGGGGATTGATGTCCAGGCCGCACAGGACGTTCTCGACCAACTCCTTGTGCAGAGCATCGCCGGATATTGCCCCCCCCCCCCCCCAGATTGGACCACCCGCGCCTTGATCGTGCGTAGCGACGCCATCA
>CAYSVD010000036.1:0-5073 GCA_964434395.1 uncultured Pseudohongiella sp.
TTTTTCAGAACCTTGCCGCAAAACCATGCATCTCGGTCATTTTCACCTGTGAAGTGCGCTGCGCCATGAAAAGAAGAAAATTCCCCCCGCAACGCGGGTCGAACTCGATTTCACCGACCTCCCAGTGACCGGTTGCGCCGACACGGCTTTTCTCGGCGAGGAGTTCCGCCTGCGGGACCTCCGGCGGCGGCTGAACCAAGCGCTCCGCCTCAAGAAGCGGCGCAGGGGGCCGGATGAGGGCGCGGCGATTCCAGCTCTGGTCGCCGTTGCCGGCGCTGGGCAACGGCTCGCTGTCGGACGCGGATGCCCTGTGCGGCGACTTTGCGGCTCTGGCGGGGCTGGGCCTTGGGGAAGTGCCGACCAGCCGCCGCCTGGGGGAGATCCTGGCTTGATTCACGAAAAAGGACATCGCCGCGCTGTCCCGCACGGTGCGGGAGGCGGCGGCGGCGGTGTTGCCGGACATCGTGGAGCATGCGCTCGCCAGGGATGGCCGTGTGTCGGTGTTCATCGACGGTTCGCCGATCGAAGTCAAGGGGCGGCGCTTCGAGAACGCGAAGGTCGGCAGGCTACAACGGGAAAAAGCGATACTGGCTGCACTGCGTGTTCGTGAACGGGGTGCTGGCGGCGATGGAACTGCAGTGGGACTTATGTATCAAAAGAAGCAACGTCACCCTGCCTCTTATTGACCATCTTTTGCTCGCATCTCGCCGCGGGGCGGTCCAGCCCCCGCGGCGGCGACGGGCGCTGTCGGGCGCTTGCCCTCACCCCCGCCTCCGCGGCCTGCCGCCCCTGTCCCAGAGGCCGAAATCTTGCGTCGCGCCAGAATGTTCAGCGCGGCGTTGTGGTCCGCATGGAGTCTGAGATCGCATACGAGACATCGGAACTCGGCCCGCTTGGGCCGGTTCTTTTTGGCGGTGTGCCCGCAGCGCGAGCATTGTCTGCTGGTGTTGGCCGGGTTCACTTTCTCGACCCGGAGCATTTTCTCCGTCAGCAGCCGTTCGATGGCGTAGAAGCCCATGGCCCGGACCTTGCGGTTGCGGTCCCGGTTGCGGCGGCCGCCGCCCTTGGGCGTCAGTTTCTTGATGCTCATGTCCTCGATGACGGCGACGTCGTGGTCGCGGGCGATGGCCGCGGTCTCCTTGTGTCGCCAGTCATGCGCTTTCCGCCGTTCCTTTCGGTAGGTTTTGGCCAGCAGCCGTATCAGTTTCCGGCAACGGCGCGAGAGGGTCTTGCAGCCCCGCCGCCGCCCCAGCCGCTTCAGGCGGGCGATCTCCCGCTGCAGCCAAGCGCGTCTTTCGGCCAGTTCCGCCAAGTCGCCGTCCTCGTCCCATAAACGCAAGGTCCCATCGCTCAGCGCCAGGTTCGAGGCGTTGCGGTCGATGCCGACGACCCGCTCCTTCTCCGGCGCGACATGCCGCGCCGTCCGCTTCCGCCGCGCCTGCAGGAAGCACCACAACTGCCCGCACTCGAGCTTGACGCGGACCTCGAGGCCGGGGCCGTCACCTGCATCGTCGGCCCCAACGGCTCCGGAAAGACGACCCTGCTGGAAATGCTGCTCGGCCGCAGAGAGGCCGACGAGGGGGAGTTGAAGGTGCTCGGCGTCGACCCGGCCTTCCATGCGGACTCCCTGCGCGACCGCATCGGCGTCATGTTCCAATCGGTGTCCGTCCCGACGGTGGCGACGCCCCGGGAGCTGCTGAGGCTTTTCTGCGCGGCGCACCGGGCGGAATGGCCGGAGGAGGCCGTCGCGGCCCTGGGGTTGGACGCGCACTGCGACAAGCAGACGCAGAAGCTCTCCGGCGGCCAGAAGCAGCGGCTGGCGCTGGCGCTCAGCCTCGTGGGCGGGCCGGAGCTGCTGATCCTGGACGAGCCGACGTCGGCGCTGGACCCGCAGGGCCGCCGGGCGGCTTGGGACCTCATCAGAAGCGGGCGCGCGGACGGCGGACGGACGGTCGTCATGTCGACCCAGTCGATGGAGGAGGCGGAGGCGGTCGGCGACCGCATCGTTATCCTGAACGACGGGGAGGTGGTGGCGGACGGCTCGCCGCTGCAGCTCATCAAGGAGCACGCCCCCGGATACGTCGTCAAATTCTCGGTGCCGGTCGACCAGGCGGGGTTGCTCGGGGAACTGGCCGGCGAGGGGGGAGGAAAGGCCGCGGGCGGAGTCGTCCGCTGCGAGACGAGGGCGGACTCGTGGGAACAGGCGCGGCGGCGCATCGATGAAATAACCGAAAGGCTGGGCTCGGAGCCGCTGGCGTCGACGGTCCAGACCGCCACGCTGGACGACGTCTTCCTGAAAATCACCGGACGGGAGCTGAGGGACTGAGCATGGTCTGGCTTCAGCTTTTCCTGAGATCCTCGCGCGCGCTGCTGCGGACGCCGGCGCAGTTGCTGACGATGACCGTGCTTCCGCTACTCCTCTTCGGATCCATCGTCTTCATGTCGAGCGACAGTTTTCCCGACACCCTCGGCCTTCCCGACAGACCTTCGACGTTGCGCGTGGCGGTGAACGAGGACGCGGTCGATGCGTCCCTCAGCGGGCCGCTGGGGGAGCTGGACGGCGTGGAGGTCGAGCGCGCGCGGTTCGACCGCGACTCGATTCCGGAAGAGCTCGATGCCGGCGAATTCGCCGCCTATCTGGATGCGGCCGACGGCGCCGTCACGGCATGGATCGACGTTTTCCGGCGGGGCGCCGTGGAAATGGCCCTGCTGGAGGCCCAGTCGCGGATCGAGGTGGACGAGAGCGGCATCGGACAGGTCCGGGTGGAGCCGGTCCGCGTCGGTCCGACGGTCGTGGAGATCATGACGGGGGCCATGGTGCCGTTTCTCTTCGTGTTGATGCTGGTGACCCTGATGCTGTTCGGGATAGCGGACTTGCTGATGAAGGAAAGGCAGGCCGGGACGTGGAAGCTGATCGCGACGTTGCCCGTATCCCCCGTCACGATCATGCTGGGGGAGGGCGGATCGCGGTTCGTTTTCGGCGCGCTCCAGTTGATCGTGTTTTACGCGCTCACGGCGCTTTTCATCGACATCAACCTCAACGAGAACGTCGGCCCGTTCATTCTGGCGTCCGCCGCGGGGCTGACGATGTGCGTCGCCATCGGCTTCGCCATAGGGGGGGTCGTTCCCGACGAAAGGCTGGGCACGAACATCCTGCTCATCGTCAACATCTTCATGCTGTTTTTCGGGAACATGTTTTTCCGCTTCACCGACATTCCCGTGATCGGGGTCGTCGGCTGGGCCAACCCCGCGACCTACCTGTCGGAGGCGCTGCGATGGGCGCTGACCGGGGAACAGGGCGCCGTTTCGCCGCTCGTCAGCATCTTCGCCATGCTGGGCTGGACGGCTCTCGCCCTGGTCGCGGTGCGGCTGTTTTTCCGCTACGAGACCGTCACGACCCAGTAGCCCGCGGCTTCGTCCGGGCCTCGGCCGCGGGCGCGGCCGCGATGTCCGTCCCGGCGCTACGGGCCTTCGCCGGCGCCGAAGACGGACCGGGCGAGGGACAACCCGAGCTGCGCGGCGAGGACGGGCGGCACCGCATTGCCCACCTGGGTGAATTGCCGCGCGGTCGAGCCGAAGAAAGCGTAATGATCCGGAAAGGTCTGCAGGCGCGCGCACTCCCTGACGCTTAATGTTCTCGGTATTTCCGGGTGCAGGTGCGAGCGTCCGCCGCCTCTTGTTCCTCCCGCGATCACCGTTTTCGATGGCCGGCGGGGGGACAGCCTGTCCACCCGGCCGAGGTGGTCCCGCTGGCCGTAATCCAGGCGGGCGTACCTGACGACGGAGCCCAGCTGATGGGATCGCGTTTCGGTGTTCGGCGCGTTTCCCTGTTTTCGATGAAGCACGGAGCCCGCGCCGTACCGCGCCTTGCCCGGGGCGGGGAAGGCCGCGGGCCTGCCCGTCCGCGAGCCAATGACGAAAAGACGCTCCCGAAATTGGGGGACTCCGTAGTCCGCGGCGTTGAGGACGGCGGGCGGCTCCACCGCATAACCCGCATTCTCCAAGGCTTTCACGGCTATGGACAGCTGTTTTCCTCCATCCAGGTCGCGAAGCCCCGGAACGTTTTCGATCAGAAAGGATGCGGGCCGGAAACGCTTGATGATGGATATGTAGTCGAACAGCAGGCTGCCGCTCTCTTCATGGCTGAAACCGACGCGCTTGAAGTCGGCGCCGGATTTGGAAAACCGTTGGTTGGCCGCCACGGAGAACGGCTGGCAAGGCGGGCCGCCCACGAAAAGACCCTCGAAACCGAGAGGAATGATGGATTCCAGCGTAGCGACGACCTCCGAGACCCTTGAGACGTCGCCGGCGCTCGCCGGGGGCCCGAAGACTTTCCAATGGGGGCGGTTTTTTCGAAGCGTGCCGCAGAACAGTCCGTTGCGTTCGAAAGCGGCCAAGTGCCTGAAGCCGGCGGCCTCGAAACCAAGATCGATGCCGCCGCAGCCGGAAAAAAAGCTGATCAGCGGTATTTGGTGGCGAGAGCCTTCAAAGTCGTTCAAGCAGGGGGGGGCGCCGCCGGACCAGACCTCCTTTCGGGATCGCTCGTAGATCAAATCATCAAAGGTTCTTCCAAAGCGCGAAAGAGCATCCGCAAGTTTCATCCGCTTTCGCTCCGCGAACGCGAAGACATCGCGCTGTTCCCGAAGGGACATGGATGCGCCGGCCCGCTTTGCGGCCCCGTCAGGCATGGCGGCGCATCTCCGCGATTTCCATCACGGCTTTCTCATAAACGCGGCGGGCTTCCGCGTTGTTCATGAAGTCCCGCCTTGCGTTGGACCTAAGGTGATTATCGTAAAACGCCCTACAGCCTTTGGTGTGGAAATCGTGCGATGGGCTGTGGCCTGCGGCCAGGCGACCGAGCGTGGCGAGGCCGCTGGAGTCGGCTACTGGACCGAAGCCTGTTCACTTTCAGTCTTCCCCCTTTCCCGCCCCCGCTTTCGGCCCCCCTCAACCGAAGGTGGGGGGCCGAAAGCGGGGCGCGGGAAACCCGTCCCTGCCGAGGCTCTCCGGTTTTCCGGTCCCGCCGATCAAGGGGTCAACGCGCGACCCGTCCACACCAAAGGCCGTTGCCCC
>CAYSVD010000037.1:0-5247 GCA_964434395.1 uncultured Pseudohongiella sp.
CCGCGAGACCGGCTGGCGGCTGGCGGACGTGGAGCATCCGCCTCCCTCCGGGGAGGCCGCCGTCGACGGGCGGGGCGGGATCCCCGCGTACGCCGGCGCCGCGCGCATCGAGGCGGCGCTGGAGCGCATCGACGGCCCGGAGGGGCCGCTGAGCGGCTCCGCCGAGCTCGTCCTGCGCGCGCGGCTGTGCGGGGACGGCGTCTGCCTGCCGCCGGGGACGCTGCGCTTCGCGGCGTAGCGGCCTTAGAGGGATGACCGGACCGCGGCGAAGTCCCGGGCCGGTCCTCCCGTGCGGCGGAGTCCGCGGCGAACTTCGAGCGGAATGAAGGCGGGGGCCGCCGCCTTGACGGTCGCGCGGAGGATGCGTCCCCCGGAGTCGGGCGCGCGCCGAATTCGGCCGCGGCGCCGTCAAGCGGATGGCCCCCTCCCGTCTCCGCCTTGCGGGGGCCGTGATCGCGGAGGATCCGGCCGCCCCGCGTCGCTCAACGACATCAGCGTCTCCCTGAATCGGGCCACCCGCTCCGAGATGGTTTCCCCCGAGTCGGCGACGGCTTCGGGGGGGCTTGCGATTTCCAGTTTCTCCAGCCTCGATTTGATCGCCATGCGCGAATAGATGAAACGCCATTTCTGCGCGTTGATCTGGGAGGCGAACCATACCAGCTCGTTGTAGCTCATTTTGAATTTCGGGATCAGCACCCTCACAGAGTTGCCGCCGTTGCCCCGGGCCATGAACGCCCATGGCTGCACGTGGGCCTGGCCGAACGCCGTGACGGTGATGGCGCCGCTTTCGAAAACCTCCTCATCCTCCCAGTCTATGAGGCGGACGATGCTGTTGGTGGCGTCGCCGCTCGAAACATACGCATGGGATCCGTCGCGGTAATTCTTTTCTCCTGTCGACCGTCCGTTGACGACGTCGAAGAACCCCCGAACGGGCTTCGTCGCTCCGTACTCCATTTCGGGCAGGGAGGACCAGCGGGCGGCGAAGTCGTCCAGAACCGAGTCTCCCAATTCCGGAATCGACGCCACCGCTCGAAACACGGACAGCTTCACGTCCCTCTCATGGGCCGACAGTTCTTCTTCCGTTTCCATGGGCTGGGGCAGCCATTGTTGCGGGCTCCACTCGTTGCCGTCCAGCAACGGCCCGGACGCAAGAGAGATGGAGTTTGATGCGCCCGTCTCTTTTCCGTGAAGCGTTCGGCGAAACGCGGCGACCGCATCCGGCAGCTGACTGCCTTCGACATGCACGCGTCTGTTCTTCAGTTTGCCGAAACCGTCGTTTGATATTTTCGCGATGAAAACCTTTTCGTCGCGCGGATGGGGGATGTGGGCCCTCGCGATCAAAATCGAAGTGTGCGCGGCGGTGGGATAGAACAACTCCCCGGGCAGGCTGACCACCCCGAGCACGGTGTGGTTTCTGGTGAATTCCCTGCGCCAGTTCTTGTGCTTGTCGTCCGCGAAAACGCTCGCCTTGACGACCGCGGCGAAAAGCCCTTCCGGCTTCAGCGATCTCATGGACACGTCGATGAAGGCCTTTTCCGGCTCGCCCGCCTGAGAGAACGGCGGATTCAGGAAGGCCTTCGTGAACCGCCGTTCGACTTCTTCGGATGCGCCTTGCTCGAGGCAGCTCCGGTTCTCGATGTGAGTTTTGCCGTCCCCCCTGAAAAACATGTTGAGGGTGGCGAGCGCCCAGATGGTCGGATTCGTGTCGTAACCGAACAGGCTCTCCTTGACCTGTCGTTTCGCGCTCGGCCCGCGGGCCGCCGTCATCATCCTGTCGAAGGACGCGACCAAAAACCCTCCGGTGCCGCAGGCGATATCGACGACCTTGTCGGTGGCCTTCACATCGATCAGGTCGGCGCAGAATTTTGTGATGTGCCTCGGAGTGAATACTATGCCGAGCGCGTTGTTGTCGTATCCATAGCGAAGGAATGATTCGTAAAACAGGCCGAGAAAGTCGGTGTCGGTTTGCAATACGGCCCTGATGTTGAGCCCGCAAAGCAGATGGACGATTCTGGGGATGTGCGGCCCCAACCTGTCGTAATCCGCGCCCAGAAGGCGCAGCGACTCCGCCAGCTTTTTTTCTTCTTGTCCGACAAATCATCGAATTCGCGGATCGCCTCATCGATCAATCCGTTGATGGAGTCGAGCGGCGCATCGGTGAAGTCGATCCTTCCTTGATACATCGCGAGGGTCAGCGCGCCGATGACTTTCGGCCGCAACATCGCCTCAACCTTCGTCATTCGTAAAATTCTGCTCAATTCGATCGCGCCGTCGATGAACTCCACGACGGAGGGAACCTCGACGCTGGTGCTTGCGTCGTCGGCCGACAGCGCCGCCTCCACTTCCCGCGCGGATGGAATCGTGGTGATCTCATATCCGTTGGAAAGCAACGGCCGCCATTCACCGCCGGCCGTCAGGAACCTGACGTTGACGGCGAAACCGTCGCTTTCCTCCCCCGCCGCGCCGACGGCGATTTTCACCTCGCGCTCGCCGCGGGAGTTCATTTTTTCCGCATAGCGGATCGCTTCATCGGTCGCTTGGTCAACCTGGTCGAGGGTGTTTTTCGCTTCGATGACGACGACGGGCGCGCCTTTCAGCACGAGGAGAAAATCGGGCCTTTTCGACCCAGGCCGATCCCCGGAAAGAAATCTTCGATTTCCTGCTCTTCCAGACAATTGCCGCCGCGGTTCGGGGCGTCCATGCGCCAGCCGCGCTTTTCCGCCAGATCCCGTATGTGATACCGCGCTCGGGTTTCAGCTCGCTTTCTCGCCATCCAAAACGCCTCCGTTCGGGAACCGCTCGTTCGGCCGCACCGCAGACCGCCCCGCGTCAGGCGACGGCGAGGCTTCGGCGCCCCGGCGGCATCTGGGCCGCGAACCCCTCGGGCCGAGCCTCCATCGGATGGACCGCCTGTCCCGCGCCATCGCCGTCCCGGCGTATCGGCTGAATAGGGAGCCATTGTACGATAATTTCCAGCATCAGCGGCCGTGTTCCGAGACGCCGTGTTCCGCATCCGCGGAAAACGGCCGCCCGGCCGTCGCGCGGGGCCTGTTTTCGGGCGGGACGCCCCCGCGGCCCCCGGGGGGAAGCGGCCCGCCGGGATCAGGGGATCAGCCCGTCCAGGAACTCCGGGACGGTGCGGGTGGCCGGCCCGTACATGTGGGCGTCGAAGACGGAGCCGGTCCGCTCCAGGTTCAACTCCACCGTGCGGGCGCGGACGGCCTTGGCGGCGCGGTGGAAGCCGGCCGCGGGATAGACGTTGCCGGAGGTGCCGATGGACACGAACAGGTCGCACCGGTCGAGCGCGTCCAGGATCCGCTCCATCTGGAACGGCGTCTCGCCGAACCACACCACGTGGGGGCGCAGGCGGCCGGGCGCGCCGCAGCACGGGCAGGGCGTTTCGGGGCCGATGTCGTCCCGGACGCCGAACACGCGGCCGGTGCGGGCGCAGCGCATCTTCAGCAGCTCGCCGTGCATGTGCGCCATCTCCGCGCTGCCCGCCCGCTCGTGCAGATCGTCGATGTTCTGGGTGACCAGCAGGAACTCGCCGTCGAAGTCCCGCTCGAAAGCGGCCAGCGTCCGGTGGGCGGCGTTGGGCTCCACCTCGTCCGACAGCAGGCGGCGCCGCCGGCGGTTGTAGAAGTCGTGGACCCGCCCGGGGTCGCGGGCGAAGCCCTCGGGGGTGGCGACCTCGTCCACCGGGTGGCCGGCCCACAGGCCGTCGGCCGCCCGGAAGGTCTCGATGCCGGACTCCGCGGAAATCCCGGCGCCGGTCAGGACCACGATGGAGCGGGGGGCTGGGCGCATGAATGTCCGGGCCGGCGGGGCGCCCGCATGGGGCCCTGCCCCGAAAGTCGCCGGCATTGTGGGGCCTGCGGCCGGGGAATGCCAGACTGCCGGGGGATCGGCGCCGGGGGATCGGCGCCGGGGGTTGGCGCTTGGACAGGACCGGCCATTCGCTCAAAACAGGACGGTTCCATCCCCCCCAACACCTGCTACACTCCGCCAAGACTCGACACGAGAGGCGCTCGCAAGGGATCGTCGAGGGAACGCCGCATGTGACGGGGCCCCGCCCTCGATGCGGTTTTAGCGCGGATCGACGGCAGGGAAGCGGGCGGTCCGAGTCTGGAAACCGGAAGAAAGAGGAACAGGCCGGGGATGTATCTTTCGCCGCAAATCGTCGAGGTGACGAGGATCTTGCGGGCCGGGAGCGGCATCCGCGGCACTTCCGCGCCCCTTACGAACGGCGAAGACCCAGACCGCCGGGCGCGGCTAAGGAGACGTTCGCATGGCCGGTAGAGAAGCCAGAGAGAATATCGTCCAATTGGTGGTCGCGGCGTACGCCGCCGCCCCGGATGCCGCCTTGATGCGCGAGCTGGAGGGAATTGTCGACGGCGGCGGGGATCTGCTGGATGTGACCCGGGCCCTGACCGCCGGCGAGCGCTGGGTGGAACTCTATCCACCGTCCCTGACGCCGGAGGAGTTCGCCGACGCTTGGCTTGGGAACCTGCTGCCCGGGGTCGACCTGGACGAGCTTGCCTTCGCCAAGGCCATCGTGGTCGGCCAGGTCAATGCCGGCAACATGGCTGGCCTAGTGCTGGCGGCGCAGCGGTTCTTGAGCGACCCCCAGCCGCCGGCGGAGTTCGCTGGCCTCGCCGGAGCATTCCTCGCCCGGAGCGAAGCGGCGATGACGGAACTGATCGTCGGCGAGACCAAGGTGGACATCGTCCAGCTGGTTGTCGCGGCCTACGCCGCCGCGCCGGGCGCCGCGCTGATGGCGGAACTGGAGGGAATCGTCGACGAGGGGGGATCCCTGCTGGACGTGGCCGAGGCCCTGACCGCCGGCGAGCGCTGGGAGGAAAAGCATCCGCCGCTCCAGACCCCGGACGAGTTCGCGGACGAATGGCTGGGCGACCTGCTCCCCGGGGTCGATCTGGAGGAGATCGCGTTCGCCAGGGCCCTCGTGGTCGTTCAGGTCGAGGCCGGGGGCATCGCCGAACTGGTGCTGGCGGCGCAGCAGTTCCTGAGCGCATTCGGGGTGCCGGCGGAGTTCGCCGAGTTCTCCCGCGCCTTCCTCAACAGGAGCGAAGTGGCGGTGGAGCATTCGGTGGTCCGGGGGCTGGACGGGACGTCCGCCGAGCTGAGCGATGCGCTGTCTTCGGTGACTGGCGACGAAGGCGCCGTCCGAGAGGCGATCAACGCGCTGGACGGCCGAGCGCCGGATGACGGGTTGCCCGACGGCCAAAC
>CAYSVD010000038.1:0-2953 GCA_964434395.1 uncultured Pseudohongiella sp.
GTGTTCCGAGTGGCGGTGGCGTGTCCGTTGCGCCGGCTTTTCGACTATCTCCCGCCCCCGGGGACGGAGCGGGCGCCGCCGCCCGGGACGCGCGTTCGGGTGCCGTTCGGACCGCGCTCGATGACCGGCGTGCTGGTCGAGACGGGCGAAGGCTCGGAACTGCCGAAGGGGCGGCTCAAGCCCGTCCGCGCCGTCATCGACAGCCGGCCGCTGTTCCCTCCCGCCCTGTTCGGCGCCCTGTTGCGGGCCGCCCGCTACTGGCAGCACCCGGTGGGCGAGGCGCTCGCCGCCGCCATGCCGGCGAGAATCCGCGAGGGCGAAAGCGCCCAGGAAAGCGAGACGCGCTGGCGGGCCGCCGAAGGCGGCGGGGAGGTTCCCGGCCGCGCCTTCAGGCAACGGGCCCTGCTGGACTTCATCGCCGGGAAGGGCGAGGTCTCCGCGCGGGACGTCGTCGAGGCCGGGTTCGACCGCGCCCTGCTCGCCAAGCTGGCCGCCGCGGGCCTGGCGCGCGGGCGGGAGGCGACCCCGCCCGAGGGCTTCCCGTTCGAGACCGGAGGGCCGCGCGAGCCCGGCTTCCGGCTCAACCGCGGCCAGCGCGAGGCGGTGGCGGCGATCGACGCGGCGGACGGGCGCTTCCAGTGCTTTCTGCTGGACGGCGTCACCGGATCCGGCAAGACCGAGGTGTACATGCGCGCCATGCGGCGGCAGCTGGCCGCGGGCAGGCAGTGCCTGGTGCTGGTTCCGGAGGTCGGGCTGACGCCGCAGACGGTCGCCCGCATCCGACGCCGCTTCGACTGCCCGGTCGCCCTCCTGCACTCGGGACTGGCCGACGGCGCCCGGCTCCAGGCCTGGCGCCGGGCGCACGCCGGCGGCGTCGGCATCGTCATCGGCACCCGCTCGGCGGTGTTCACGCCGCTGGCGCGGCCGGGGCTGATCGTCGTCGATGAGGAGCACGACCTGTCCTTCAAGCAGCACGACGGCTTCCGCTATTCGGCCCGGGACTTCGCCATCATGCGGGCCCAGCGGGAGGGCGTTCCGGTCGTCCTGGGCTCGGCCACGCCCAGCCTGGAGAGCCTGCGCAACGCGCTCGACGGCCGGCACGTCCATCTGGAGCTGAAGCGGCGCGCCGGCGGCGCCGGCCGGCCGGCCATGTCGGTGCTCGACACCGCATCGTCCCGCCTGGAGTCCGGCTTCTCCGAGCCGTTGCTGCACCGGGTGCGGCGGCACCTCGACGACGGCGGCCAGGTGCTGGTGTTCGTCAACCGCCGCGGCTACGCGCCGACGCTGCATTGCCCGGACTGCGGCTGGACGGCCGAATGCGGCGACTGCGCCGCCCGGCTGACCGTGCACGCCGCGCCGCCGGGCCTGCGCTGCCACCACTGCGGCGCGGCCCGCGCGTTGCCGGTCCGCTGCGGGGAATGCGGCGGGGAGCCGCTTTCCACGTCCGGGCAGGGTACGCAGAAGATCGAGCGGTTCCTGGCGGCGCGCTTCAGCGAGACGCCGGTGCTGCGGGTGGACCGCGACACCGTCAGGAGCCGCAAGAGCTTCGACGCCCTGCTGGCGCGGGTGGACCGGCGCGAGCCCTGCATCCTGCTCGGCACCCAGATGCTGGCCAAGGGCCACCATTTCCCCGCCGTCACCCTGGTGGCGGTGGTCGAGGCGGACGTGGGGCTGTTCAGCGCCGACTTCCGCGGCCAGGAGCACATGGCGCAGACCATCGTCCAGGTCGCCGGACGGGCCGGGCGGGCCGAGCGTCCCGGCGAAGTGGTGGTCCAGTCGCGCCACGGCGCCCACCCCGTCCTTAGGGCCCTGACCGAACTGCCGTACCAGGATTTCGCCCGCTCGCTACTCGAGCAGCGGCGGCGCAACGGCATGCCGCCGTTCGGTTTCCTGGCGCTGCTGCAGGTGGACGCGCCGTCGCCCGACGGCGCGATGGACTTCGCCCGCCGGGCGGCGCAGGCGGCCCGGGACACGGCCGCCGGCCGCATCCTATGCATCGGCCCCGTGCCCGCCCCCATGGAGAAGCGGGCGGGACGCCACCGGATCCAGATCCATCTGCTCGGCCGCTCCCGCGCCGCCTTGCAGACGGTTCTGACGCCGCTGTGCCGCGCCGTCGCGGCGCTGTCGCCGCCCCGGAGCATACGTTGGAGCGTCGATGTGGACCCTCTGGACATGATCTGACCGGCGCGGGCCGCGACCGGCCGAAGCCTCGAAGATGCACCGTTGCGGAGGTTCCTTAAGCGCCTATAACGCCGGCAGCGCGGGCGGAGCCCTTGTCAAACAGCCGTCCGTATCGATGCTGAAAAGACTGATCGGAGGACCCCGCAATGCTGGAAGCGTTGGTGATATGGGCGCTCTCGCTATGGCATGGGGCCGGAAATCCTCCGGGAAGACCGGGGAACAGGCTGGCGGCGACATGGCCGCCTTCGAAGGCCTCACCCTCTGCGTCCACCCCCAAGATCTTCTTGTGTTGGAGCGCACGCGCCTTTCTTGGGCCGGTCCTTTCGTCAGGTGGGTGCGCGGCAACGCGATCGACTACAGGGAAGGCGCGCTCCGGGCCCACTTCCACCACCCTGTCGTCTGCCTGATCATGGGCGTGACCGCCCCGGTCCGGCGGACCGCCGGCCCCCCGGAACCAGTCGCGACATACCGAGGTGTGCATGCGCGCCATGCGGCGGCAACTGACCGCGGGCGGACAGCGCCAGGTGCTGGTCCCTGAGGTCGGGCCGACGCCGCAGACGGTCTCCCGCATCCAGCGCCGCTTCGACCGTCCCGCCGCTTCGACCGTCCGGTCGCCCTCCTGCACTCGGTGCCGCCCTGTTGCGCAGGGTGCAAAGGCTCGTGCAGGCCGTCGATCCACCGCCTTTGCCGACATAACGCTGTCGACTTAAAACCGTTCCGCCCTTGCCACCGGCCGATTCACATCGGCTGGGGATGACCCCTGCCCGTCATA
>CAYSVD010000039.1:0-2408 GCA_964434395.1 uncultured Pseudohongiella sp.
CCCTCACCGCCGCGGCTGTCGCGGCTCCCCCTTTCGCGGCGGCATCCCGGCGTTTCCCGTCCTCGTTCGGATCGTCGACGCCGTCCCCGCGCGCCGGGTGATGCCGTCGGTCCGCCTTGATCGTCCGCCCGATGCGGAATCGAGGGGAGCGCATCAGCCGCCGAAGTCGGGGATCTGCCCGGCGTGCGCCGCGAAGGAGACGTCCCGGGCGTCGGCGCCTCCGGCCCCGCCGACGATGGCGATCCGGCCGTCCTCCCAGCCGCCGATGGGATGGAGGGAGGCCTGGATGCGGGGGCGGTCGATGCCTCCGCCGGAATCGGCCTCGACCGGCGCGGCCTCGACAAGGGCCGGGGCGAAGCCGGCCTCGCGGACCCGGACCGCATCGCCGGCATCGGGGCTCCCGGCGATGTCCGCGCCGGCGGCGCCGAGAATGAGGACGGCGGGGCCCGCCGCGCCGCCGCCTGGCGGTCCGCACCCGCAACCGGTCGCCAGCACCCCTTCCAGCTCGGCGGGCGCGCCGTCCTGTCCCCGGACCACCGAGTGCTCCCACGCCACGTCGCTGCTGAAGAGGAACCCCCGGGCGAAGCCGGCGAGCTCGGCCGGCACGGCGGAGCCGCTCAGGAGATCCTGAGCCCGCAGCAACAGTTCGGCGGGCGCGCCGCCGGCTTCGAGGTGGGGGACCACGATGCCCCGGCCGGATGCCAGCAGCTCCGCGTCCGCGCCGGGGAGCAGGAATCTCAGCCAGGCGTCGGAGAACTCGGCCGGGGTCCAGGACGGCGGATACAGCGCCTCCCAGCGCTCGCCGGAGGTCATGGCCTCGGCCACGTCCAGCAGGGTTCCGCCGCCGTCGATGATCGCCTCCATGTCATCCACCAGGGCGGCGCCCGGCGCGGCGTAGTAGGCCGCGACCGCCAGCTGGACGATGTCCTCGACGGTCTCGCTACGGGCCAGTTCCGCCATCGCCGCATCGCTCCGCTCGAGGAAGGCGCGGGCGGAAGCGGCGAAGTCCGCCGACGCGGCGGGGCCGCTCAAAAATTCCTGCGCCGCCGCCACCAGACCGGCGGGCGCGCCGCCGGCATCGAGGTGGGCGACCGCGACCTCCCGGCCGAAGGCCAGCAGGTCCGGGTCCGCCTCGGGCAGCAGGGCTCCCAGCCAGGCGTCCGCGAACTCGGCCGGGGTCCAGGACGGCGGGTACAGCGCCGCCCAGCGCTCGCCGGAGGTCAGGACGGCGGCCGCATCCAGCAGGGCGCCGTCCCCGTGGACGATCGCCTTCAACTCCCGCATCAGCGGAGCGTCCGGCGCGGCGCCGTACGCCGCGACGGTCAATTGGACAAGGTCTTCCCTGGTTTCGCTGCCAGCCATCCGCAAAACTCCTCATCCTTGTCCTGACGCCCGGACCGGTCGCCGGCTTCATGGGAAAACGCGCGAATGATAACAAGGGGGCTTGCGCAGCTAAAGAAGCAAAATCGTAAAAAAGCGTTAAGGAACCTCTGCACAAACCTTTTCGATATCAAATTCGGATGCCCTACGTCTTTTGGTGCGGGAATCGTACGATGGGGCCGTGACCAGCGGCCAGGCGACTGATCGCGGCGGGGAAACGAGGTCGCTGGTCGAAACGAATTTCCGCTGCTTGCCGCGACCGGCCCTTGGAGTCGGCTACTGAATCGAAGCCTGTTTACTTCCAGCTTTCCCCTTTTCCCACCCGCTCTTGCCGAGGCTCTCCGGTTTTCCGATCCCGCTGACCAAAGGGGTCAACGCGTGACCCGCCCACACCAAAGACTGTTGTCCAATTCAAAATGAATTACGGGTGTGAAGATGGGCGATATTTTGATTTGTGTCCAGTTTGATAATTTCGAACGTGCTTTCCTACGCCGCCGCTATGCGGGACGGTATTCCGTCGCCCCTCAGCAGGTTGGCAAGGGTAGCCAGCACATACAACCGATTCATGTTCTTCGCCAGCCCACGATAGCGGACCTTGTTATAGTTGAACTGGCATTTGATCCTGTGGAATGCGTGTTCCACTTTGGCCCGGATGCCGGCGTTCCGCCGCGCGAGCCGTCGTTGCATGCCCACGCCGGCGGACCAAGCTCCGAAATCGGCCCCGGATGCGGCGGAAACGGCAACTCCCGCCTGGACGGCGAGGCCAGACCGGGAACCGGCTCCGGCGCCGCCGACCTGCCGGCGTCTGGGGCGGCGCCGCGTCCACCCGATGCCTCAGCGCTCATAACAGCACCGATGTATCCGATATCGACGGCTAAGAAGGCGAACACAGCATCAACGACATCGCCGACCGCGTCCGGGGTCGAATGCGGGAAGATCTGGAAGCTGAGGCCGGTCTGCCGGTCGATAAACCGGCGGCTCCGGGGGGGGGGGGAAATCCGCGAGAAGCCCGCCCCCACCGTTCCCAG
>CAYSVD010000040.1:0-2733 GCA_964434395.1 uncultured Pseudohongiella sp.
GAGGGCTGTGACGCGTCGCGCGGGTGCTGGGCTTGGATGCGGAGGGCGGGCCGGATGGCCGGGCGTGGCCGTCAAGCCATGCGACGGCGACCCGGCCGTCCGCCGGTTCCTGTGCCCCCGGCCCTCCGGCCGAGCAGCGCCGGGGGAGGCGTACAGAGGCGCCGAGGCGGGGACGAGGGCTTGGCCCGGCGGGCCGATGGCGGCCCTCGCGCCCGGCTACGGCGAGCATGCGGGCCCGGCGGGGCCTCCCCGGACCGCCGTCCGCCGCCGATTCGCCCCGCGGCCGCCGCAGGCGCTGGCGGCGTCCACCGCCAGGCGCCGCATTCCGGTCCCGCCGGCTGAGCGGGGATGAGACCGGCGACAGCGTCGGCCCGCGGGGATGCGGCGCCTGGCGGCCTTCGTCCCCGCGTTCAGGGCCTTCCTTTCGTCCGCCATGCTTGGACGGTGTTCTCCAAATCATCGAAAACTCCTAATGCCCGAAGGCCGCGCATTTCCTTTCTCGCTTCCATCTCGCCGCAGTTCGCCATGTCCATGTACTGCTCCACGCCGAAACCTTCGCTGGAAAACATATTCTGGGACTCATGTATCAAAATACGCAACCGGCCTACGCCGCCGCGTCCTCCTCTACATCTATTGGGGGATCAACGGCGGGAGGCCCTGGCCCCCCTGAGCCTGACCCCGTCGCCCTAGTCCCCAGGGCCCATACATTCGACGCGGCGTTCAGGTCCGCGTGGTCCCGATGGCCGCAGTCGCGGCACTTGAATTTGTTCCCGCTGCGGTTGCCCGGCTCCGTATGATGGCAGCTCGAGCACCGCTGACTGGTGTAGGCGGCGGGAACCTTGATCACCGAGTCCGCCTTGTACTCGAACATCCGCTCCATGTACCCGTGCCCGATCTCGCGCATGCCTCGGTTCATGCCCTTCTTGCGGGCGCCGCCGGCCGCGGTCATGGCCTTGAGGTTCAGATCTTCCAAAACGACGACATCGTACTTCCGCGCCAGCTCGGCGGTGATGTTGTGCCGCCAGTCATGCATGATCCGTCTGATTTTGCGCAGGTCGCGCCGGAAGGCATCCTGCATGCGGAGCATCCGCTTCGATGGACGCGGGTTCCGGGGCTTGTCCCAGCCCTGCGCCAGCGCCTCGGCTTCGGCTTCTTTCCAGCGGATGCTCCACAGCCTGGACAGCGCCCGCTGGCGGCGGCGCGCGCGCTCCCACAGCGCCGCCAGACGCGCCGGAGGCTCGACGACCGCCCCGGCGTCGCCGTCATGGAAGGCGATGTTGCCGGCGTTGCGGTCGACGCCGGCGGTTTTTCCCGTTTTCTCCCGGGGCGGGCGGTCGACGGCGGTCCGGGCGAATACCCGCCATTCTCCCAAGCGGAATTTGATCGTGCACTCGCGGACCTCGCCTGGAACCGGCGGCCCCTTGACGCGCCAGGTCCCGGTTTTGGCGATGAACAGGCTGTCCCCGTTCCACCGCAGGCACTGCGCCGGGACCGTGAAGGAGCATGGCGATTTGTGCTTGTTCTTTTTGCCGGGCATCGAGTAATTGGCGGGATCTTTCCGATGCCGGGCCATGTCGGCGGCGAGATGACGTAGCGGCATCCGCAAGAGGGCGACGGGATAGGCCTGCAGCCAGGGGGTTCCGCGGATGAGGATGGTCAGCCGTTTGCACAGGGTGTAGAACCTGGCGTCGCAGGTTCCTGTGATTCTGATCTCCATCAACAGGTGATCGAGCATGAAATTGTGGACGTGGCGACTCGCGCCCGCCAGTTGCCGCAGCCGGTTGGCCTTCGTCGCCGAGCCTGGGCGCATGCCGCGCTCGTATGTCAGAAGATGTTTTCCCATGATTTTTCAGCCCTTACGCCGTTGCGTATTTTACTACACAAGTCCCTATATTCTCATCCCTGAACAGACGGCCGAGTACCGCAGCCTGCCGATCATTGATTTCATCATCGTGCCGATCCAGCACATTGAACTTGAAAAGAGCCCCAGCGGATTCCTTTGATCGCCTGAGCTTGAGCGGCCTGCGTGGTGTCGACGAACCATAGCAGCCAGTCCGTGATATCCAGGTTCCCTCTTGATGCGCTTTCGAGCTTGTCGTTGTACTCGTCCCGTCTTCTCATTATAGCCGACGACATGCTCAATGGGGCCGGGCGTCCCAGACCTTGAGACAGCGCCGCATCGATAATGGCCCGCCCTACGCGGCCGTTCCCGTCGTCGAAAGGGTGGATGCTCTCAAAATAAATATGCGAGACCCCGGCGCGGATTATGCTGTTCAAGCGAACGCTTGGCACGTTGAACCATTGGGTGAAGCGTTCCACCGCCTCCGGAACCCGCTCGGGGGGCGGCCCTTCATAATGGATCCTTATCCCGCCTGGCGTGGGGGAATAAACCTGTATGTCTCCGCTTCTTAACCGGCCTATGTCCACACGCCGATCGTATCTGGCGCCGCTCACAACCATTTCTTGCCATTTGCATAGCTGCTCTACGGTCAGGGGATGCATGTAGCGGCGCCTGCAATCGACCATGAGCTTTGAGATGCCGATGGCGTTTTTGTCTTCTACGTCATCCGGCGGGGGAAGCCCCATCAACAGGCGGTTTATGGAGCCGCGCACATCTGATCGCTTATAGAATTCACCCTCTATCTCGGATGTCTTGATCCCCTCGGACACCATAAAATCGACGGCTTTTTTCTCCCGCATTTCCTTAGGCAGATTATCCGCCTCGACGACCAG
>CAYSVD010000041.1:0-2213 GCA_964434395.1 uncultured Pseudohongiella sp.
CGGGCGGCCATGCAGGCGCAGCGCTTTTGCGCCCGCGGCAGAAAACTCAGCCGCAACGATGTGCGGGTGATCGTGATGGCGCAACTGATTCGACAACTCTCGCATTCACACACCATGGATGAAGCCATTGACCTGCTTGATTCCGCCGAAGATGACATCGAAGAGACCATCCGGAGCATTCATCGCAACGCTCAGGCACACCAGTAAGGATCTGTCCATGAGCACTGCCTCCAGCACCGTTTGCGCTGTTTTCA
Organism: uncultured Pseudohongiella sp.; assembly: GCA_964434395.1. Taxonomy (GTDB): domain Bacteria; phylum Pseudomonadota; class Gammaproteobacteria; order Pseudomonadales; family Pseudohongiellaceae; genus UBA9145. The sequence continues at coordinate 255 of CAYSVD010000041.1, forward strand.
GAAAATGCGTCCTGGCAATCCGCGATGGCGTTCTCATCAAACGAGCGGATAGAAAGGACAAGGAGTTTCATTTTCAGAACTGGTTCAGGTCCCGGCTGGATGATATCCTCGTGGAATACGACGAGCCGGGGCGCAACAAGTACCCCGATTTCACGCTCGTCAACTCGGCGGAAGGGTACGAGGTCAAGGGGCTGGCCTACCCGGGACGCGAGGTCGATTACGACTGCAACAGCCAGGTTCCCCGCGGGCGTCACAACGGAAGGGAAATCTTCTACGTGTTCGGGCGCTATTCGGATAAACCGGATGGCGATGAATACCCGATGCTCGATCTCGTGATCTGCCACGGCAGTTTCCTGAATGCCGATAGTGATTACGTTCACAAAAACAAGAGCTTTCGTGGTTTCGGAAGCTATGGCGACATTCTGGTCCGTGATCGAAAGATGTACGTGGCGCCGACGCCGTTCGCCCTGGCGAAGGGCACGGCGCATCATCGCACATTGATCCTTCCGGCGGAGGCGCCGGTGGATGATGACCACGTCGAAATTGCAACCTTCACCCGGTGCGAGGTGGACCACGTAGTGACGACGTACACATTCGATCTCACTTCCAACGAGATCAAGACAAAACTTGCTCCCAATCCCAACGCCGGGCGGAGGCACACCTTCAAGGCCTACCGCCTCGACAAAGACCCGGAATACCAGGTGACATTGCGTGAACGCTCTCAGGAAAAATCATGAGGGCGTTAGTGCGAGTGCCGACTCGGGAGAAACCCGGTTATTGCAATAAGCGCCATCGTTCTTGGCGCTTACCTCGCACTTGGCGCATGGAACTGGCGATCATTAAGATTTCTCTGCGCAACGCACATGAATACAGGGAGCGGCCGAGGTGAGCCGGAACATTCACGACGAAGCGATTCCGCAGGAGATCGACCCCGATACCGGGCTGCCGATCGGGCCGCGGCTGGCAAAGCCCGGCCCCGCGAAGGCGCCGCCGCGCACGGTGCTGGAAGGCCTCTACGCGCGGCTCGAGCCGCTGGACCCGGCCCGCCACCAATCTGATATTTTCGCCGCGACCACGCCCCCGGACCGGGCCGCGCGCTTCCGCTATCTGGTCGATGTGCCGCCCGATACGCCCGAGGCATTCGGCAAGTGGCTGGAGCGGGCGGCGGCGGCGGCGGACCCCCTGTGCTTCGCGGTCGTCGATCGCGCCAGCGGGCGGGCGGAAGGCTGGCAGACGCTGATGCGCATCACCCCGGCCCACCAGTGCATCGAAGTCGGCAACATCTACTGGGGCCCCGGGATAGCGGGTACACGCGTCGCCACCGAGGCGATGTACCTCTTTATCGAGTGGACACTGGAGACCCTCGGCTACCGGCGCTACGAATGGAAGTGCGATGCGCTTAACGCGGCCTCGCGCCGGGCCGCGGCGCGCTTCGGCATGCGCTTCGAGGGGATTTTCCGGCGCGCGGTGATTGTGCGGGGCCGAAGCCGCGACACTGCGTGGTTTTCGATCATCGACGAGGAGTGGCCGGCGCTGAAGGCTGCCTACCGGCAGTGGCTCGCGCCGGAGAACTTCGACGCGGCGGGACGGCAGAAGACGCGGCTTTCTGAACTGACCGCGGCGGCGCTGGCGGACCTGCGCGGGGCGAAGTGACGCGCAACCGGCGCCCGACCGCTTCGTCCGCGCAGAGGCGGACAGCTCCGGCACAAGCGCCCAGACACATCCTGGACAGGCGCCCGCCTGCACCAACCTCTCGCGCCGGGTGTTGACGGGCGCGCCGGTTCAGGGTTTTGCATCGGGCGTTTCGGGGGCAGGCGGAGTCGGCTCACCCGGGGCATCCAGTCCGCCCGGGTCGTCCGGCTCGTCCGATCCGCCCTGCCCGCCCGATTCGGTCGGCGGTGTCGGTTCGCCCGAGTCGACCTGCGAAGTCGGTTCGACCGGTGTATCCAGTCCGTCCGC
>CAYSVD010000042.1:0-9125 GCA_964434395.1 uncultured Pseudohongiella sp.
CGGTCCACCCCGTCATGGCCGTCGTCGAACAGGGATTCGACGACGAACGCGCCGGCGGCATCGTACTTGTCATGCCGGCTCGACTCGCCCGCGCCGTCGTTGTCGTCGTCCGCGACCGTCAGCGCCCGGTCGATGGTCTGCCTGTCCAGCGCCTTGCCGGTTCCGTCCGCCTCAAGCGCCCACTCGTCGTACCAGGTGGTCTTGACGACCAGGTTCTTGTTGACATCCGTCGCGCCGTACTCGTAGGCTTCGGCCCGGTCGAAGGTGCCGTCCTTGTCGTCGTCGAACTCGGTCAGCACGACCCGGTCCTGCGCGTCCTTCGTGTCGCGGCTGGCGGGGACGGCGGGTGTCTGGCCGCCGCCGCCGGAGCCGCCGCCGCTGGAACCGCCGCCGCTGGAACCGCCGCCGCTGGAGCCACCGCCGCTGGAGCCACCGCCGCTGGAGCCACCGCCAGGCATCATGTCGCCCGGCATCTGGTCGCCCGGCATTTGATCACCGGGCATCGGATCGCCCAGCGCGTCGATCGCCGCCTGCACGGTGGCGTCGTCGCCGGTCACCGAATCCAGCACCTCGCGCAATGCGGCCGCCGAGCCGTCCAGCTCCCGCGCCACCGAATGCTCCGCCGCCACCCGGGCCTTGTTGAGAAAAATCTCGGCGAACTCGGCGAATTCCGCCGGCACAACAGGGGCGCTCAGGAACCGTTGCGCCGCCAGCACCAGGTCGGCGGGGCTGCCGCCGGCGTCGATAAGGGGCGCCACGACGCTCCGGCCGAAGGTCAGCAGGTCCGCGCTCACCCCAGGCAACAAGGTTCCCAGCCAGGCATCCGAGAACTCGGCCGAGGTCTGGGAATCCGGATACAGCTCCGCCCAGCGCCCGTCGGCCACCAGGGCGGCGGCAACCGCGGACAGGCCGCCGGCGGCGGCAGTCGCCTCCAGATCCTCCATCAAGTCCGCGCCCGGCGCGGCGTCGTAGGCCGCGACGACCAGCTGAACGAGATCCTCGGTGGTCTCGCTCTCGACCAGCTCCGCCATCGCATCCGCGCTCCGCTGGAGGAAGCCGCTGGCGAAATCGGCGAAGTCCGCCGGCGCGCCGGGGGCGCTCAGGAACCGTTGCGCCGCCAGCACCAGGTCGGCGGGGCTGCCGCCGGCGTCGATAAGGGGCACCACGACGCTCCGGCCGAACTCCAGCAGGTCCGCGCCCGCCCCGGGCAGCAGAGTCATCAGCCAAGCGTCGGAGAACTCGTCCGACGTCTGGGACGACGGATACAGCGCGTCCCAGCGCTCGCCGGAGGCCAATGCCTCGGCGACGTCGAGCAGGGAGCCTCCCCTGTCGACGATCGCCTCCAGCTCGCGCATCAGCGCGGCGTCCGGCGCGGAGTCGTGCGCCGCGACGGACAATTGAACGATGTCTTCTCTGGTTTCGCTGCTGGCCATCCGTAGATCTCCTCATCGCCGTCAGGCATCCGGACCGGCCGCCGACCCCATGGAGGCCGCGCCGGGAGAGCAGTATACCGCCGCCCCCCCGGTCAATTCAAGACTGCGCAAGACTGCGCGACCTTCAAGACTGCGCGACCGTGCGACCGCGCGACTGCGCGACATTCAAGACCGCGCAACACAGTTCAAGACTGCGCGAATGTCGCGAGAGCCTGTGGGACGGGGTGAGTGAGCCGGCAGGAAGATGCCGGCTTCCGCGGCCCGCCGGATCAGCGCAGCCGCCTGACCCCCCGGCGGAACAGCACCCAGGCCAGGGCGCTCAGACAAATGACCAGCACGCCCTGGCCGATCATGACGTTGACGACCGAGATGGTCTCCGGACGCGGGATGATGAGCAGCATGTTGACCAGGGTCGCGCCGGCGACGGCCGCCAGCGCCAGCGCCAGCAACACCTGCAGCCCGCCCAGCAACCGGGAAACGGCCTGGGGGCGCCTCTGCTCGGGTTCTTCCAGCATCTCGTCGGACGCCGTTTCGCGGCGGTCTCCCGGAGGCGCGGCGGCGCCCGGCCGGCGGACCCTCAGGCGGAATCCTTCATCTGGTGGAAGGACATGAAGTGCTTCAGGCCCTCCCCGCCGAGGAAACGGTGCAGCGTCTTGGTCTCCGTGCGGCGCACGTCCACGATGATCAGCCCCTCCAGGGAATCGTTGAAGCTGGAGTGCACGTTGAAGCACACCAGCCTGCCGTTCAGCGACAGGTAGTGGCGCAGCAGCACCGGCACCGCCTTGCCGGGATCGCAACGGCCCACCAGTTTGCCCAGCATCTTGACGTTGGCCAATTCGGCCAGCATGTCCCGGGTCCACACCCGGTTGCGCACCTGATGCGGGGTGAGCGGCTTGACCAGCGGCTCGTACTCCTTGGCCCCGAAGTTGGTCAGCAGGGTGTCGGCGATGAGCGAGCGGGCCAGGTCGCTGTACTCGCGGGAAATGCTCACCGACCCGAACAGGGTGTGGTAGGCGGGCCGCTGGATCAGGATCCTGCCGATGCCCCGCCACAGCAGGTTCAGGGACAGCGGGCGGCGCTGGTAGTCGGGGTGGATGAAGGAGCGGCCCATCTCGATGGCCGAACCCAGCCGCCGGATGAAGGCCTCGTCGTAGCGGTACAGCGAGCGGCTGTACAGCCCCTTCACCCCGTGCTTCGCGACTATCCTGTCGACCAGTCCGACCCGGTAGGCGCCGGCGACGCGGCCCTCGGCCTTGTCCCACAGAAACAGGTGGTAGTAGTGGGGGTCGAAGCGGTCGGAGTCCCTCGAAAGGCCCGTGCCCTCGCCCACCGAGCGGAAGGTGACCTCCCGGGCGACGGCGATCTGCTCCATGATCGGTCCCAGGCTCCTGTAGGGCGCGCAGTAGACGTCGAACTCCGCATGCTCGATCAGGCGGTGTTCGGCCAGGCCGTCGATGGCGGCGCGGCTCCCGCCGGCGCCGGCGTCCCGGGGGATGTCGTCGACCGGCCGCCGCGGCGCCGCGGCGCCGCGGGCCGGATCCTCCGCCAGCGCGTCGGTGCTGACACGAAGGTATTGGGTCACCGCCACCGGCGAGCGCAGCAGGCGCAGCTCCTGCGCCGGAATGGGCCGGCCGATCTTCAGTTTCAGCGCGTAGCCCCGCTTGTTGACCAACTGGCGCGGCAGCAACAGGGTCCGCAGGCGGGGGTGGATCACGCCGGCGGCGTAGAAGTACGGGCTGTTGCGGCCCTCGACGTACACCGGCACGGTGGCGCACCGGCTGCGCTGTATCAACTGGCCGGCCAGCCGGTTCCAGGCCCGGTCTTGGATGCGGCGGTGGCTGAATTCGTAGGCCGAGACCATGCCGGCGGGGAAGATCAGCACCGCCCCGCCGCCCTCCAGATGCCGGTAGACCTGCTTGATGCCCCCGGCGTTGGCGGCGCGCGCCCGCTTCGACAGCACGTCCACGCCGATGAACAGGTTCGCCAGCTCCGGGATGCGGCGCAGCAGCGCGTTGGTCAGCACCTTGAGGTCGGACCGGCGGCGGCCCATCGCCTGCGCGATCGCCATGCCCTCCAGCCCGCCCAGCGGGTGGTTCGCCACGATCAGCAGCGGCCCGGTCTCGGGAATGTCGTCCATGTTCCCGAGATTGCCGATGTCGATGGTGACGCCCAGCGAGTCGAGGGCGTAGTCCAGAAAGCGCATCGGCTCGAGCCCGCGCGGTCGCACGTCGTACACCCGCGCCAGGGCGGAGAGCCCCAGCGCCTTTTCGAGCAGTCTGGCCAGCGGCGCGGGGCTCAGGGGAAGACGGCAGGGATTAGTGGGACTCATGTATCAAAATACGCAAACGGCCTACGCCGTCGCGTCATCCTCTACATCTATCGGGGGATCGATGGCGGGAGGCCCTGACCCCCCTGAGCCTAACCCCGTCGCCCTAGTCCCCAGGGCCCATACATTCAATGCGGCGTTCAAGTCCGCATTGTCCCGATGGCCGCAACCGCGGCAACAAAACACGGCCTGCGATGGCCGGTTCGACTTTTCCGTATGCCCGCACCGCGAGCACATCTGACTGGTGTAGGCGGCGGGAACCTTGATCACCGTCTCCACCTTGTACTCGAACATCCGTTCCATGTACCCGTGCCCGACGTTGCGCATGCCCCGGTTCATGCCCTTCTTGCGGACGCCGCCGGCCGCGGTCATGGCCTTGAGATTCAGCTCTTCCAGGACAACGACATCGTACTTCCGCGCCAGCTCGGCGGTGATGTTGTGCCTCCAGTCATGCATGATCCGTCTGATTTTGCGGCAGTCGCGCCGGAAAGCATCCCGCATGCGGAGCATCCGCTTCGACGGCCGCGGGTTCCGGGGCTTGTCCCAGCCCTTCGCCAGCGCCTCGGCCTCGGCCTCTTTCCAGCGGATGCTCCACAGCCTGGCCAGCGCTCGCTGGCGGCGGCGCGCTGTCTCCCACAGCGCCGCCAAGCGCGCCGGCGGCTCGACGACCGCCCCAGCTTCGCCGTCATGGAATGCGATGTTGGATGCGTTGCGATCGATGCCGGCGGTTTTGCCCGTTTTCGCTCGGGGCGGACGGTCGACGGCGGTCCGGGCGAATATCCGCCATTCCCCCAAATGGAATTTGATCGTGAGTTCGCGGACATCGCCCGGAACCGGCGGTCCCTTGACGCGCCAAGTTCCGGTTTTGGCGATGAACATGCTGTCCCCGTTCCACCGCAGGCACTGCGCCGGGACCGTGAAGGAGCATGGCGATTTGTGCTTGTTCTTTTTGCCGGGCATCGAGTAATTGGCGGGATCTTTCCGATGCCGGGCCATGTCGGCGGCGAGATAACGCAACGGCATCCGCAGGACGGCGACGGGATAGGCCCGCAGCCAGGGGGTTCCGCGGATGAGGATGGTGAGCCGCCGGCAAAGCGTATAAAACCGCGCATCACAGGTTCCTGTGGTTCTGACCTCCATCAGCAGGTGATCAAGCATGAAATTGTGGACGTGACGGGTCGCGCCCGCCAGTTGCCGCAACCGGTTGGCCTTCGTCGGCGAGCCGGGGCGCATGCCCCGCTCGTATGTCAGAAGCTGTTTTCCCATGATCTTCCGGCCATTATGCGACTGCGTATTTTGCTACACAAGCCCCGGATTAGTCATTGAGAGGGTACTGCCTCACCAGTCTCGTCTCGCGGCGCCAGGCCCGGTAGAGCGCGAGCAGGCCCGGCGGGCGGTGTCCCCGCCCGCGGTTCGCGTGACCGAGTTTAAACAGTGTGCGGTATTGCCGCAACAGAGTGCCGAGCGCCTCGCCGAGCCCGGCGTCCCGGTCCCATATGCTGATGGACTCGGAGCTGGCCCCGTTGATTTCGATGATCTCGAAATCCCGGCCCTCGCCGAGGCCGGCGATGTCCCGGAACCTGAGGTCGAGCCGGCCGTAGTGGAAGCCGGGGATGTCGTCGAAGATCCGGTCCAGCGTCCTGACCAGCCCGGCGCGGATGTGCCGGGCGCCGTCCCGGAACACCGCCCCCCGGCAGTGGCTGGCGGAGAACACCAGCCGGCGCGGCTCGCCCGCCGGCACCACCTGGTCCCAGCGGTCCCGGTGGCGGTCCCGGTACAGGCGGGCCAGCGGCCCGGCCCGGGGGTCCGCGGCGACCAGTTCGCCCAAGGTGCTGTCGCCGTCGCCCACCACGTAGGGGGTGTACTTGAGGGTGAGCGAGGTGACCTCGCCCGTCCCGCTGTCCGGATGCCTTACGTAGAACACGCCGGCCTCGGCGCCCCAGCGGCTGAGCCGCTGGAACTGGAGCTCGGCGCCGGGAGGGAACGCCGAGATGTACTCCGTCAGCGCCGCCCGGTCCTCGAGCAGCTTCACCCCGGCGCCGCGGCAGCCGACGTTGGGCTTGCCCACCAGGGGGAAGGACAGGCCGCGCGCCGCCAGCGCCCGCCCGACGGCCTCGCCCTGCCGCCGCGCGGGCTCCGCGGTGACCTCGTGGACCATCCACGGCAGGATCCACCGCCGGGCCGCGTCGCCGGCCGCGTCGAACACCGCCGTCTTGGCGGCTCCCGCCATGCCGGACAGGGGCACGGCCGGGTTGGCGATCAGCGGCAGCGACAGGCTGCGGTAGCGCGCGCCCAGCAACAGCCACTGCGCCGCCACCGGCGCGTACATCAGCCACATCGGCCAGAATTCGAAGAACGATGTGGCGCGTCCGCTCAGATCCAGCGGCGGCATCCCCGGGGGGACGTGGCAGCGGGGTTCGGCGGCCGGCTTGTCCAAAGTCGTCAGCGCCATGACGGGTCCGTTCCCCGCGAGGATGGCGTGAATCATATACGAAGACGGGCGGTTTTGCCGACAAACTCTCCGGGAACATTCAAGCGCGATCCTGCGCGATCCCGTGTCGCGGCCCCGCCAGCGAACCCCTCGGGAGCCGCCGCAACGGCGGCCGATGACCGCGCACTGCGAAGACCGGAGGATGATGAGGAGGAGGAGAGCGACGCGCCGTTCCGCGGACGCGATTTCACTTCTTGATCAAGGGAGGCGATAGGAACCGCGGATGCGGGGCATTCCCGCGCGGTCGCCCGGGCATCGCTCCGGCCTGCGGAAAACCGTCACTGGGGAGTTTTCAAGACATCCGGAAAACGCGGGCCGTCGGCCTTTCCGGTCGAAGCGGTTTTCCGCCCATTCCTTTCCGCCGGCGCGCGGCGCTTGCGATCCCGTCGGCCCGGGGCGGAGCGGACCGAACGAGGCGTGAAGAGACGAGCGGCGGCGCCGTTCCGTCTTCGCGGCGGACCCGCCGGGGACGGACCGCCGGGACGCGAAGGCCCGGCGGCGGGCGGCGCCCCCGCGCTCAGTTGCCGTCCGCCGCCACGTCCAGGTCGACCAGCTCCTCGATGTCGAAGCGCCGGCCCAGCGCGCTGATGTCCTCGCTGGCGATGTCGCCGACGATGTTCACCAGCACGGTGTCGTCCGGCTCCGCCGCCATGATGGTGATGCCGTGAATGGTCCGCGCGTCGGGCGACATGCGCATGAAGATGTCGACGTAGTCGCCCGACTCCCGCAGCCGCACCACGCGCTCCCAGCCCCGCCGTTCGAGGCCGGCCCCGATGTCGGACATGGACGCGACCGCCTCGTCCGGCTCGAAGGCGCCGCTTTCGAAAACGTGCACCGTGACCCTGATCAGCTTGGAGACGAAGCTGCCGACCTCCTCGTCCTCCTCGCGGATGAAGTTGGTGATCATGGCGAGCAACGGCTCCTTGAGACTGACCTCGACCATCGGCTCCACGTTGGCCATGCCCGTCAGCCCGGAGAAGTCCACGTACCCGGGGTGATTCCGTATGTCGGCGGCGGCGGCGGCCGCCGAGGCGAACGCCGCCAGCGCCAGCGACGGTATCCACTGACAGATCCTTTTCATGTCGTTACCTCTCGTCGTGTTGCGTTTGCTTGGATGCAAATCTCGTTGCGCCCCTAGATGGGGCCGTTGTCCGCCGGCGTCCTGCGCCGGGTCCTGACGCGCTCGAACGACGCGTTCAGCGACTCCTGCAACGGGGCCAGCAGAAACCGGTCTCCGATCATCGCCTCGGTGCGCCGGCTGACCTGGTCCAGGTAATCGATCGCCAGGTTCAGCTCCTCGAGCGCCGCGGCGACGTCCTCGGCGGACACCTCCTCCGGAGCGCGCCGCGGCGCCGCGGCCGGCGCCGCGGCCGGTCCCGCCGCGACCCGCGGTCCGTCGTCCTGCCTGAGCAGCGCCGTCGTCAGCGCCGCCCCGGCCAGCAGCGCCGCGACGGCCGGCAGCGCGTAGCGCAGCAACGCCGGCGCGGCGAAGACGCCGGCCAGCAACCGCGTCCACGGCACCGTCCCGGCGGCGCCGTCGCCCCCGGCCGCCAGCATCCGGGCCGGCTCCAGCACCCGGTCCTCGCAGTCCACCCGAGGCAGATCCAGGATGGCGTCCTGCACCCGGCAGGCGTACTGGAACTCCCGCGCGCAGTCCGGGCAGGCCTGGACGTGCGCCATGAAGCCCTCCCGCTGCGCCGCGCCCAAGTCGCCGTCCAGGTACTCGTCGATCTGCTGCCGGGCCGCGTGGCACCGCGCGTCGATGTCGTCCGTCATGTCTCCTCTCCCGTCATCCGGGGGCGCCCGCCTCTCGGCGGGGCGCCGACGATCCGGTCTTGACGCCGGACTCGAACAGTTCGCGCAAGGCGCGGTTCTCCCGCAGCTTGCGCCGGCTCCGGTGCAGGTACACCTTCACCTGGCTTTCGCTCAACCCGAGCGTCTCCTGGATCTCCGCGTAACTCAGCCCCTGAATGTCCCGCAGCACCAGTATGCTGCGGAAGGGGTCTTTCAGGGAGCGGATCGCCTGCGACAGATGCCGCCTGAACAAGCCGGCGTCGATCTCGGCCTCCTCGATCCCCGCTCCGGTCAGCTCCTCCACGTCCGCATACCCGTCGATTCGATCGCTGCTGTTTTTCCGCCTGCGCACGTGGTCGATGATCGCGTTGTGCGTGACCCGCATCAGCCAGGCGTTCAGCTTGTCGTGGTCTATCTTCCCCCAGTTGCGCCACAGCTTGACGAACACCTCCTGCGTCACGTCCTCGGCATCCTCCCGTATGTGCAGGCTGTAGTGGGCGAACGAGAACACCCGCTGCCTGTACTGCTCCATCGCCTGGCGATATTGTGACAACATGTGACGGTAAAGACGAAAGCCGAACTCGAAGGTTACGCGAAACGGGCGGGACGCCCCGCCGGGCGCGGGGCGTCAGCGACTGGATTCCCTGGTCCGGTAGCCGCTCACCACCCCGTCGGTGAATTCGATGGACAGGGTCTCCACCCGTTCCGACTCGACATCGACCGAGAAGATCAGGAACAGGCCGACCTCGGTGTCCCGCTCGGAGCGGTTGCGGTACTCCCAGACCTCCGCGCCGCCGTCGCCCGCGATGACGGCGCTCGGGTCGCCGAAGGTTCCGCGCACCCACTCCCGGTCGCTGCGCCCGACCTCCAGCCGGGCGACGTCCTCCTCGCTCCACCCCGTCCGCGTCGGGCGGACGTCGGACTCCACGTGCAGCAGGCACCCGGTCAGGGCGGCGCACAGGACCGCAAACAGCACTGTTCTCATGGGCATCGGGAAGATCCTCGGCTCGCTGGTGAAGGAGGCGGGCCGCGGACGGCCGCCGGACCCACATCGCCGGACGCCCGGCGCCGAACCCGTATT
>CAYSVD010000043.1:0-4151 GCA_964434395.1 uncultured Pseudohongiella sp.
GAGGGTGTCCAGGCGGCCGTCGCCGTCGGCGTCGCGCTCCCACAGCCGCCTGGCCTCGGCGCCGTCCTCGAAGATGTAGGTGGAGCGGCGCTCCAGATCCCCGTCGCCGTCCTCGTCCACGCCGAAGACGGCCCACCGGCCGGTGGCGGGGTCCAGGTCGACATGCTCGGTCCGGTCCAAGTCGCCGTCGCCGTCGGTGTCGAGGCCGCGGCGCCAGGATGTGACCCGGTCCAAGGCGATATCGAAGGTGCGGAGGGTGTCCAGGCGGCCGTCGCCGTCGGCGTCGCGCTCCCACAGCCGCCTGGCCTCGGCGCCGTCCTCGAAGATGTAGGTGGAGCGGCGCTCCAGATCCCCGTCGCCGTCCTCGTCCTCGGCGAACGAGGCCCACATGCCGGTGCCGGCGTCGTAGGCGATGTGCTGGATGCGGTCGGCCGTCCGGTCGTCGGGGCCGTCGTCGTAGAACAGAATCCGGGCGGGGCGTCCGGCCCCCGGCTCGCCTTCGGGGACGTACGCGTAGCCGACGGCGCGGTCGGCGGCGCCGTCCCCGTCGTCGTCGACCAGGCGGCGCTCGATCTCCCCGTCGTCCGCCGTCGCGGGGCCGGGCCGGGTTCCTGACGTGCTTCCGCTCATGACTGTCCGCCCGGCTCCCGGGCCGTCCGTGCGATTGTAGCACCGGCCGGTGCGCCGGGCCGGAGCCGCCCGAAGATCCGGCGCTCTCCGGCCGGGCGACGGACCGCCGAAGGCGGGATGCCTTTCGGCGCGGAGGGTTCGACCGGAATCCGCCGCGGCGCGGCGTCCGGACGCCAGCCGGGACTCCCGGAGCCCCCCCCCGGAGCCCCGGTGTACACGCCGCCGGGCTTGATTTATGCTTGGTGCGCCGGCGCCGCATGCGGCGGGGCCGGATGACCGCCCAACGCGAACGGGACCGCTGTTATGAAGAAAACCTTCACGTCGCTCGCCGCGGCGTTGCTGTGCGCTGGCGCCCACGCCCAGCTCGACACCGCGGCGTTGGAGCGGGCGCTGGCCGATCCCGGCCGGCCGGCCGCCGACAAGGAGCGGGACGCGGCCCGCAAGGCGCCCGAGGTGCTGGCCTTCCTGGGAGTCGAGCCCGGCATGACCGCGCTGGACCTGATCGCCATCGGCGGCTGGTACACCGAGGTGCTGGCCCGCGCCGTGGGCGACGGGGGGCGGGTCATCATGCAGAACACGCCCAGCCGCTTCGTCGACAACAACGCGGACCTCATCGAGAACCGGCTCGCCCGCCTGCCGCAGGTCGAGCACCATCTGGGGCCGGTCTCGGACATCGCGCCGGGCGCCGTCGACTTCGCGCTGACCGCGCTGAACTACCACGACGTGTACAACAACAGCCCCGCCGCCGCCCGGGGGTTTTTGGAGGGCGTGGCGGCGGCCCTGAAGCCCGGCGGCATACTCGGCGTCATCGATCACGAGGGGGATCCCGGCGCCGACAACGCCGGCCTGCACCGGATCGCCTTCGCCGATGCGGTGAAGTCCATCGTGGGCGCGGGATTCGCGCTGGTGGGCTCCAGCGAGCTGCTCGACAATCCGGCCGACGACCACAGCCTGGGGCCGTTCGACCCGAGCCTAGGCCGCGACACCGACCGCTTCGTGCTGAAGTTCGTGAAGATGTAGGCGCGCGCCGCCTCGCCATCCTCCGTCGAGGTCCGCCGCCGGCGGGCTCCTTCCCGGGCGGACGGCCTCCGTCCGCGCCGTCCCGTCGTGGCCATCAGGAGGCCGGCAGCCGTTGGACAGTCAGGAGTCGCCGGGTCCGCTGCGCCGGTTCGTGTCGGTCTTCCGCTACAGCCGCGTGGCGCTGACCATCGTCTGGGGCACCAGCGCCGGCCTGACGCTGGCCATGGCGCTGGCGACGTTGGCGGCCGGCGTCATGCCCGCCGCGATCGCCTTCGTGGGCGGGCTTTTCGTGGATGCGGTCGCCGCCGCCATCCGGACGGACGGCGCGGAAGCGGCGGCCGCCCGCGGCGACGCGTTGTTCTACGTGGCGCTGGAGGCGGGCCTGGTGGCGCTGATGACCGGCGCCCAGAAGGTCAACACGGTGTGCCAGTCCATCCTGCGGGTGCTGCTCGGCAACCGCATCAACGTCATGATCCTGGAAAAGGCCCTCACGCTGGAGCTGGCCCACTTCGAGAACGCCGAGTACTACGACAAGCTGGTGCGGGCCCGGCGGGAGGCGTCGAGCCGTCCGCTGAGCCTGGTGATCGGAACCTTCGACCTGCTGCGGGACACGGTGGCGCTGGCGGCCATCGGGGCCTGGCTGTTCCGGTTCTCCCCCTGGGCGGTGCTGTTGCTGGCGCTGGCGGGCCTTCCCGCGTTCCTGGCCGAGACCCGGTTCGCCGGCGAGGCCTTCCGCATCCAGCGCCGCCGCTCGCCCGAGCGGCGCATGCAGTTCTACCTCGAGATGGTGCTGACCCGGGAGGACGGCGTCAAGGAGGTGAAGCTGCTGCAGATGGGCAGGCTGCTGCTGGAGCGCTACGTGGACATCTTCCGCGGCATCTACCGGGAGGACAGGAGCCTGCTGCTGCGCCGCGGCATCTGGGGGTACGCGCTGGGCCTGCTGACCAGCGCGGCCTTCTACTTCGCCTACGGCTGGGTCGGCCTGGCCGCCATCGCCGGGACGATCACCATCGGCCAGATGACCATGTACATCGCCCAATTCCGGCTCGGCCAGACGGCGGTGAGCGGCAGCCTCACCACGGTCAACGGCATGTACGAGGACAACCTGTACCTGTCCAACCTGACCGAATACCTCGAGCACAAGGTGCCGGAGCCCACCGGCGCGCGGGCCTCCGGGCCCGATCCGGCGGACGGCATCCGCTTCGAACGGGTCGGCTTCCGCTACCCGGGCAGCGACGTCCCGGCGTTGCGGGACGTCAGCCTGCACATCCGGCCGGGCCAGAGCCTGGCCATCGTGGGCGAGAACGGCAGCGGCAAGACCACCCTGATCAAGCTGCTGGCGCGGCTGTACGCGCCGACGGAGGGGGCGATCTACCTGGAGGGCATGAGCCTCGACGAATGGGACGTCAACGCGCTGCGCCGCAAGATCGGCGTGATCTTCCAGGACTTCAACCGCTACCAGCTGCCGGTCGGCGAGAACATCGGCATCGGCGACGTCGAGCATATGGACGACATGGACAAGGTCGAGGATGCCGCCAGGAAGGGGATGGCGGACGCCTTCGTGCGGCGCATGCCGCAGGGCTACGGCACCCGGCTGGGCACTTGGTTCAAGGACGGCAGGGAACTGTCCGGCGGCCAGTGGCAGAAGATCGCCCTGTCCCGGGCCTTCATGCGTAGCCGGGCCGACGTCCTGATCCTGGACGAGCCCACCGCCTCCATCGACGCCCGGGCGGAGGCCGAGATCTTCTCCCATTTCCGCGAGTTGACCGCCAGCAGGATCTCCATCGTGATCTCCCACCGCTTTTCCACGGTCAGGATGGCGGACCACATCATCGTGCTGGAGAAGGCGCGGATCACCGAGGCCGGCAGCCATCGGGAACTGCTGGCGGCGGGCGGCCAGTACGCGACGCTGTTCCGCCTGCAGGCGCAGGGCTACCGGTAGCCGGAACGGACGGGATCGATCCGCGGGCGCGCGTGTGCCCGCGCCCCAACTCCATTACAGTAACGGGCCATGGACCCGCAGGCGGACGCATCCCACCTTCCCGCGCTCAGAAAAGTGCTGAGGGCGCGCGCCCGGCTGATGGTGTGCTTCTGGACCCTGCCGGTTTATGTGTTGGCGATCTGGACCTTGCTGGACAACCGGCGGGACGTGGAGGCCCTCATGTACGTCTACATGGGTCTGTGGGCCGCCTTCGCCGTGGACATGGCGCGGCGGCGCTGCCCGGGCTGCGGCGGGCAGTTTTACGTCAGGAGCGTGTTGCTTGATCTGTTCGCCCGGCGATGCGTCCACTGCCGGCTGGGCGCGGCCGGTCCCTCGGACCCGCCCGGCGGCGGCTAAGGCGCCAGGAACCGGTCGATGGCCGCGGCCGTCCGGCGGCCCTCGTCGATGGCGTTGACCACCAGGGACTGGCCGCGGCCCGCTCCACCAGCGCCCGCCTGTAGTCGACGGGCGTGACACAGGCGCTTGAAGTCTTGACGCTTGAAGTCTTAATGGGGGGGGG
>CAYSVD010000044.1:0-1901 GCA_964434395.1 uncultured Pseudohongiella sp.
CCCGATCCTGCTCCTGTTTCCGCGCCACCCGCCCCTCCCGTTTCCGCTGTGAACGGACGACGCCGGCGCCGGACGGCGGGACCGGCGAGGCCCCGCCGGACGATGTAGCCGATTCCGCGGTCGCGGGGCAAATCGGCGGCGGACGCGGGCGACCGCCTGCCGGATACGCCGGGCCGGAAGCGCCGGCGAGATCACCGCCCCTCGTCCCGCTCCTCCGCCGCCACCCTTTCCCCAATGCGCGAGGCGAGCACGCCGAAAGCGCTCGGGTCGCGGATCTCGATGCGGACCGGGCCGCCTTCCTCCTCGTCCATGCCGAAGCCCACGCCGATGCCGTCTTGCTTGGCCACGGCGACGAACCCCGCGATGACCCCGCATGGCGTAGCCTCCACTTCGATTTCCATGATCCTCGACTCGATGCCCAAGCTCCGCAGGTCGACGGATGCCAGTGTGCATCCGCCCAGTCCGCCGGCGTCGGTCAACCGGACTCCGTCTTGGCGGTCGTCCGGAAGCGCGTAGGCTTCGTAGTCGATGCCCAGACGTCCTTCCTTCCTGATGAAATCCATCTGGCGGGCGAGCCGCCGCCGGATGTCCTCATCGGCTCCGGCGACGGTCACGCCCTCCACATTATCGAAGGGATCGTTCATTGCTCTCTCCTGAAACCCGCCGCAGGCCCAGCGCCGGCGGTCGGGCGAGAGTGTGGCGGCCGGGCCGGACGGCGTCAGGCCGCCTGCCGATGCCGGGAGAGGAACGCCGGCGGAGCGGAACATGCCGCGCCCCGCCGGCGGAAGCCGCCCGCGGCAAGGCCGGAGATGCCCGCCCCGCCCGGCAGCGCCGGAGACGCGACGCCGGCGACAGAAACCAGGCAAAGACCACCACCCGGGGCGGATCGGGAACGCCGGCAGGCGGCACAGCCCCCCTGCCCCGAGGAGCCCGCCGAGGGCGGACCAGCGCCGCCGTGTGGACGCGATGCGGCGCCGGCGATCACAGGCCGGTAGACCGGCGGCCCCGTCGGCGCGGCGGAACCGGCGGAGCATCGCCTGCCGCCCCTGAGACGGCCCCTGCGCCGCCGCGCGCGCCCGGCAGGGGCCGGCGAACCGGGACATGCGGCTACCGGTGGAAAGCGGCCCTTGGGCGGCTCTGTGCCGCCGTGGGCGCGGGCAGGCCCAGACTAGGGAAACCACCAGCGGAAAGCGGCCTCAGGCGACCCAGCGCCGCCGTAGGCACCGGTGGGGACCGGCAGGCCCCTGACCTGCGGTTTCAGCAAAACGCCGCCCTCGGCGGCCCCAGCGCCGCCGTACTGCGCTGGAGGGGGGCTGGCTGGCCCAAGGACACCGGATCCAGCGAAACGCCGCCCTGCGCAACGACACCGGCGATCACCAGCTGGCGGCGTCCCACACCAGCGACGCCGCCGGCGACGAGATAGAGATTAGCGAGCCCAGCGCCAGCAAACACCGCCGGCGGCAAGGACAGAGATCAACGGAACCTGCGGCGCATCACGCCGGCGGCGAGACAGAAAGCAACGCGATTAGAGCGGGCGACGGACCAGCGCCGCACCACCCCAGCGAAGCCCGCCGGCGCCCTACATCCCAACAGCCCACGCTGGCGGACCAGGCTCCGAGATCGGACCCGGACGCGGCCGGAACGGCAACGCCGGCTCCTGCCCGCGCCTGCCGGCGAAAAACGACGTCCGGACGATGCCCGCCAGCGGAAGGGACCGACCCGCCGCCCCGCGATCCATCCGATCAGGCCCCTGAACAGCGACCGCGACCGACCCCCGCGCACTCCCCCCCATGAACGCCCGCGACGACAAAACCAACCGACCGCCGCCCGATGTCATAACGCGTCACCGGACGACATCGGGGACCGATGCCTGCGGCCGACGGCGCGCGCGCGGCCGACGC
>CAYSVD010000045.1:0-12402 GCA_964434395.1 uncultured Pseudohongiella sp.
ACCCGTCTCGAACTTCAACCGCAGCACTTCCTTGATCTTGCGCATGGATAACCTCTTGGCTGGCATTGGCCTTCTCCTCAAAACAGTGGGGAAAAGGCCAGAATAACCTTGCGTTACCCTGCGTCGCTTTGCTCCTTAAAACCCTGTATGAAACACCACAAAAAGCGGCATGTTTCACGCGAAATAGGTGGCATGTTTCACGCGAAATAGGTGGCACACTTCGTGCGAAATGGGTGGCACACTTGGTGTGAAATCCGCAGGAATATTGCGGTTCATTGTGTTTGGTGGGGCGTCAGATCAATGGCATAGCGAGGCGTAAACGGCTCGCTGCTGACGCTAATCTCCTTGATGCGGTCCACTTGATAGGAGCGTAATTGCTCTGTCGCACGGTCTACCGCAAAAAGCAGTAACTCGCCCCTTCCGTGTGCGGCGCAGCGAATAGGGCTCTATCAATATCTTGTTTCCATTAAAGGTCAGATTCACGCACAAATGGTTGGAAGCGGAAAAGCGCGCCTTTTCAAGCGGTGCTTTGACATCCCATACGTGAATCATTGATGGGGGCCGTCAGTCCTCATCCAGATCGTTGCCCGCAACAGGGACCTGCGGCAATGTGACTTTCCCGGTCACGCCATGCAACCAATCAAGAGCCGCAGGCAACTCGTTCCAGAACGGCTCGTATGGCGGCAACGCCGGCAACTGATTATTCAGCATGTTGCCCATGCAGACCTGACGTTCTCCTGCTTGCCTTGATCCTCTAAATCCGCCGTTACTGGAACGCTAATGCCCTTGAATGCACATTTTTCCTTGAGCACATTCATCACGCGAGCGCCGCACGACCGTTCTCTCTCAAAACGATACAAATGCACCACATCATAAACATCGCGCGGGAGCCCCCGCTCCGCCAATGCTCTGATCTTCTCAGCGAAGACCTCCTCGTAACTATAGCTTTGAACGAACGTTCCCTCCTTGGGATGATCGGAATAAGGATGATGCACCGGCCGGACAACTGGTTTCTGGACCAATATCTCGCTGGCAGTCAGATCTAGTTTGATACGAGGCAACGAACCTCGTCGCTGTTGCATCGGTCCCCGATACCCAATACGTCCTTGTGCCATCGACCGATTCATCTTGTTAATATAGATGTTAATGTCAATCAAGTCATGCGGAAACTCGATGCCCGTTTGTCTGCTAGTCCATTCAGTTACTTCGATAAGAATCTGCTTCAGAGATCTCTCGTTTAGTTGCGTTTTCGTCTCTAAGCGTAAAATCAAGATCCTCGGAAAAGCGATATGTTTCGAGAAAGCATTTTTTCAGGCACGTCCCGCCTTTGAACACCCAGTTTGATTGTGTCGCTGGATGTCTGGAAATACCAGCCAGCAGCCAATCCAGCACGTAGTCTTTTTCGAGATGGTTGGCCAAGATCCCGAATTCCCTGACAAGGCGCATAATTTCTTGCTTGCCAATCACAGATATTCTCCCTTGAATATGTGCTCCTTTTCCCACCCGCTGGGAACCCTGAGCCGCCATCGGGTCACCAGCTTGTCAGCCGGCAATGTCGAGTCCAGTTTGGCGGTCCCGGTTGTCAGGTGCGCTCGACAAACCGCAATGGCATCCCGCTCATCGGGTGCAAGTTGCTCCAGGAAAAAACCTAAACGCTTGAATACCGCGCCATTGCCCAAGCGCTCCGCATAGTCAAGCAGGGTCGGAAGAGATCGCTTTCGGGTTCGCAGATATTCGATCAACATCTCTCCCGTTGAAAACGCGCCGCCTCCAAGCACCGGATCGTTCAACATGTCCAGCATCGTCCGGCTCGGGTCGGATACTGGTACCTTCATCCCGCCGCGCCACTCCCGCACCAAGCCAAACAATGCCTTGCGTCGCACGGTGCGCAACCAGAAGCGTTGCCCCTTGATGACTGGTTTGCGGTCCTGCGGCTTTCTAACGGTCATCACGATAAGGGTGCGGAACATCTGGTCGGTCAAGTGCCAGTACTCGGCGGCGCTGAATCCGCCGATGTAACAGGGACCGAACAGTCGATGCGCGATAACCCACGGTTGTTCCAGCGCGACATCGGCCGTCCATGATCCCGGGGGCACCTCCACGTAAAGCCCGCGGCGTACGCGCGAGATCCACCCGCTGGCCGCCAGACGCGCCAGTATCCTCGCGGCATCGGGACGGGGCATCTCCAGGACCGTCGCCGCCTCAGACACGGATATGGTGTCCCGTGTGCCGCGCAGTATCGCGTTCAGGCGCTCCCTGCTCCGTTTGCCGATGCCTGCCAGGCCATCCGTCTTCGATTGATGCATGGTATACTCTGTGAGCAATTTTTTACCTGCACAAGCATATTATAGTAGCGCATTTTAGCACAGAACTTTAGCACAAACACCCTCTATTTTATTTTTTCTCGTTTTTGTGAATTATATGGCCTGAAAGCTATCAGCTAGATGGAACTTCGAATCCGGGGCTGGCTCCAAGGGAAACCCAAAGCGAAGCGTGGGAAGTTGGAAACCTCTGTCGTCGCCCGAGCGTCCCGCCTACTGGACCGACCAAGTCAAGTCCGGCCTTGTATCGCACCGTACGATTAAATATATTATGAGCATAGTAGTTAACATTAAACATTAAATTAGTGTGCCCATAATATTGTTACGGCGCGACGATCCGCCGACTGCCTTGTTGGGGAATATCCGAGGGGAGGTTGCACATGGCCGCGAAACCGCCGCCCTCAGGCGTTGCCGTACTTCCCGACGTCCGCGGTGCAGACGACCTTCATGCCGGTGCGGGCGCAGACCAGCTCGGTCTCGGCGGACGGGTCGATATCAAGGTCCTCCCCCCTGAGCCCCTGCCATTGGGCCAGATAGAACAGGGTTCCGTGCTTCTCGCCCTTCTTGGTCTTCGCCTCGACGCCGCCCTTCCACTCCAGCACCGGAAGCTCGCCCTTCTTCGCCCGCTCCGCCAGGTCGGGGCGGCGACGGCCCAACTCCCTGCCGGTCTCCCAGCACAGGATGAGGCCGCGGTCGGGCCCCTCCCACAGTTTCCGCCAGGGAAGGCCCTTCCGCTTCGAGTTCGATGCCTTCCGCCGTATCCTTTTGCCCACTGGAACGCCTCCCCCGGGGGGCCTCTACCCCCGCGGCGGCGGGACCGTCCAGTCGCAACCGGCGCAGCGCGGGTCGCGGCCGTTCTGGGCCATCACCTCGAAGATGAAGTCCCGCCAGACCTCGTTCGGCCGCCACACCGAATCCATGTCCGCCTTGGCCTCGGCCACCGGCGCGTCCTCGTAGATGACCCGGTACAGGAAGCTGAACGCCGAGGCCCGGAAGTTCACCTGGCAGTGCAACAGGGTCTTCTTGCCCGTGTCCCGGCGCATGGAGTCGGCGAAGGCGTAGAAGTCGTCGGGCAACGGATTGGCGAAGTCCACCGGAACGTGCATGTACTCCATCCCCGCCTCCTTCACCACCTGATCCTCGTCGGCCAGCGCGTTCGGATTGCCGGTGAAGGCGATGTACACGACCCGCTCGAAGCCGTGGTCCGCCAGCGCCTGAAGCTGCTCGCGGGTGGGCTGGCCGGCGCTGGCGAAGGTCTCGCTGTACTGCCGGAAGTTGATGATCTCGCTCAGCGCCGGAGCGGGGCCCTCCGCGGCGGCCGCCCCGGCGGCGGCCAGCGCCAGCGCGGCCAGCGCCGTCGTTCTCCCGATGATCTGCATCGCATCCTCCCCGCTCGGCGGGCGCGGACCGCCCGCGGCCCGGACGCCGGGATTGTACACGATGGCCGCGGCCCGGCCGGAATCCGTCCGCGGGTGGCCGCGGGTGGCCGCGAGCGCCCGCCCGCCGGGGCGGGGCGGCCGCGCTTTAGCCGCCCCACTTCAGGAAGTTGAGGAACTCCCGGCGGTTTTTCGGCCCGTGGGTGAGGAAGGAGGGCTGCGGATCCTCCTGATAGGCCAGCTTTTCCGTCGTCACCCGGTCGGCGGCGGTCAGGGAGCGGACCTCCGCCTCGTCGATGCCGTAGGGCCCCGCCGCATTCAGGCCGAACACCTTGCGCCGCATCAGCGGCGTGATCTCCGGATAGCCGTAGCGGTCCTGGTACTCCCGCGATATCTGAAACGTCCGGAACGCCTGAATCTGGTCCTGCGGGGAGCCGTACCAGATTGAATCGGTGCCCCACAGCACATTGTCCTCGCCCACGTACTTGAACAGCTTGCCCAGCGCATGCGCGGCGTTGTCCGGGTCGCGCATCAGGTAGCGCCAGGTGCTGCCGAGCTCGGCGTAGACGTTGGAGTTGAGGGGCACCTCGTTGTCGATAATCGACTGGATCAGCGTGTCGATGCCGTCGCGGCCCGCCCCGTCCTCGAAGGCCCGCTCCTGGTTGCCGGCCACGAATCCGGAGTGGTAGATGAGGAAATTCATGTCGGGATACCGCTTCGCGACGACGCCGACGTCGGAGCACTGGCTGTGCTCGTAGGAGCGCGGTCCGAACGGCAGGCCCTTGTGGATGCAGATGTTGCGCACCCCCAGCCGGCGGGCCCGCTCGATCATCGCCAGGCCCGGCTCGTCGTGCAGGAAGAAGCCGACGCCGCCGGGACCGTACTGGGTGTAGGTCTTGAAGGCGGAGATGTTCCAGCGCTCGGCCAGCTCGTCCATGGCCTCCAGATCCCCCTCCTGGTTGGGATTGACCCGGCCGTGGATCATCAGCCGCTTGCTGCCCTCGAGCTGCGCCACGATCTCCCGGGTGCGGGCGGCGTCCTCGATGGTCACCGGCTCCAGCTCCCGGGTGGAGGGCACGAAGGACAGCACCATGATGTCGGTGTCGCTGTCCATGAACACGTCCTTGATGAACTCGCTGGCCGACAGGCAGTCCAGGTAGCCGCGCGGCCCGCCGGACTCGCCGAGCGCGCACTGGGCCTTCTGGAAACCCGAATAGGGGCGGGCGTTCGGCGGGATCCGGCCGAGCCAGTCGCCCTCCGGGTTCACATAGTGGCCCTGCACGTCGAAAATGAACTCGCCGCCGCCGGTGGCGGCGGCGGCCGCGTCGTCGTCCAGCGCGCTCTGCCGGCTCACATCGAAATAGCCGCCGTCGCGGCCGCGGGCGGCGTTGACCTGATTGAACGCGAGCAGGGTGCTGGCGGCCCCGCAACCCGAGATCAGGAACCGCCGCCGGGACTGGCCCTTGCGCCGCGCGTGGTCCGTCGCGAACTCCATCGCCAGCCGATTGCCCTCCTCGTTGACGTCGGAAATCGGGATCGGCTCGTACTCGCCGTTGGAGGTGCTGTCGATCTTGATCGGCAGGCGGGTGCCGTCCCGGTCCCGCCTGTCCGTCGGTCTTTTCCCGCTCATGGCGTCTCCTCGCTTCCGGCCCGGCGGCCGGATTTCAGTTGCTGGGGGCGGTCGGCCCGCCCCGGGCCTCATGCGTCTTTGTCGCCGTTCCCCGGCCGGCCGGGACGCGCTCCAGCGCCTGGAGCAGCGCCAGCGCCTCCTCGGCCCGGTCCGCCGGCACGAACACGTGATCGTGACGGTACGCGGCCACCATGTTGGCGGCGATCCCGGCGTCCGCCAGCCGGGCCGAGACCGCCGCGGTCAGGCCGACGGCGTCCAGGCTCGAGCGCACCGTCAATGTGATGCGCCGGAAATCGCCGCTGCGCTCGAGTCCGGCCGCTACGGCGGACGGCTTGTCGAGTATCAGGCTCAGGCCGTCGTCTTCCCTGAAAGTGGCCAGCGGCGCGACCGCCGGCATCGCCCCGTGCTCGACATCGTCTCCCAGCCGGCAGAACACATACGCGTCCGGGCCGAGCTCGGGCCGCAGCCCGGCCAGCAACCGCTTCAGGTCCATCTCGCCGGTCACCGAGGCATGCCCGACGCGAGCATCATCGGCTCCCCGCGGCGCATGCGGCGTGACATCCGCCCGCCGTTCATCGCGCGGTCTCCTGCGCCCGCGCTTGGCTGATTTGCCGCACCCGCCGCATGGCGGGGCGGCTCGTCAGGTTTTCCACATACTTCTCGAAAGCGGGGCGCTTTTCGACGGTGCCGAACTGCATGCCCCAGTTCAGGCAGGAGCCGAGGTACACGTCCACGGCGGTGAAGCGCTCCCCGCACACGAAGGGCCCGTTGCCCAGCGCGGTCTCCAGGGCGTCCAGCGCGCCGGAAACGCTGCCGAAGCCCAGTTGCCGGGCGCGGTCGGCCGGAACCTCCCATTCCATCGAATTGACGGTCATCACCTGCTCCACCGGCCCGGCCGCGAAAAACATCCAGCGATAGAAGTCGGCCAGTTCCGGCTCGCCGACGGCCGGAATCAGGCCCTTGTCCGGGTGGCTGGCGGCCAGGAAGACGCAGATCGCCGCGCACTCGGTGACGGCCTTGCCCTTGTACACCACCGCCGGCACCTTGCCCATGGGGTTGATGGCCAGATACTCCGGCGATTTCATCGCATCGCCGTAGTCCAGCCACTCGACGTCATAGGGCTCGCCCAGCTCCTCCAGCAGCCAGTGCGCGATCTGGCCGCGCGAGTGGGGATTGGTGTACAGCACGATGTCCGCCATGAAAACTCTCCGTCGCGGTGTTTGGACCGGCCGAATCAGCCGGCCATCGTATCGGACAGGCCGTACATGACGAGCACCCCCGCCACGATCAGAACTATGCCGACCAGCGCGGGCGCGTCCAGTTCCTGTCCGAACAGCATCCAGCCGACCAGCGTGATCAGCACAATGCCCATGCCGGCCCAGATGGCGTAGGCCACGCCGACCGGGATGACGCGCAGAACCAGCGACAGGAAGTAGAACGCCAAGCTGTACCCAACGACGACCACCACCGACGGCAACCAATGGCTGAACCCGTCGCTCGCCTTCAGCGCCGAGGTGGCCGCCACCTCCGACACGATCGCGGCCAGCAGAAACAGCCAGTGCTTCACATTTTCTCCCCGGGCGGCACCCGTCCCGCCCCAAAGTAGCAGAATCCGGCCAAGGTTGACACGCCAAGTCCGCAACACGCCAAGTCCGCCCGCCCTTCCCCGCCGCCTCTGGCGGGCATGAAGCCGTACGCCGCATGGCGGGGCGGCCTGCCAGTCCTTCGCACAGGCCTCGGAAGCAGAGCGCCTTCCCATGCCTCCGATCCGCATTGCCCGGCTTGCGCAGGATGCAGGGCGGACGGCCGCGGCGCCGATGTCCAGCCGCCGGCCGCGCTCGGCCGGTCCCTCACATCCCCGCCTCCCGGCGGCTGATGCGGAATGCGGAAAAGGGCTGCATCGAGTCGATCGCATCCAGCCCTTGGGCCGGCAGCCAGGCGAATTGGCGCACATCGATGCCGTCCGCATCGACGTCGAACAGCGAGAAACCGTTTCTTTCCATCGGCGCGGTCCGCTCCGTGACATGAAGGCTGCGCGGCACGCCGGCCGGAATCCCCCGCACCGCGCTGGGCCAGCCGGTGCCGGTGCTCACCGGCCCGGCCAGGATGGCGTGCACGGGGTCGCCGAAGTCCAGCCCGCCGCTGCGGGCGATCAGGCCGGAGCCGATCGCATGCAAATCGCCGGAGACGACGATGGGGATGCGCTCGCCCTGCCCGGCGATGCCGGACAGCAGGCGCTGGTGTTGGGCGAACCACCCGGCCTGCCAGTAAGGCTTGGGGTTTTGAACGCCGAGCCTCCCGTCGGGCTGCAGATAGTCGGGATACCATTCGCCCCACTTGCCGGCGGTCCAGCCGAAGGGCGTCGAGGGGATATGCATCAGGTGACGGGCGCCGCCCTGGTCCGCCGTGCGGCGCAACAGCCAGCGCTCGGCCTGCGGCTCGACGAACACGGCGGTGGGGCCAGCCAGGGTGATGCGGCGCCGGCAGTCGTACAGCAGCAACTCCAGCAACGAGCCGAAGCGCCAGGAGCCGTAGGACTCGCTGAAGCCGGCGCGGTTCGAGCCCGGCAGGCTCACAGGGCGGCCGGCATCCGGCAGATACTCGGGGTAGTACAGCCGCTGCGAGGCTCGGGCCAGTTGCGCGGTGAAATGGCGGGGCGGGAAGGTGACGATCTCATCGAGACCCTCATCGTTCTCGAAGTAGTCGTGGTCGTCTTGGGTCAAAATCAACGGGACGGAGCGGAAGCGGGCGCCGTAGAGCGAGGCGATCTGCTCGTCCAGGCAGCCCGTCAGGGTCGGCTCGTTGGACGAGCCGAGCACAGGCAGATCCTCGTCGTAGCGGCCGTACTTGCCCCAGATGCGTTCGCGCGCGACCCGCGCGGCCGCGTCGCCGCGCCAGCGCGGGGCGATGAACTGGTCCCAGTACACCTGGTCGCCGACACCGACGGCGAGGTCCGGCTCGAAGGCCAGCGCCCGCGCCAGCAGCCGTTGCCGGACGCCGACGGGCAGGTAGCGCCACCGCCCGTCGTCCGTCCGCGCGTCGTCCGGGCCGCCCGCGCAGCTGAACACCAGCAGCCGCGCCCGTTCCGCCTCGCCGGCCGGCGTCGTGCGCAACGGCCAGGAGTCGGCATAGCGCCTCCCCCGACGCTCCAGGACCAGCTCATAGTCCTGGCCGCCCTCCAGCCCATCGGCGTGGAAGCGCCAGAAACGGCCCAAGGTGTCGGTCGGCTCTCCCGCGACGGCGCGCCGGCCGATGCGCAGCGCCGGGGAGCGCTGGGGCTCGGCGAAGGAGACCTTCAGCAACAGGCTGTCGCGCCCGGTCAGGGGGATCAGGTGCCGTATCTCGCCCCCGGACCAGTCGTCCCGCGCCCCGGCCAGCCCCGGCAGCATCCAGCCGCCCGCCAGCGCTCCACCGCCCTGAAGAAACCGCCTGCGCTTCATTCCGCCTCCCGAGGATGGCCGCCGTCCCCCCGAAAATAGCAGAATCCCGGCGAGGTTGGCACGACTCGACGCCCCGACTCGACCGCCCCGCCCCTACTCAGTCGTCTCCTGCGGGCATGAAGCGGCGCGCCGCAT
This sequence comes from uncultured Pseudohongiella sp., assembly GCA_964434395.1. Taxonomy (GTDB): domain Bacteria; phylum Pseudomonadota; class Gammaproteobacteria; order Pseudomonadales; family Pseudohongiellaceae; genus UBA9145. Next base: position 8,903 of record CAYSVD010000045.1, read on the forward strand.
CCAGCGCATCCTCCGGGTCGAACAGCCGGCGACCCCGGGCCTCGAAGGCGGCCAGAGCGGCCTCGTCCGGGAAGCTGTAATAGGCCCCGCCCGGCTCCTGCGGGCGGACGGGCGGCGGCTCGCCGGCCGCGATCCGCTCCACCGCCCGGGCCAAGGCCCCGCAGCCGTCCTCGTACAGGGCCAGCACATGCCACAGACAGGAGCGGGCCGGGTCCACCGCCATCGAAGTCATATCGACCACCGGACCGGTGTCGATGCGGCTGTCGTCGATGTAGTGCACGGTGGCGCCGATCTCCTCCTCGCCGTTGCGCATGGCCCAGAAGGTCGCCATCACCCCCCGGTAGGCGGGCAGGCGCCCCGAATGCAGGTTCAGCACGCCGCGGCGGGGCACCGCCAACGCCGCCTCCTTCAGGATCACCCCGTAGCGGATCGAGAGAACGAGGTCGGGCCGGGAACCGGCGAAACGCTCCAACCCCTCCCCGGCGTTGATGTCGTTCAGTTCGCCGACCGGCGCGCCGATGCGCCCTCCCATCTGATCGAAGCCCAGCAACGCTCCGTCGCGGCCCAGCCGGGCGGCCAGGGGGAACACGATCTCGTTGAAGATATCCTGCTCGAAGAATTTGAGCAGCCTGAGCTTTTCCGGCAGCGGCTTGCTGCCGACCCGGGACGACAGGAACACGGTCAAATCGTGCCCGTCCAGATCCGGCAGCAGGTGATTCAGCGCCAGGCAGCTGGCAAGATCCCGGTTGGCGAGGATGGTGATGCGCATGGTCCGTGTCCGGCTTATTCCGATTCCATCGGCAGGAGGGTGTTGCCGCCGCCTTCGACAGGCGCAAAGCGCCAGCAGCGGTTGATGCAGGCTGGCCGGGCATGCCGCTCGTGGGTCACGAAAATGATCCGGGCGGCGGTCCGCCGCGCGATCAGGTCTATGGTTTTCAGGATCATCTCCCGATGCCCGTCGTCCAGCCCGACGCAGGGCTCGTCCAGCACCAGCACCTTCGGCCGCTTCACCATGGCCCGGGCCAGCAGCGCCAGCTGCTGCTGACCGAATGACAGCTCATGGTAATAACGCCGCTCCAGCTCCGCCAGGCCGAAGGCCTTCAGCCACTCCCGCGCCGCGTCCCGCTCGGCGTCGCCGCAGTCGTCATACAGCCCGATCGAGTCGAAAAAACCCGACACCACCACGTCCAGCAGCTTCCAGCCCCTGACGTACTTGTTGTGCAATTCGTTCGACACCACGCCGAATTTCGCCTTGACGTCCCACACCGTCTCGCCGCCGCCCTTGCGGCGGCCGAACAGGTACACCTCCTGCCCGTACCCCTTGTGGCTGTCTCCGTCGATCAGGCTCAGCAACGTCGACTTGCCGCATCCGTTCGGGCCTTCGATGAGCGCGTGCTCGTCGGCGCCCATGGTCCAATGCACGTCGCTCAGCACCCGCCGGTCGCCGTAGCTGACATTGACCCCGCGCAACTCGATCAACGGCCCATCCTCCATCGCCGCATCCTCTTCATGACCGGCTGGCGGGGGCGGGACGGCCGCGGGCGCCGCGGGCCGTCCGCCGGCGATGGATGCGAACACCTCGCTTTTTTTGATCTCCCCGCTCTCTCCTTGGGCGACGATCCGCAGACCCTCCATCACCGCCAGGCGAGTCGCATAAGCCGGTATGGAGTCCCTGCCGCGGGCCAGGGTCAGGCTGGTGAAGCCGCGGCGCAGATGGCTCGCGATGCACGCATCGATCCGGTCCGTAGAGTCCCGGTCGATGGACTCGAGCGGCTCGTCGAGCACGATCAGCCGGTGGGCGCGGGACGGGTCGGCGCAGAGCGCGCGGGCTATCAGCGCCCGGCGGACCTGTCCCGACGACAGGAAGCGGATGCCGCTCTCCAGAATGCCGTCCAGCGCGAGATCCTCGACCAGCTGCGCGAACGGCGCCTCGCCCGCCGGCGCGCCGGTCCCCGCCCCTAGAATCAGCTCTCTGACCGTGGTGCCGCGGTCCTCGGCGCCGGCGCTGTATTCGCTGATATCGAGGCGGTTGTCCCGCCGCCACAGGCGCTGCTGCTCCTCGAAGCCGACGAAATGGCAGTCGCGGCGCGGATCGAAGCCGGCGGCGTAGCGCACGCAGCGCCCGGATTCGACGCGCCGCCCGGCGATCAGGCGGGCCAGCAGGGTCTTGCCTGCGCCGTTGGGACCGAACAGGCACCAGTGTTCCCCGGCGGCGATGCTGAACGCATCGACCTCAAGGACCGCGCTCTGGCCGACGCGGCACAGCGCGTCGGCGACTTCGATCAGGGGAGCCTTCGCCATGCGCGGGCCCGGCGCCCTCAGCGGATCGCGCCCAGACGCCGCAGGCGCCCGCGCAAACGCCGGCGCAGCCGCCTGAGCAACAGGCCCAGGCGACCGGGCGGACTGCGGGGAATCCATTCCGGATCGCGGTACGCCAGCCGGTCCGGATCGCTGAGCATCGGCGTGTAGTACCGGCAGCCGGCGCCGAAGTAGTGGGTGACCTGCGAGTGGCGGCTGCGGCCCGGCTCCCGTCGCGGCGCGCCGCCGTGCAGGAGGTTGGCGTGCCAGATCAGCGCCTCGCCCTTCCCGACCAGCCCGTATTCCGGCTCCAGGCCGTTCTCGCGGACGATATCCCGGATGCGCGACTCATAGTCGCTGTACTGACCGCAACCCGGCGCCAGCCCGAAATCCTGCATGCTGTAGTATGGCAACTTGTGGCTGCCCGGGTAGTAGACGAGCGGACCATTGCCCTCGTCGACGTCCTCCAGCGCGACCCACACTCCCGCCATGAGTCCCGCCGGGATGGTGTTGAAGTGCACGGTGTCGGAGTGCGGGGCCTGGCTCGTGCCGACCGGAAAGTTCAGCGTCTGAAACGGCAGCGCCGTCCTGCCCATCAGTTGCCCCAGCGCCCGCGCCACGCGATCATCGACCGCCAGGCGGCGCACCTCGTCGACCAGCAACCATGCGTCCTGGAGGCGTACGCTCGCCGCCCGGCGTTGCCGGAACTCCTCGCTGTAGTGGGGATGGACCTTCTCGACGATCCGGTCGAGCAGACCGGCATCGAACCCGAAGTCGAAGCGCAGAACGCCCCGCTCGTGGAATTCGTCGATTTCTTTGTTGCTTAGTTTTTGGGTGGTTGCGAGCATGGTTGAATCCTTTCGGACAAACATGGTTATACCACTTGCGCCCCATGAATCCCTTTGCACATGCCGCGCATTGCACACCAATCACACGCAGCAACAACATCTTCCGCCCTGCCTGACCACACGTTGCTATTTCTGTCCACAAACACTTCCTCTCCCCCTCATCTGTAAGCCTAACCTACAAACAAACCGAGGGCGAATGGCCTGCTAGACGAACCGACTAAAGGCTCCTCCGATTCGCCCTACAGCCTTTGGTGTGGAAATCGTGCGATGGGCTGTGGCCTGCGGCCAGGCGACCGAGCGTGGCGAGGCCGCTGGAGTCGGCTACTGGACCGAAGCCTGTTCACTTTCAGTCTT
>CAYSVD010000046.1:0-6107 GCA_964434395.1 uncultured Pseudohongiella sp.
GCGTAGCCCTCGGCGGCGGCGGACAGGCTGAACACGCCGCCGCCGGTCAGCAGCAGCAGCTCCCGCCCCGGCCCGTCCCGCAGGTCGGCGAAGGCCGCCGCCACCACCTCGGTCTTGACCTCGATCGTCCGGGGGACGGCGTCGAAGCCGCCGCCGGGCCGCTGGTGGTGGATGCGCAGCTCCCGGCCGAGCCCCGGCCGGTAGGCGGCCGCGACCAGATCCCGGGCGCCGTCCCCGTCCATGTCCTCGAAGGCCACCGTCCCCCGTCCGTCCGCCAGCGGCAGCTCGAAGGCGGCGTAGCCGGCGGCGCCGTTCCGCGCGGCGCCGGCGGCCGGCGCCAGCAACGCCGCCGCGGCGGCCGCGGGGAGGATGCGGGAGAGGCGCATCTACGGCCGCTCCGCCAGTTCCCCGCGGTCGCTGGCGAAGCCGAACAGCCCGCCCAGCAGGCTCCAGGACCGCTCCTCGCCGGCGCGCCGGTAGCTGTACAGGGAGAACAGCCACAGGTCGAGCACGGTCAGGCGCTCCTCGTCCGGGTCGAGGGAGGACTCGTAGCGCAGCAGCGGCCCCAGGGCCACCCGGCTGACGCGCCGGCCCGGATCCCACAGCCGCGCCGCGCGCGGCGCCGCCTCCCCCGCGAGCCGCAGCTCCACCCGGGCCCCGGGCCCGCGCTCGCGGTGCAGGCGGTCGATCAGCCCCTGGGCCGAGCGCGCCGGCGCGCCGTCGAGGGCGACGATCAGGTCGCCGACGCCGATGCCCGCGGCCGGCAGGGGGCTTCGGGGGTACAGGGCCGCCACCCGCACCCCGCCCGCCTCGGTCCGGTAGCCGGCCCGGCTCAGCAGCGGGTCCACCCGGTACAGCTCCCGGGGCGGCGGCGCCGGGGCGAGGAGCCGGCCGGTCACCACGGCCTCGAAGGCCACGGTGCCGCGGCGCACGGTGAAGGCCATGGGCCGGGGCGCGGCGCCGGCCGCCGCCTCGGCCAGGGCCAGCAGGGCGTCGGGGTGGTCGACCGCGGTCCCGTCCACCGCCAGCACCACGTCGCCAGCCTCGATGCCCGCCGCGGCCGCGGGCCCGCCCGGCGCCGCGGCGCGCACCCGCACCCCCGGCAGGGGCGCCACATGCAGCAGCGAGTCGCTCTCGTTGACGGCGGCCTCGAGGCCGAAGTCCAGGCGCGCCGCCGCCGGCGCCGCCGCGGCCAGGGCGGCCGTCTCCGCCGACAGGCTGACGGCCGGCGCCAGGGCGGCCGGCCCGCGGGCGACGCAGCCGGCCAGCGCCGCCAGCAGCGCCGGCGCCAGGGCGCGGGGCGGGAGGAGGCTCCGGGTCGCCACGGGCGGCGCCTTCAGACGGCCCGGCGCGAGGCCACGGCCAGCGCCGCGGCCGCCAGTAGCAGCGCGCTCGGCCAGGGGACGAGCTCGTTGAGCATCAGCGTCCGCTCGTCCACCAGCACGTCGGAGTAGCCGCGCACGATCCGGCTCGCCTCGCCGAGATAGGAGCGGTCCAGCAACGAGGGCTGGAAGGTGGCGTACAGGTAGAGGGACGCGCCGCCCAGCAGGGACTTGCAGGCGTCCATCGCCAGGGTCAGGCCCAGCGCGGCGGCCACCGCCGAGGTGGCGGAGCCGGCGCACACCGAGACCAGCATGCCGAAGGCGACGGCCGCCGGCAGCGGCAGCAGGGCCATGTACAGCCCTAGGGCGAGCTCGCGGCGGATCTCCGCCGTGCCGATCAGCTCGAAGCCGTCCTCCACCACCGGGCCGTACTCCCACAGCGCGCCGGCGGCGCCGTAGCTGGCGGCGGTCAGCAGCGCGGCGGCCGCCAGCGCCAGCAGGTTGAGGGTCAGCAGCTTGGCCAGCACCGCCGCCGGGCGGGAGGCGGCGCGGACCAGCACGTGCCGGATGACGCCGGTGTCGCGCTCGTGGCTGAAGCTGTAGGCGGCCTGGGCCACCAGCATCAGCCCCAGCAGGGTCAGTCCCGCGCCCAGCCCGTCCGCGTGCTGTCCCCAGGCGCTGTCCGCGGCCGCCCGCTCGAAGCCGCCCGGCGCCGCCGCGGCGGCGCCGAGTCCGCCCAGCTTCACCGCCAGGGCCCGCAGCATCGCCAGCGCGGCCGGCGCCAGCAGCACCAGCCGGGGCCCGGGGGCCCGCAGCGCCGCGTACAGCTCGCAGCGCAGCGCCGCGGCGAAGCCGTTCACGGCGCCGCCGCCGTGACCCGCCGGAACAGGCCGTCCAGGGACGCCCGCTCGAGGACCAGTTCCCGCACCGCCACCCCCGCCGCCACCAGCCGCCGGTTCAGCTCGGCCGAGTCCAGGCCGTCCAGGGCGACCCGCAGGCCGTCCTCCGCGCCGTCGAGGACGCGGGCGCCGTCGATGGCCGCCAGCGCCGCCCGGGCGGCCGCCGGATCCGCGGCGCGCAGGCGCGCCCGCCGGCCGCCGCGGTCCAGTAGCGCCGCGAGGGGTCCGGCGGCGGCCGACCGGCCCCGGTGCAGCAGCGCGACGTGGGTGCAGACCCGCTCCAGGTAGGCCAGCTGGTGGCTGGACAGCAGGAAGCTGACGCCGCGCTCGCGGTTGAGCTCGCCCACCAGCTCCAGCACCTGCTCCACCCCGCCGGCGTCCAGGCCGTTGAAGGGCTCGTCCAGCAGCACCAGCCGCGGCTCGCCCACCAGCGCCTGGGCGATGGCGGCCCGGCGCCGGTTGCCCAGGGACAGCCGCCGGACCTTGCGGTCCAGCAGCGGCCCGAGCCCCAGCCGCCGTCCGGCCGCCTCGGCCGCGCCGGCCGCGCGGTCCCGGCGCGGGCGCAGCAGGGCGGCGTGGGTCAGGCACTGGCGCACGGTGAGGTGCGGGCTGAGGCCGGCGCGGTCGAAGACGGCGCTCACCTCGCCCCGGGCCCGGTGCAGGCGGCGGGGGGCGCGGCCCAGCAGCTCGACCCGGCCCGCATCGAGGCGCCGCAGGCCCAGCGCGCACTCCAGGGCGGTGGTCTTGCCGGCGCCGTTCAGCCCCACCAGGCCGCACACGGCGCCGCGGGGCACCGCGAGATCCAGGGAGTCGAGCGCCGTCAGCCGGCCGTAGCGCTTGACCAGCCCGGCGGCCTCGAGGGCGTTGTCGGCCATGGCCCGCCGGACGCGCTCAGTCGGCGAACAGCGCGTCCGGCGCGACCCGCTCGACCGGGCCGAAGCGCTCCAGTCCGTCCGGGCCGAGCGCCGACAGGTCCCCGACGATGGAGATCAGCTTGGGCCGGCCCCGCACATGCTCGCGCTGGAAGCGCGCCAGATCCTCGAGCTCGGCGGCCTGGAGCCGCCGGTAGCGCTCCGGGCGCGGGTCGCCGTCGAAGCCCATCCGCTCCCAGGCGCGCACCGCGCCCAGCACCTGGCGGAAGCCCAAGCGCCCGGCGCGGTGGCGGTTCAGCAGGGCCTCGCGGGCCTCCTCGAAGCGGCTTCGGGACAGGGGCATGTCGTCGAGCAGCGCGACGAAGGCGGCGACGGCCTCGACCGACTTGTCGGCCTGGGTGGCGACGGCGCCGAGCATCAGGTTCTCCTCGCCGGGCCGGCCCCCCTGCAGGTAGCGGGCGGAGGCCCCGTAGGCCAGGCCCCGGGCCTCGCGCAGCTCCTGGAACACTACGCTGGACATGCCGCCGCCGAAGTAGCCGTTGTAGAGGGCGGCCATGGCGGCGTCGTCCGGGTCGAAGACGCCGTCGGGGAACTCGATGCGGATCCGCGCCTGGGCGGTCTTGAGGTCCGCCGCCATCACCCGCGTCGCCGCCGCGGCGCGGGCCCGGCGCAGGCGGGGCGGCGGCGGCGGGATCCGCGCGTCCGCCGCCGGGTAGACGCGCTCCAGCGCCGCCGCCACCTCCTCGAGGGAGCGCGGGCCGGTGTAGGCGAGGTCGTGCCGGTAGTCCAGCAGCGCGCCGGGCATGGCCAGCAGCGCGTCGGCCTCGGCGGCCTGGATCTCCCCGGTGTCCAGGGCCTCCAGCATCGGCGAGCGCTCCCCGTAGCGGTGGTACAGGGTCAGGGCCCGGGCGACGGCCGGCGGCGACTCGCGGCTCTCCCGGCGGGACTTGAGGACGATGCCCTTGAGCCGCTCCAGCGCCTCCGGCGGCGCGGACGGCGCGCGGATCAGCGACAGCATCAGGCGCAGCGACTCCTCGAAGCGCTCGTCGATGCCCGCGACGGTGAAGACGGAGCCGCCCTCGCCGGCCTCGAAGCGGAAATCGGCGCCCAGCCGGTACCAGCGCTCGCGCAGCGCCGCGTTGTCCATGCCGCCGGCGCCGGCCACGTCCAGCAACGCGGCCGCCAGCGACAGCCCGCGGTGGGCGTCGGTCCCGGCCTCCACGGCGATGGAGAAGGTGAACAGGTCGTTCAGGGGGTTGGGGGCGTGGTACAGGGTCAGGCCGCCGGGCAGCCCGGCCTTGCGGTAGTCGCGCCCGCGCTCGACGAACGCCGGCTCCGCCGGCGCGGCCTCCATGGCCAGCACCCGGGCGGCGAAGGGGGAGCGCCGCTCCGGGTCGATCTCGAGCGGGCCGATGGGCGGCTTCTCGATCTCCGGCACCTCGTGCGGGCCGTCGACGCGGCGCACCGCCGCGTAGTCGTCCCCGAAATAGCGGTTGGCGGCCTCGATCACGTCCGCGCGCGTGACCGCCGCGAGGCGCTCCAGGCGGCGGCTGTAGCGCTCCCAGTCGGCGCCCTCGATGAAGGACCGGCGCATCATGGCGGCCCGGGCGGCGTTGAACTCGAGCCCGGCCTTCTCGTTCTTGCGGAAGTCGCGGACGATGGCGGGGATGATCCAGTCCTCGAAGGCGCCGGTCTTGAGCAGCTCCAGCTGCTCCAGCAGCAGCGCCTCCACCTCCTCGAGGCTCTGGCCCGGCCGCGGCGAGCCGCGGAGCATCTGGGCGCCGGCGTCGATCAGGAAGCGCGGCGAGGAGCCGGCGGCGGTCACCCGCTGCCGCTGCACGAGGTTGAGGTTGATCAGTCCGGCGACGCGGTTGTCCAGGATCATGTCCGCCACCATCAGCGCCTCCCGGTCCGGGCTCCCGGCCGGGGCGGTGCGGAAGGCCAGGGACACCATCTCGCGCCCGGGGTAGCGCACGGTCCGCCGCTCGACGCCGTCGAGGGGCGGCTCCGGCCAGGGGCCGAGGGCGGGCAGGGGCCGGCGCTCGAGCTGCCCGAACCGCTCCGCGATCAGCGCGATGGTCTCGTCGACATCGATGTCGCCGCTGATGAACACGCCCATGTTGTTGGGCGCGTACCAAGCGTCGAAGTAGTCGCGGATGAGCGCCGGCGAGGGGTTCTTCAGGTGCTCGACCGTGCCGAGGGTCGGCCGCCGGCCGTAGGGGTGCTCCGGGTGCAGCAGCTCGTCGACGGCGGCGGCGACGATGCGCTCCCGGTCGTCCAGCGCGCGGTTCTTCTCCTCGTACACGGCCTCCAGCTCGGTGTGGAACAGGCGGAACACCGGGTCGGCGAAGCGCTCCGACTCGATCTCGGCCCACTGCCGCAGGCGGTTGGACGGCAGGTCCACCCGGTACACGGTCTCCTCGTGCCAGGTGTGGGCGTTCAGGCCGGTCGCGCCCATGCTGTTGTAGAGCTTGTCGATCTCGTTGGGCACGGCGAAGGCCGCCGCCCGCCGGGAGGCGGCGTCGATCTCCTCGTACAGCCGCGCCCGCCGGTCCGGGTCGGTCTCGCGGAAGCGCTCCTCGTACAGCGCGGCGATGCGCTCGAGGTGGGGCCGCTCCGCCTCCCAGTCCAAGACGCCCAGCCGCCGGGAGCCCTTGAACAGCAGGTGCTCGAGGTAGTGGGCCAGTCCCGTGGCGTCCGCCGGATCCTGCTTGCTGCCGGCGCGGACCGCGATCTCGGCGTGGAAGCGCGGCTCCTGCCGGTTCACCGTCAGGTAGACCTTGAGGCCGTTGTCCAGCTCGAAGATGTGGGCGGCCAGCGGATCGTCCGGCCGGGGCTCGGCCAGGCGCCGCCAGCCGGTCTGCGCGTCCGGTCCGCCGCAGGCGGCCAGCAGGGCCGCCGCCAGCGGGCCCGCCAGGACGCGGAGGGTCTTGCCGCTGCGCATGTCGCGCCCTCCGGATGATGCCGGCACCCCGCGCGCCGCCGGCCCCATTATAGGGGAAAGCCGTCCCGGA
>CAYSVD010000047.1:0-6402 GCA_964434395.1 uncultured Pseudohongiella sp.
GGCCGGTCCGGGACCGGCCCCCGCGGCCCGCCCGTCGCCTGACCCGCAGCCACGCCCCTCCCCGCGCTGGAAACGCCGCGGCGGACCGGTCCCGGACCGGCCGCCGGATGTTCCGCATGAACGCGGGGGGATGTCCGCAAACCAGTTCGACAGGAACCAGACAAATGAACGACAGGCGAAGCATCGTTTTTTTCATCGCGCGGTGGGCCCTGCCGCCGCTTCTCATGCAGGCGGCGCCGGCCGCCGGGCAGCCGCCCCATGCGACGGATCGCATCGAGGAGATCGTGGTGACGGCGCCCTTCCAGCGGACCGAGGCCGAGACCGCCCTGCCGATCGGCATTCTCGATGAGGAGGCTCTGCGGGAAAGGGCCGCCAACACCCTCGGCGACACCCTAAGGCACGAGATCGGCGTGACCAGCGCCTCGTTCGGCGCCGGGGTCGGCCAGCCGGTCATCCGCGGCCAGTCCGGCAACCGGGTCGGCATCCTGCAGAACGGCACCGTCCTGGTCGACGCGGCCCGCCTCAGTCCGGATCACGCCAACGGCGTCGAGGCGGTGCTGGCCGACCGCATCGAGGTTCTGCGCGGCCCGTCGACGCTGCTGTACGGCAGCGGGGCCATCGGCGGGGTCGTCAACGTGATCGACGCGCGGGTGCCGGAACGGCTGGTCGATCGGCCCGAGCTGGTGATCGAGCAGAGCTTCAATTCGGTCAACGAGGAGGACAGGACCGTGGTCAGGCTGGATGCGTCCTCCGGCAACGTCGGATTCCACCTGGACGCATTCCGCCGCAAAAGCGAAAACGTGGAGGTGAGCGGCTTCGCCATCGACGAGGAGGCGCTGGAGGCGCTGGCGGAACTGCGGGAGAGCCTGCTGGAGGAGGAGCACCACGAGGAGGAGCATGACCACGACGAGGAGGAGCACGAGGAGGAGGAGGTCGAGAACACCCACGGCTTCGTCGGCAACTCCAACGCCGAGGCGGACGGCGTCACGGCCGGCTTCTCGTACTTCGGCGACCGCGGCTTTTTCGGCTTCTCGGTCGCCCGGCTGCGGAACGATTACGGCCTGCCGCCGGGAACCCACGACCACGCCCACGAGGAGGAGCACGACGAGGAGGAGCATCACGACGACGAGGAGGAGCACCATGACGAGGAGGAGGAGCCCCACGAGGAGGAGGAAGGGCTGCTGGTGCGCCTGGACATGGACCAGACCCGCTACGACTTCAAGGGCCGGCTGGACTTCCGAGGGGGCTTTTTCGAAAGCCTCGGAGCCGACATCGGGCTGACCAGCTACGAGCACAAGGAGATCGAAATCGAGCCGGACGGCGCCCGGCACATCGGCACCGTGTACAGCCATGAGGGCCTGGAGAGCCGGTTCATCCTACGGCAGCGTCCGCGGGGCGACTGGAGCGGCGTGTGGGGCCTGCAGCTCGCCGGCACCGAGTTCAGCGCGGTCGGCGAGGAGGCGTTCATTCCGCTGTCGGACCTGGGCCAAGTGGGCCTGTTCACCGTGCACCGCTACTCCAACGGCGCGCTGACCGGCGAGCTGGGCGCGCGGGTGGAGCGCAACACGGTCGACCCGGTCGGGCATTGCGAGGCCGAGACCACCTCGACCAGCCTGAGCGGCAGCCTGCTGTACGACATCGACGACAGGGCCAACCTGCTGCTGGGCGTCGCCCGCTCCGAGCGCGGACCGTCCGTGGAGGAGCGCTACTCGAACGTGTCCACCGCCACCTGCCGGCCGTACGAGGACGAGCACGACTACGTGCTGCACGCCGCCACCGCCCTGCTGGAGGTGGGGAACCCGCGGCTGGAAAAGGAGACCTCCAGCAACCTGGAGGTGGGGCTGCGCCGCCATTCGGGTCCGGTGACCGGCGAGATCAGCGCGTACTACAACCAGGTGGACGATTTCATCTACCTCGACCTGGCCGCGGAGGAGATCGACGGGCAGTCGGTGGCCCGCTACCTGTCCGGGGACGCCACGTTCCACGGGCTCGAGGCCGAGGTCGACTTCGAGTTGGCGGCCGGGGACGGCCGCCGGGTGACGCTGGGCTTTTTCGGGGACATGGTGCGCGCGAAGCTGGACGCGGGCGGCGACGTGCCGCGCATCCCGCCGTCGAAGCTCGGCGCCAGGCTGCGCTGGACCGCCGGCGACTGGACCGCGCATTTCCATGTCACCAGAGTCGGCAACCAGGACCGGACCGGGCCGCTGGAGCTCGCCACCGACGGCTACACGATGGCGTCGCTGTACGCGGACCGTCACTGGCGCTTCGGCCCGCGCGCCGAACTGCAGCTGTTCGCCTCGGCGGACAACCTGCTGGACGAGGAGGCGCGCAACCACGCATCCCTGCTGAAGAACTACTCGCCGGAGGCGGGACGCGGGTTCCGGGTGGGCCTCAGGCTGAACTACTGAGGGGATCCTCCGCCCCGGCGCCGGTCACCGTCCGGCGCCCCGTCCGGCGCGAAGTCGCCGGTCGTGCGCGCCAGACGGTCGTCGACGAAGAACACGGTCAGCCGCTCCTGGCCCCGCTCTCCGTCGCCCGGCTGGAAGTTGTAGACGTAGTCCCAGCGGTCCTGGCGGTAGGGATCCCGGACCAGCGGCGTGCCCATGACGAAAAGGACCTGGCGCTTGGTCATGCCGGGCCGCAACTGGTCCACCATGTCCTGGGTGATGATGTTGCCTTGGGTGATGTTGATCTTGTACACGCCGGGGAAGTCCATGCCGCCGCCGCAGGCGACGAGGCCGGCGGCCAGCGCGCACGGCAACAGCGCCGCGGCGGAAACGGAGGCTCTTCTGCCCGGCATGGCGCGGCTTTCCCGGCGGCTGGCGAGCGGGCATAATACACTGCGGGGCGCCGCCGGGTGAACCGCCGGGCCCGGCGCCGTCGGAGGACGCCATGTCGATCGGAAACCAGGAGCTGCGCGACGCGGGTCTCAAGGTGACCCTGCCCAGGGTGAAGATCCTCCAGATTCTGGAAAGCTCCGAGAACAAGCACCTAAGCGCCGAGGACATCTACCGGGCGCTGCTCGAGGCGCGGGAGGACGTCGGCCTGGCCACGGTCTACCGGGTGCTGACCCAGTTCGAGACCGCCGGGCTGGTCATGCGGCACCGCTTCGAGGGCGGGCACTCGGTGTTCGAGCTGACGCCGGTGGAGCACCACGACCACATCGTCTGCACCCAGTGCGGGCGGGTGGAGGAGTTCTTCGACCGGATCATCGAGGAGCGGCAGGAGCGGGTCGCGGAGGATCTGGGCTTCAAGATCACCGACCACAGCATGTACCTGTACGGGCTGTGCGGCGTCTGTCAGGACGGGGACGGCTGACCCCGGCCGTTCTCGGCCAGCACCCGCCGCGCGTGGGCGAGGGACTCCTCGCTGAAGTCGTCCCCGTCCAGCATGCGGGCCACCTCCCGGGCGACGTCGTCGCCCTCGAGCCGCCGGATGGACGTCAGCGCCGACCGCCCGTCGCTGCGCTTGCTGACCAGGTAATGGCCGTGGCCCTGCCCCGCGACCTGGGCCTGGTGGGTGACGCACAGCACCTGGGCCCGCCCGCCCAGCCGCCGCAGCGTTTCGCCGACCGTCTTCGCCACGCCGCCGCCGATGCCCGCGTCGACCTCGTCGAACACCAGGCAGGGCACCTTGGAATTCTCGACGGCGACCACCTGGATGGCCAGGCTGATCCGGGACAGCTCGCCCCCCGAGGCGATTTTGGCCAGGGGCCGGGGCGGCTGGCCGGGGTTGGTGCTGACCGCGAACTCGGCGCTTTCCATCCCCGACGGCCGGGGCGCGTCGTCCGCGGCGGGACGCAACCCGACCTCGAGGGCGGCGTGGGGCATGCCCAGCCGCCCCAGCCGCCCGTTGACCTTCTCGGCGAACCGGCCGGCGGCGCGCCGGCGCTGCTTGCCGAGCCGCGCCGCCAGCGTCCGGTAGCGCCCCTCCAGATCCCGCATCTCGGCGTCCAGCCGTTCGAGCTCCACGGCGCCGCCGTCCAGCTCCCCGGCGCGCCGCCGCAGCTCCGCGCGCAGCGCAGGCAGCCGCTCCGCCGGAACCTTGTGCTTGCGGGCGACGGCGTGCAGGGCGCCCAGGCGGGCGTTCACCTGCTCGATGCGCTCGGGGTCGGCGTCGAAGCCGTCCCGGAACGCCCGCAGGTCGGCCGCCGCCTCCTCCACCTGGATCTCGGCCGTGCGCAGCAGGTCGGCGGCCGCCTTCACCGGCGGCGGCGTCTCCGGCAAGGCGCGCAGGACGGCGAGCGCCTGGCCGAGCCGTCCGACGGCGCTGCCGTCCTCCCGCTCGGCGCACAGATCGAGGACGGCATCCGCGGCGGCGACGATCTCGTCGCCCGCGGCCAGCGTCTTCAGCTCCGCGTCCAGCTTCTCCGCCTCGCCCTCGTCGATGTCCAGCTCGTCCAGCTCGTTCAGCTGAAACGCCAGCAGCTGCGTCTCGGCCGAGTCCTTGTCCAGGCGGGCGCGCAACGCGGCCAGCCGTTCGCGCCGTTCGCGCCACCGGCCCCACGCGTCCCGCAGCTCGTCGAGCAGCGCCGGTTTCACGCCGAACTCGTCCAGCAGCCGCTGCTGGACGGCGCGCCGCAGCAAGGACTGGTGCTCGTGCTGGCCGTGGATGTCGATCAGCATCCCGCCCAGCTCCTTCAGGCTGGCCATGGTGGCGGGGATGTCGTTGATCTGGCCGCGGGAGCGTCCGTCGGCGCCCACCGTCCGGCGCAGCATGCAGGCGCCGTCGTCCGTCGCGAAGTCGCGTTCCTCCAGCCACCGCCGCGCCGGGGCCATGTCCGCGACGTCGAATTCGGCGCAGATCTCCGCCTGCCGCGCGCCCGGACGGACGCTGTCCCGGTCGGCGCGGTCCCCCAAGGCCAGGCCCAGCGCCCCCAGGATGATGGACTTGCCGGCGCCGGTCTCGCCGGTGATGACGGACATGCCGGGGCCGAAGGCCATGTCCAAGGCGTCGGCGGTGGCGTAATTCCGGATCGAGAGCTGGAGCAGCATGGCGGCGAGTATAGGGGACCGCCCCGCCGGCTTCACCCGTCCCGCCCTCCGGCTTCGGCCCCGGGCCGCTTGAATTGCGGCGGACCGGCCCCATATCGGCCCTGCGCGGACCGCCCCGGACCCTTCGCGGCGGCGCGGCGAACGGCGATTCGGAGCGGGCATGAGCGCGAAACCCCGGCACGGCGGGCGGAAGCCCGGACAGGACGAGCGGGACGAGGAGAAAGGATGCGGGCGGCCCGGGGAGGCGGCGGCCGGCGAGGCCGCGGCCGACGGAACCCCGGACGGCGGGGCCGCCGGCGAGGCGGAGACGGTCCGCTCCGAACTCCCCCCGTCCGCGGACGAGCTGCTGGAGCGGCTGGCCGAGGCCGAGGAGGAGGCCCGCCGGGCCCGGGACGACCTGTTGCGGGTCCAGGCCGAGATGCAGAATCTCCGGCGCCGGACCGAAAAGGACGTCGAGAGGGCCCACCGCCTCGGCCAGAAGGACTTCAGCGTCGCGTTGCTCACGGTCATGGACAACCTGGAGCGGGCGCTGGATGCGGCGGCGGGGCATGAGGACGCCGCCGCGCGCGCCATTTACGAGGGCGTGGACCTGACCCTCCGGAGCTTCGTCGACTGCTTCGGCCGGTTCAACATCAAGGCGGTGGACCCGGCGGGCGAGCCCTTCGACCCGGACCTGCACCAGGCCATGTCCACGCGGGAGAGCCCGGACGTGGAGCCGAACACGGTGCTCGTCGTGGTGCAGAAGGGCTACACGCTGCACGGCCGGGTGATCCGCCCGGCCATGGTGATCGTCTCGAAGGATCCGGCGGGGCCCGGCGGCGGCCGGGCCGACGGGACGCCCCGGCCCGGTTCTTGAATCGAGGACGGTCCGGGCCAACATTGAACAAACGGGCCGCGGGCGGCGACGCCGCCCCGGCGCCGGCAGAACGGAGAGTTTCGACATGGGCAAAATCATCGGCATCGACCTCGGCACGACCAATTCCTGCGTCGCGATCATGGACGCCGGCAAGCCGAAGGTCATCGAGAACGCAGAGGGCGACCGCACCACCCCCTCCATCGTCGCCTACAGCGGCGACGGGGAGACGCTGGTGGGCCAGTCGGCCAAGCGCCAGGCGGTCACCAATCCGAGCAACACCCTGTTCGCCATCAAGCGGCTGATCGGGCGGCGGTTCAAGGACGACGTCGTGCAGAAGGACATCAAGATGGTGCCGTACGCCATCGTCGAGAACGACAACGGCGACGCCTGGGTGGAGGTGAACGGCGAGAAGATGTCGCCGCCCCAGATCTCCGCGCAGATCCTGATGAAGATGAGGAAGACGGCGGAGGACTACCTCGGGGAGGCGGTCTCCGAGGCGGTGGTCACCGTGCCGGCCTACTTCAACGACTCGCAGCGCCAGGCCACCAAGGA
>CAYSVD010000048.1:0-3628 GCA_964434395.1 uncultured Pseudohongiella sp.
CTTGCCGCCGCCTCCTTCGCCGCGCCCGGCGGCGGCGGCTGGGGAGCGGCGGCCGGGCGCGGCGAAGGAGGCGGCGGCAAGGCGGCGAAGTGAGGCGGCGGTGGCGGAGCGCGCCGCGCCTGGTGTAGAATCGCCCCGGCACCGTCGCCAACCGTCCTTCTTTGCGAGGCCATACGATGAGCGTTGAAGAAACCATCAAGGAGCAGATCAGCGGCAACAGCATCCTGCTGTACATGAAGGGAAGCCCGCAACAGCCCCAGTGCGGCTTTTCCGCCCAAGCGACGCAGGCGCTGATGGCCTGCGGCAAGCGTTTCGCCTTCGTCGACATCCTGAGCCATCCGGAGATCCGGGCGACCCTGCCCAAGGTCTCCAACTGGCCGACCTTTCCCCAGCTCTACATCGACGGCGAGCTGATCGGGGGTTGCGACATCATCACCGAGATGCACGAGAAGGGCGAGCTCAAGCCCTTGGTCGACAAGGCCGGCTCAGCCGGGGACTGAGGGCCCTCCGGGCGGCGGCCATCCGCCCAGCGCCTTCCAGCGGTTGACGACCGCGCAGAACAGCTCGGCGGTCTTCCGCGCGTCGTAGCGGGCGGAGTGCGCCTCGTCGTTTTCGAACTCGATGCCGGCCGCCCGGCAGGCGCGCGCCAGCACGGTCTGCCCGAAGGCGAGCCCGCCGAGGCTGGTGGTGTCGAGGCTCGAAAACGGGTGGAAGGGGTTGCGCTTCAGCTTGCCGCGCTCGCTCGCGGCGCGCACGAAGGCGTGGTCGAAGTGGGCGTTGTGGCCGACCAGTATGGCCCGGTTGCAGCCGTTGGCCTTCACGCTCTCGCGGATCATCTTGAACATGTCCCGGAACGCCTCCCGCTCGGGCAGGGCGCCGCGCAGGGGGTTGAACGGATCGATGCCCGTGAACTCCAGGGAGGCCGCCTCGATGTTGGCGCCCTCGAAGGGCTCGACGTGGCTGCTGTAGGAGCGGTCGATCGCCAGCTCGCCGTCGGGGTCCATGGCGAGCGTGAACGCGGCCACCTCCAGCACGGCGTCGGTGGCGGAGTTGAACCCGCCGGTCTCGAGGTCCACCACCACCGGCAGGAATCCGCGGAACCGCCGGGCCATCGGCGGCAGGGCGGCGTCCGGGTCCGCGCCGCTCATGACGCGCTCCGCCGGGGGGCTTGGCTGGCCAGCCGCCAGGCGACGGTTTCGCCGCCGCGCGCCGGAACCACGGTCCCGCCGCCGAGCGGGAAGCTCTCCGGCACGGTCCAGGCCTCCCGGCGCAGCTCGATGCGGGTCCGGTTGGCCGGCAGGCCGTAGAAGGCCGGGCCGTGGAGGCTGGCGAAGCCCTCCAGCCGGTCCAGCGCGCCCGCCCGGTCGAAGGCCTCCGCGTACAGCTCGATGGCGGCCGGGGCCGTGTAGACGCCCGCGCAGCCGCACGCGGACTCCTTGTCGCCCCGGGCGTGGGGCGCCGAGTCGGTGCCGAGGAAGAACTTGGGGTCGCCGCCGGTGGCGGCATCGAGCAGGGCGCGGCGGTGGCCGTCCCGCTTCAGCACGGGCAGGCAGTACAGGTGCGGCCGGATCCCGCCCGCCAGCAGGTCGTTGCGGCTGTACAGCAGGTGATGCGCGGTGATGGTCGCCGCCACGTTCGCCGGAGCCTCCGCCGCGAAGGCCGCGGCCTCGCGGGTGGTGATGTGCTCCATGACCAGCCTGAGCTCCGGAAAGCGGTCCAGCAGCGGAACCAGCACCGCATCGATGAACATGCGCTCGCGGTCGAAGATGTCGGCGGCCGGGTCGGTCACCTCGCCGTGCACCAGCAACGGCATGCCGGTCCGCGCCAGCCGCTCGATCGCCGGATAGGCCTTTTCGATGGCGGTGACGCCGTTCTCCGAGTTCGTGGTGGCGCCGGCGGGATAGTACTTGACGCCGGCGATTTCGGGGCGCTCCGCGGCCCGGTCGATCTCCGCCGCGGGCGTGCCGTCCGTGAGGTACAGCGTCATCAGCGGCTCGAACGCCATGCCTTCTGGAACCGCGGCCAGGATTCTGCTACGGTAGGCCAGCGCCGCCTCCACCGTCGTCACCGGGGGATCCAGGTTCGGCATCGCGACCGCCCGCCCGAAGACCCTGGCGCTGTGCGGCACGGTGGTCCGCAGGGTCTCTCCGTCGCGCAGGTGCAGATGCCAGTCGTCGGGCCGGACGAGGCTCGCGCGCTGTACACTCATGGGTCCGGCCCCGCGTTGGAAGCGGCCCATTGTATCCCATAGGAAAGGGGACGCGCCGTGCGGTCCGCGCGCCCCGTCCGGTTCTCCGCCGCGGAGGCGAGCCCCATGCGGGACGCGAAGAAAGTCGTGCTGGCCTATTCCGGCGGCCTCGACACCTCGGTGATCGCCCGCTGGCTGCGGGAGACCCGCTCCTGCGAGGTGGTCGCGTTCACCGCCGATCTCGGCCAGGGCGGGGAGCTGGAGGCGGCCCGCGCCAAGGCCGAGGCGATGGGGATCGAGGAGATCCGCATCGAGGACCTGCGCGAGGAGTTCGTCCGCGACTTCGTGTTCCCCATGTTCCGGGCCAACGCCCTGTACGAGGGCGAGTACCTGCTCGGCACCGCCATCGCCCGGCCGCTGATCGCGAAGCGGCTGGTCGAGATCGCCGAGGAGACCGGGGCCGACGCGGTCGCCCACGGCGCGACCGGCAAGGGCAACGACCAGGTCCGTTTCGAGCTGGGCGTCCACGCCCTGAACCCGAAGCTCGGGGTGATCGCGCCCTGGCGGGAGTGGGAGCTGACGTCCCGGGACACGCTGCTGGAATACTGCGAGCGGCGCGGCATTCCGGTCGAAAGCGGAGCGGCCGGCGAGCCTCCCTATTCCATCGACGCCAACCTGCTGCACGTCTCCTACGAGGGGGGGCGGCTGGAGGATCCCGGGGCCGAGCCGGACGAGGCCATGTGGCGGTGGACCGTCTCGCCGGAGGCCGCGCCCGACAGGCCGACCGCGGTGGAGCTCGCATTCCGCCGGGGGGACGTCGCGGCCGTCGACGGCGAGGCCCTCTCGCCGGCGGCGGCGCTCGGGCGGCTGAACCGCCTCGCCGGCGCCAACGGCGTCGGCCGGGCCGACATCGTGGAGAACCGCTGCGTGGGCATGAAGTCCAGGGGATGCTACGAGACGCCCGGCGGCGCCGTCCTGCTCAAGGCCCGGCGCGCCATGGAGTCCCTCACCCTGGACCGGGAGCTGGCGCACCTCAAGGACGAGCTGATGCCGCGCTACGCCGCGCTGGTGTACAACGGCTACTGGTGGTCGCCGGAGCGCGCCGCGCTGCAGGCGCTGATCGACGAATCGCAGCGGCATGTCAACGGCAAGGTCCGGCTGAAGCTGTACAAGGGCAACGTCGTCGTGACCGGGCGGGAGTCGGACGACTCCCTGTTCGACCCGCGCATCGCCACCTTCGAGGACGACGCGGGCGCCTACGACCAGGCCGACGCGGCCGGCTTCATCCGGCTCAACGCCCTGCGGCTGCGGGTCGCCGCCGCGGGCCGCCGCCCCTCGTGAGCGCTACGCGGTCTTCTTCCCGTACTCGCACAGATCCCTGATGAGGCAGCCGCCGCAGCGCGGCCTGCGGGCGAGGCAGACGTAGCGCCCGTGCAGGAT
>CAYSVD010000049.1:0-3533 GCA_964434395.1 uncultured Pseudohongiella sp.
CGACGCTGAATTTCACCCTAAGTCCGACGATCTGCTAGGCGCGGGTTGTTACGGTTCCGCTACGGTTTTATGACAATCCCGTTGCGGTCCGCCGGCGCACGCCGGAATCGCCCCGCCGGAAGCCGCGGGCGGCCGCCCGAGCCCGCCGGTCTTCGCGCCGCCGGAACGGCGCGACCTTCAGTCGGGCTGCCGGACCGTGCGCAGGTAGGGCTTGACGGTCTTCCAGCCCTCGGGGAAGCGCTTCCCGGCATCCTCGTCGGAGACCGACGGCGCGATGATCACGTCCTCGCCCCGCTTCCAGTTCACGGGCGTGGCCACCTCGTGCCGGGAGGTCAGCTGCATGGAGTCCAGCGCCCTTAGGATCTCGTCGAAATTGCGCCCGGTGGTCATGGGATAGGTCATGATCAGCCGGATGGTCTTGTCCGGGGCGATGACGAACACCGAGCGGACCGTGGCGTTGTCGGCCGCGGTCCGCCCCTCGGCGCCGCCCGGCTCGCCGGCGGGCAGCATGTTGTACAGCTTGGCCACCGCCAGATCGGGATCGCCGATCATGGGGTAGTTCACCGCGTGGCCCTGGGTCTCCTCGATGTCCTTGGCCCACTCGGCGTGGCTTTCGACGGGATCGACGCTAAGGCCGATGATCCGGCAGCCGCGGCGGGCGAACTCCCCCTCGAGGCCCGCCATGTAGCCGAGCTCGGTGGTGCACACCGGCGTGAAGTCCTTCGGGTGCGAGAACAGGATCCCCCACTGGTCGCCCAGCCACTGGTGGAAATCGATCTCGCCTTGGGTGGTGCGGGCGATGAAATTCGGCGCGGTGTCGTTGATTCTGAGGGACATGGGTGTCTCCATGTGAAGGGATGCGTTCGGGGAGGCGCGGGACGCGAGTGTACTCCCGCCGGGACGAACGTTCAACAGACTTGGACACAGACTTGGACAGACTCGTACGCGGGGCGTCGGTTCCGTCGATGCCGTCCCGCGGCCGGAAGCCGCGGCGCGGTCAAAGCCCCAGCCGGGACTCCACGAATTCCGCCTGCCGGCGGTAGTAGAACAGGCGGTTGGACAGCTTGCGCCAGCCGTGGCCCTCGTCGGGCACCCGGATGAACGGCGCGTCGACGCCGTTGCGGCGCAGGGCCCGGACCATGGTCTCGGTCTCCGCGATGTCGATACGCGGGTCCATCTCCCCGTGGGAGAACAGCACCGGAACCCGGATCCGGTCCGCCTGGCGGATCGGCGAGTTGACCTCGTAGAAGGAGCGCCATTCCGGCTCGTTGATGTCGCCGTACTCGATCCGGTCCGAGGCCTTGAGGGCCGGCGAGGCGACGCTCAGGGCCGTCACCCAGTCGGCCACGCCGTAGCGGGACACTCCGGCGCGGAACGCGTCCGGCCAGCCCGCCAGCACGGCGTTGACCATGTAGCCGCCGTAGGAGCCGCCGGCCACGGCCGCTCGGGAGGCGTCCACCCGGCCGTCCTCCTCGAAAAACGCCAGCATGTCCACCAGGTCGCGCACGCTGTCCAGGCGGCGGGCGCGGTCGTCCAGCGTGGCGTAGGTCCGGCCGAAGCCGGTGGAGCCGCGCACGTTGGGCTCGAACACCGCCACCCCGCGGTCCGCGTGGTACTGCGCCACCGGGTCGAAGGTGGCCCGGGACTGGGCGGTGGGGCCGCCGTGCACCTCGAACAGCACCGGCGGCGGCGCGCCGGTCCGGCGGGAGGCGGCGTCCGGCAGGTACAGCAACCCCTGCAGCATCACCCCGTCCCGGGCCGGCATGCGCACGCTGACCGGCCGCACCAGCCGCTCCGGGTCCAGCCCGGCCAGGTTCGAGGCGAACACCCGGTCGAACCGTCCGTCGGCCAGGTCCCACACGTGCACGTCCCCCGGGGTGCGCCAGCCGTTGGTGCGGATCGCCATGCGCGCGGTCCGCGCGCCGCAGCTCAGCGCGTGGACGCCCTCGGGCAACGGCGGCGGCTCCACCATCGATCCTGTACGCATGTCCCGCACATGCAGCTCGTCGAAGCCGTCCGCGTTGAGGGTCCAGGCCAGCCAGCGCCCGTCCTCGCCGCACACGGTCACGCTCTCGACGTCGCGCGGCGCCTCCGGGATGCCCTCGGCCGGCCGGAGCCCCGCCGACGCCAGGCTGTAGCGCATCAGCGCGGCGAACTCGCGGCCGGCGTTGGACGCCAGGTAGAACCCGCGGCCGTCCGGCGTCCAGGCGATGCCGCCGTCGACGTGGCTGGCCCGGGGCTCCGGACGGGAGACGACGGTCACGGCGCCGTCGCGGGTGTCCAGCAGGTACAGGTTGTCAGCGTCCTCCCCGACGGTCTCGCTGAACGCCAGCCAGCGGCCGTCGGGCGACAGGGCGCGCGGGAAATTGCCGTATTCGCCCTGGAAGAGCATGGCGGTCCGGCCGTCGGCGAGCTCCGTCCGGTACAGATCGTAGTCCAGGCCGTTGCGCTCGGTCGAGGCGTAGTAAACCGCCCCGCCGTCGGGGGAGAAGGCGCCGAAGGTGCGGAAGCCGTCGGCGGCCGGGGGCAGGACGGTCCGCTCGGAGGCGCCGTCCACGCTGATGAGCGTGTAGGCCTCCCGCTCGTTGCCGTCGTTGTCGGCGCCGTAGAGGATGTGCCGCCCGTCGGGAGCGAAGCGGAAGAAGGTCACGCCGTTGCCGAAGGTCAGTTGGCGCGCCGGTCCGCCCCGGGCCGGGACCGTCCACAGCTGCGGCGCGCCGGTCACCGCGAGGCGCAGGGCCACCACGGACCCGTCCGGCGACAGGGCGGCGGCCTGCGCGCCGCGGGCCAGCAGGTAGCGGCCGATATCGGCCGGGTCGTCCCCGGCGCGACCCACCGTCAGCGGCTCGTTCCGCGGCGAGACGGACTCGGGCGGCTGGGCGGCGGCGCCGGCCAAGGCGCCCGCCAGCAGCAGAGGAAGAATCGATGGTCCGCGCATGGGGCGAGTGATACCGGCTCCGGGCCGCGCTGTCAAGGAGAGGTTCCGGTGAGGTTCCGGTGATGTGTTCCGGTGAGGTTCCGGACGCGCCCGCGCGGCGAGCCGGCGGCGTCCCGCCCGGGAGCCGACCGCGCGGGCCGCAGGTCTTTCGGGTGAGCCGCCAGCGGCGCGACGGACCGGGACGGTCAGCCGCCCGGCTCCCACAGGTCGGGCTCGTGGCCGGCGCGCGGGGGCGCGTCCGGAACCTCACCGGAACTCCTTGAGTTGAGTTGTGTTGAGTTGTGTTGACAGCGCGGTCCGGAGCCGGTATCACTCGCCCCATGCGCGGATCATCGATCCTTCCCCTGTTGCTGGCGGGCTCCTTGGCCGGCGCCGCCGCCCAGCCGCCCGAGTCCGTCTCGCCGCGGAGCGAGCCGCTGACGGTGGGCCGTGCCGGGGACGACCCGGCCGATATCGGCCGCTACCTGTTGGCCCGCGGCGCACAGGCCGCCGCCCTGTCGCCGGACGGGTCCGTGGTGGCCCTGCGCCTCGCGGTGACCGGCGCGCCGCAGCTGTGGACGGTCCCGGCCCGGGGCGGACCGGCGCGCCAGCTGAC
>CAYSVD010000050.1:0-2948 GCA_964434395.1 uncultured Pseudohongiella sp.
CACGAAGTCCCGGTCCATCTGGGCGTAGCCGCCGCCGAACGAGATCTCCCGGACTCCGCCCTCCTCCGACACGGCCGCCGGATGGGTCGGGCACTCGAAGCCGGCCCGGGCCAGCTCGCCCTCGATGCGCACCGTCAGGGAAAAGCCGCGGTCCGCGGACAAGGCGTACTCCGGCGTCTCGTGCTCCTTCAGCCCGGCGGCCGCCGGGTCGCCGTAGCGGGGCGCGATGGTGGTGGGGAGGTGGAAACGCAGGCTGTCGCCCTGCCAGTGGTGCAGTTGCGCGTACCGGATGCGGATCACCGCCTTCTCGCCCGGCAGGATGTTGCCCACGTTGACGGTGAAGAGGCCCGGTCCGACCCGCTCCAGCAACGCCGCCGAATCCCCCTCCACCACCGCATCCTCGTAGCGCTCCTGCGCCTCGGGCCTGGCCTGCACGACGCCCTTCTTCCGTTTGCCGTTGAGCTCCATTTCCAGCTCCAGCAGCACCGCATCCAGCGGCAGCGGGAACGTGTACACGGCCTCGATGTTGGTCTTCTCGACGTTCCGGTAGGTCTGCGTCGCAACCACCTCGGACATCAGCCCGCGCAGCCCGGCCCTGACATCGACCGACTCCAGGACGACGCGCCCTTCCGCGGGTTCAAGCACCGCCGCCGCGGTTTCGTGTCTCA
The DNA here is from genome assembly GCA_964434395.1 of uncultured Pseudohongiella sp. Lineage (GTDB taxonomy): Bacteria > Pseudomonadota > Gammaproteobacteria > Pseudomonadales > Pseudohongiellaceae > UBA9145. Next base: position 669 of record CAYSVD010000050.1, read on the forward strand.
TTGGATCCTCCTGTTCATTTGCCGTTTTGGATTTCCCTGCACAGGTCCATCACGCCGGCGATCAATCTGCCGACCTCCTTCGCCGTCATGCCGCAGCGTTTCGGGTCGATGACGATCTCCACGCCCTCATCGACCAGGACGTTGCTGCGAAGCTCGATCCGGCCCTGCGTCCGCGCGCGCGGCGGCGGCTCCTGCCCGGGGGCGGCTTTCGCCTCCAGCAGTTCGCGGATCCGCTCCAGGGACAGGCCCTGCCGCCGCCACTCGCGTATCTTCATCAGCTGCTCAAGGTGCCGCCGGGTGTAATGCGCCCCCCGGCCCGCCCCTTCTGGGCGGTCGAGCAGCCCGATCTGGATGTAGTACCGGACCGTGCGCCTGGGCAGCGCCGACTGCTTCGCCAGCTCATCCAGCGAGAACGGCCGCTCTTCCGCCTTCGCGTTCATGGGGCTAATATAACACTATAACTGTCAAGTACAAGTGTCAAATTGTGTCACGGTCGCAGCGGCGAATTGTGTCGAAATGCACTCTCCCAACCATTCCCCGCTTTTCCCCCCGGCCTTCTGCCTTCCCGATTCCCCCACCGAATCTGCCTGAAATCCGCACCCCCGGCGGGCTTGCAGGAGGCTGACGCCGCCTGTCCGAGGGCCTTCGCCATCCCGGCAGGGACCGCCGTCTCGTCTCTTGGCGCCGCCCGGCCTGCGTCCCTCTAGCGGAGGCAGGCCTGCGCCGGAACCGCCTCCCCGGCCGCTGGCGGCGCACAAGGGCCGGTCAGCCGGTTTCAGGGGGCGTCGCCTCCCGTCCGGGGCGGAGGCGACAGGCCCGTCTCTGTCCCCTTGGCGGGGGCCGGCGGCGTGGTCCGGTCCCGCCGGCACCGGTGTTGCCGCCTTGTCGAGATCCGTCGGTTCCGGGGCGCCGCCGCTGGGGCGCTGATTCGGCCGTCCGGTTCCACCCGACACCTGCCGCCTGCGCTGGGGCCAGATCTGAAAGACGGGATGCGCCCCGCCGGAGGCGCTCCCCGGTGGTCGCCCTTGGCGGAGCCCGCGCGCCCGCCCCGCCAGGAAGCGCCGACAAGCCCGCTTGGGAGGATTTCGGACGTCTCCGGGGGGTATCCCTGCGGGGGGGGGGCACTGCCGTTCCTACAACTGCCGCTCCGATGCCCGCGGGTTCCGGGGCGTTCCACCCCTCGTCGATTTCTTGTGCGGGCGTTCCGGGGCGGCGGGTTGCGCCGAGCGTCGATGCCGGTCGGGGCTGAAACCGCGCCTTCGGCCCGCGCCGGTCATCCGGCCGGCATGACGGCGGCGCGGCCGCGGGGCGGGGAACGACAGGCCGACGCTTTTCGACGGGGATTCGCCGCGGCGGCTTCGGGCTCACCGTTGTCTGCGCCGCCCGGCACCCGGAGCAGGCCACTTGCTTGCCGCCGCCTTGGAGAGAGGGCCTTGGAGGATGCGGAACGGAGCGCGCCGAACCGCCCTGCCCCCTCTGGCGGAGCCCGGACGCCTGCCTGCCTCCGTCAGGAAGCGCCGACAAGCCCGCCTGGGCGGCTTTCGGACATCTCCGGGGGGTACAGGGCATTCCGGCCCGTATGAGCCCACAGGCGCGTCAGGACGGGGATTCTCCCGCCGCCAGCCAGCCTCCGGGAGACAGGTTGCCGGCGTTCCGTCCCTGGGTCGCCCGGGGGACGGTGCCGCCGTTCCCGCGCTTCCGCCGCTCCGATGCATGCCGGTTCCGGGGCATTCCCCTCGTCGAGAAGGGGGGGCGTCCGGGCGTCGCCGCCAGATCGCCCGCACGGGGCGGCGCCGTTCCGCCGTCCCCGGGCACCGGGGCCGGGCGGATCTCCCCCTCCGGCCCTACGGATGTCCCGGCCCCGGTTCCGGGGAGTTGGGCCGCATCGTCCCCGCCGCAGGGCGCCGTCCCCGCCTTGGCGCGCCCGTCCCGCCCGATCCGGCAGGCACGGCGGCGGCTGGCTCCCCGCGGGGCCGTCCCGGCGGTCTCCGGTCCGTGCCGGCGCATGGGGCTTTCCTGCAGACGGGAAGCCGCGCCGGCGCGCGGGCCGCGGCGTCAGGCTATTCCCGGACCGGCGGCGGTCCCCCCTCCTCGACATGCCGCGATTCCGCGCGTTTCCCCCGCCGCTCCTCCGCCGCCCGCGCCGGGGACGCGCCGCGCTTCGCCGCGGGAGGTCTTTCGGGTGGACCCGGGAGCGGCATCCGGCCGCCCGCGCCGCAGGGGCGGGACCGGCGCCTGGGGCGCTTCGGGCGCTGAAACCGCGCAAGGACGGAGACGGGC
>CAYSVD010000051.1:0-12520 GCA_964434395.1 uncultured Pseudohongiella sp.
GATGCCGTCGTTCATGGGCTGCTCCTTGGGGGCCACAAGTCTGATTATTTTATCAGATTTGGCCCCCCAATGGCCACCACAATAAATTGCTAATTTTATCAGTTAGTTACCGGGAGAGGTGGAGTTAACTTGATAGGTCCCAAAACAAGCCTCAAAAAATGCAGCAAAACCGCTTTTATCAGTGCAACAATCTGGATGGGGCTTTTGAAGTCAGGGACGGAATATCCGAAACGCCGGCCCTTTTGGTGGATGATATGGTTGATTCCGGATGGACCGTTGCGGTGCTCGCCGCTTTGCTGAGACAAAAAGGGTGCGGTCCCGTCTACCCAGTGGCGCTGACTTCAGCCAAAACCGGAGACTAAATGTCGATATCACCAGGAACGCAAGCGGTTTTATTGCTGACCGCCCGCTTCTCCAAGGCCGGCGACGATTCGGGAAAGCCGCTGTCTCCCGGCGAGTGGGGGCGGTTCGCCTCGTGGCTGAACGAACGTTCGCTTTCGCCGGAAAGGTTGATGTCCGGGGATCCTGACCATCTGCTCAATTCCTGGTCGGACAAGGATGTCACCCTCGAGCGAATCAAGCGCCTGATGGGCCGCGGACCGGCCCTTGCGCTCGCCACGGAGAAATGGCTCCGCGCGGGCCTGTGGATCATGACCTGCCTCGATCAGGATTATCCGGGACGACTCAAAAAGCGCCTTGGGAAAGACTCCCCCGCCGTCCTGTTCGGATGCGGCGACAGGCTCCTTCTCGACAAGGGCGGACTGGCGGTGGTCGGCTCCCGCGACGCGCCCGATGCGGATCTGGAATTCAGCCGCGAACTGGGCATCAAAGTCGCCGAGAGCGGACGTCCCGTCGTTTCAGGTTGCGCGAGAGGGGTCGACGAGGCTTCCATGCTGGGGTCTTTGGACTCCAACGGGACGGCGGTCGGGGTGCTCGCGGGCGGCCTTTTGAACGAAAGCTCCGGAAAGAAGTACCGGAAACACCTCAGGGAAAAACATCTTGCTCTGGTCTCCTCTTCCTACCCCGAGGCGGGGTTCAACAGAGGAAGTCTCATGCAGAGAAACAAATACATTTACTGCCTTTCCGATGCCGCCGTCGTGGTTCATTCAAGCAGAAACAAGGGGGGCACCTGGCACGGCGCGGTGGAGAGCTTAAAGAATGAATGGACGCCGCTCTGGGTGCGCCGCACGGCCGACGGCGCGGCCGGCAACGCCGAATTAGCCGTCAAGGCGGGTGAAAAGTGGTTGCCCGAACATATCGAAGACGTTGATGTCGGCAAGCTGTTCGCGGACCGAGGATCTGACGGTCCCGTTCAACCGCAGATGAGACCGGACCGGGTTTCCGGCGCCCGACCACCCGCGTCCCCGTCCCAGACCGATGAGTTGCCGCTTGGGGATGATCAACAGGCAGCCGATGCGAAAGGCGCGGGAAACGGACGCGGGCGCGAAACGGTTGGGCGGATACGGCCTCGGAGAACGCCGTAGAGATGAGTTTTTATGAAATTTTCCTCGTCAAAATCAAGGACATTTGCGGGGGCGAAGCCAAGTCACGGGCCGAGTTGGACGAGTTGTTCGACAAGCAAGGGCTGGCGAAAACTCAACTCGATGCTTGGCTGAAAAAAGCCGTTGATGAAAACAAAGTGGAAAAAACAAGAAAACCGATAGAGAAGGCCAGGGGTGTCCGCTATCGATGGGCCGCCTCTCAATGAGGACGGTGCCTGCGCGATAAAGTCGGGGCACGTTCAGCCGCCGTTCAGCTTTCTGCGGTAGACTCGGGCCGTCATCAGGCGACGACAGGAGCGAAGCCATGGGCATCCGAACCTGTTTTGCTGGGTTTTTCATGTGCCTGCCCGCCGTCGGGTTGCTGGCGGGTTGCGCCTCCGGGCCGGCGGCGGCCCAGCCGGCGGCGGCCGCCGCGCCGCACGCGGCGCGGGAGCTGGAGCGGCTGGTGGCCCCCTACGCGCTGTATCCCGACAGCCTCGTGGCCGTCATCCTGCCCGCCTCCACCTACCCGCTCCAGATCGTGATGGCGGCGCGCTTCCTGGACCGGCTGGAATCCGACGGCGGCCTAAGGCCCGACGAGGGCTGGGACGAGTCCGTGGTGGCGCTGCTCAATTACCCGGAGATCGTGCGGATGATGGACCGGGAGCTGAGCGCGACCTGGCGGCTCGGCGAGGCGGTGCTCGGCCGGCGGCCGCAGGTGCTGGCGGCGGTGGCGGCGTTCCGCCGGCAGGCGCTCGAGGCCGGCAACCTGGCCTCCGACGAGTTCCAGACCGTGACGGTCGACGGCGACTCGATCGAGATCCGGCCGGCCGACGAGGAGACCGTCCGTGTGCCGCGCTACGCGCCGCGGGAGGTGGTGACCCGGCAACGGACCCGGGTCTACGGCTACCATCCGACGCCGCGGCCGTTGTACTACTATCCCTATCCGCGCGACTACCCGTTCTCGTCCCGTCACTTTTGGGGGGTCACCACCGCCTACGGCATCAGCTGGCCCGACTTCAACCTGCGCGTGTTCCACCCAAGCTACCTCCGGCACCCCTACTACGGAAGGCGCTATTACGACCGCTACGGCTACCGCCGCTACGGCATCGCCGACTTCAACCGGCGTTACGCGGGGCCGCGCTTCCGCGGCGGGCGCGACTACGGCCGCCTCGGCGGCGAATGGCGCGCGGACCGGCGCGGCGGACCGCGCCCCGCCGGCGCCCGGCGCCGGTACGGCGAGCCCGCCGGCTCCGCGGCGCCCGAGCGCGCGCCCTATTCGGCGCGCGGCTCCGTTCCGGACGCGTCCGCGGCGCGGAGCCGGGAGCGGCGGGAGCGCTACGAGGCATCCTGGGGGCGGGACGATCCCGCCAGCCGGCGGGAGGCGTCGCAGACCCGCTCGGCGGCGGACAGCCCCGCCCGGCGGACCGCCGACCGCGGCGTTCCATCGGTCCGGCGCCCCGCCGCGGACGGCGCGCGGCCCCGCCCGGCGATCGCCATCGAGGCCCGCGCCGCCGACCGGCCATCCCTCGCCCGCCGCGAGCCAGCCCAGCGGACCGTCCGGGAGCCGGCGCGGCGGCCGTCCCCGTCCGACCGGCCGGACAGCGCCGTGCGGCGCTCGGCGGCGGACTATTCCAGCCGGCGCGAGGAGGCGTCCCAATCCCGGCGGCGGCCGGAGGCCGCCCGCCCGGCCCGCGCCGCGCGGCAGACCGCGCCGTCCTCCGGACGGCGGCAGTCCGAACCCCGCGGTTCGGACGACTCCGCGCGGCGGACGGCATCCCCGCCGGTCCGGAGCCCGCGGTCCGAGCCGCCGCCGCCGCGGGGCGGATTGCCGCGCTGAGCCCGCCGCCGCGGGGAAACGCCGCGGGAAACACGCCGCGGGAAACCCCCTTCCCGGCCGGGGAATCTGTGCGACAATCCCCGGCCGCACCCGCCGCGCCAAGGAGCGCCCATGAGCACCGAGTCCCCCTCGCACCCCAAGCCCCGCGTGTTGGCCGCAGTGGTCGCCCTGGCCGGCGTCCTGCTGCTCTGGCAGGGTGCGCTGCTCGCCGCCGCCGGCGGCTCCCTCTACTACCTGCCGGCCGGAGCCGCGCTGGCGGCGTGCGGCGCGTTGCTGTTCCGGGGCGACCGGCGCGGTGCGCAGTTGTACGGCGCCTTTCTGGGACTGACCTGGCTGTGGGCGCTGTACGAGGCCGGGCTGGACGCCTGGGCGCTGCTGCCGCGGGTGGGCCTGTTCAGCGCGCTGGGGCTGTGGTTCCTGCTGCCCCGGACGCGCCGGGGACTACTGGGGGACGAGCCGGTTCCGCTGCTGCGGCTGTGGCCGACCCGGCTGGGCCTGGCGGCCGGGGCCGCGCTCGTCGCCGCGCTGTTCGCCGCCGGCGGCTACGAGGTCGGCGACCCGGCCGCCGCCGGAACCGGCCAGATCCGCGCCGACGGCGGCTGGGGCCACTACGGCGCGACCCGGGCGGGCACCCGCTTCGCCCCCAGCGACCAGATCAACCGCGGCAACGTCGGCCGGCTGGAGCGGGCCTGGGAGATCCGCACCGGCGTGCCCGGCGAGTTCAAGGGCACCCCCATCCAGACGGGCGACAGCCTGTACCTTTGCACCGGCCGGAACATCATCCTGTCTCTGGATCCGGACACCGGTCAAGAACGCTGGCGTTACGATCCCGAGATCCGGAGCCCGCGCTTCGGCTTCTGGGACACCTGCCGCGGCGTCACCCACCACCGGACGCCCGGCGACCCGGCGACCTGCGCCGAGCGCGTCTTCACCGCCACCACCGACGCCCGGCTGATCGCGGTGGACGCCGCCACCGGCCTGCCCTGCGCCGGCTTCGGCGAGGACGGGCAGGTCAGCCTGCTGGCCGGCATGGGCGAGGTCAAGCCCGGCTTCTACTACACGACCTCGCCGCCCACCATCGCGAGCGGCGTGCTGGTGCTCGGCGGCTGGGTGCTGGACAACCGGGAGACGGAGGAGCCGTCCGGGGTCGTGCGCGGCTTCGACCCGGTCAGCGGCGAGCTGGTCTGGGCTTGGGACATGGGCCGCGAGGAGCGGGCCGGGGCGCCGCCCGAAGGGGAGAGCTACACCCGCGGCACGCCGAACGTGTGGAGCCTCACCAGCGCCGACGACGAGCTGGGACTGGTCTACCTGCCCACCGGCAACGCGACGCCCGACTACTACGGCAGCCACCGCAGCGAGGCGATGGAGCGCTACGCCAGTTCGGTGGTGGCCTTGGACGCCGCCACCGGCCGGGTCCGCTGGCGCTTCCAGACCACCCATCACGACATCTGGGACTACGACGTGCCGTCCCAGCCGACCCTGGCCGACATCCCGGTGGACGGCGCGGTCCGCAAGGCGGTGATCGTGCCCACCAAGCGCGGCGAGGTGTTCCTGCTGGACCGCGAGACCGGCGAGCCGCTGGCGGAGGTGAGCGAGGTTCCGACGCCGCAGACCGACATCCCGGAGGAGACCACCTCCCCCACGCAGCCCTTCTCCACCGGCATGCCCTCCTTCGCGGACAAGGTGCTGACCGAGGCGGACACCTGGGGGATCACGCCGTTCGACCACGCCGCCTGCCGGTTGCGGTTCGCCCGCATGCGCTACGAGGGCCCCCTGACCCCTCCGACCACCGGCCACGGGACGCTTTATTACCCGGGCGTGGCCGGCGGCATGAACTGGGGCAGCGTCGCAGTGGATGAGGTCAACCACCTGATGGTGGCGAACGTGCTGCACATGCCGTCGGTGGTGCGCCTCATCCCCCGCGCCGAGGTCCGGGAGGGCGAGCCCCTCGGCATCGGCGGTCTGCAGACCGGCACGCCCTACGCCGTGTCGTCGACCTTCTTCCTGTCCCCGCTGTTCGCCCCGTGCATGGAGCCCCCCTACGGCGAGATGGCGGTGGTGGATCTGGCCGCGCAGGAGGTGTTGTGGCGCCGGCCGCTGGGGACCGCCACCGACCACGGGCCGCTGGGCATCCCGACGCGGCTGCCGTTGCCGATGGGCATGTTCCACGCGGCGGGCACGGCGGTGACCGGCGGCGGGCTGATCTTCAGCGCCGGCGTGCGGGACAGCACGGCGCGGGCCATCGACCTGTTCACCGGGCGGGTGCTGTGGACCGACCCGCTGCCCGCCACCTCGGCCGCCACCCCGATGAGTTACGTCAGCCCCGCGACCGGCAGGCAATACGTGATCGTGACCGCGCCCGGCGGCGGCGATTTCCTCCGGTCGGAGGCCGGGGCTGGCGAGGACGGCCCCCTGGCCGAAGCGGCCGGCGGCTACGTGATCGCCTACGCCCTGCCGGACTGAGGGGACCGGCCGCTCACTTCCGGTACAGCGACACGAACTTGCTGGTGCGATCCCGGATGGCGGGGTCGAACACGCCGATGTCCAACGGATCGCTCTCGTTGCGGTGCAGCGCGGAGCGGCGGACCAGCCGCAGGCCCGCCGCCTCGGCATGCTCGTGCACGATGCCCTCGCGGATGCGGTGCAGGGTGCCGCCGACCTCCGGCCCGGTCCCCTCGGCCGCGTGATGGTCCACCGCCAGGAAGACGCCGCCGGACTTGAGCACCCGGGCGATCTCCGCGAAGCTGCGCCCGGGATCTCCCAAGGACTCGCCGCCGGGCTGGAACCACAGCTCGTGGGGGCCCAGGATCCAGGTGACCATGTCGATGGTCCCGTCGGGGGCGTCCAGCTCGTCGAAGGGCGTGGTGCTAAGGCGCGTGTTGGCGAGCCGGGCGGCGCGCTCGTCGTCGGCGTCGCCGACGAAGCCCTCGAAGGCCGCCGGGTTCTGCATGATCACGCTGCCGGAGGGGCCGACCGAGCGGCTTAGGATCTCGGTGTACCAGCCGCCGCCCGCCTCCATCTCCAGGACATGCATGCCGGCGCGGATGCCGGCGAAGGCCAGCACCTCCAGCGGCATGCGCCGCTCGTCGTCCGCCGCGTCCTCGGCGGGGCGGAGCGGGTGGTTCAGCGCGGCGGCCACCAGGTCGGCCGAGCTCTGGGAGAAGGCGGCGCCGCTCAGCGCCAGGGCGGCCAAGGCGGCCGGGAGCCCTTTTCTGCGGTTCATGGGAAAGTCCTCGTTGCGGGTCGCGGGCCCGGACGGGCCGCCGCGGTCCCGCATGATTCCACTTTTCGTCCCGGGAATAAACCGGCGGCCGCCGCCGATGAGTCCGGACGCGGGCGGTGCTACCATCGACGCTCGGAGCCTTCGGCGGAGAGAGCGGCGGCATGAGAAGGTCGGCGATGTTGGCGGCGGCGCTGTTGTCGCCCGCGGCCGGGACCGCCCAGGATCTCCCCGTCATCGACCGGGAGGCCGCGCTGGAGACGGTCCGCGCGCTGGCGGCGGACGGCATGGCCGGGCGGGCCGCCGGGACCGAGGGCGGACGGCGCGCCCGGGAATACCTGCTGGGACGGCTGCGCGCGCTGGGGACCGCGCCGGTCGACGGCCGGTACGCCCATCCCTTCACCGCCCAGGACCGCGGCGGCGCCGAGGTCGAGGGGGTCAACCTGCTGTTCCGCATCGGCGGCGCGGACCCGCGCGCCGGGACCATCGTGGTCACTGCCCACTACGACCACCTCGGGACCGCGGACGGGGAGATCTACAACGGCGCCGACGACAACGCCTCCGGCGTGGCCGGACTGCTCGCCATCGCCCGCCGTTTCATGGACAGCCCGCCCCGGCACGCCTTCCTGTTCGCGCTGCTGGACGCCGAGGAGCGCGGTCTGCTGGGGGCCCGGGCGCTGGCGGATTCCCTGCCGGCCGGGGACTTGGCGCTGAACATCAATCTGGACATGATCGGCCGCAACGCGGCGGACGAGTTGTACGTGGCCGGAACCCGCCACTATCCGCGGTTCAAGCCGCTGGTCGAGCGGCTGGCGCGCCGGGCGCCGCTCGTCCTGCTGACGGGGCACGACTCGCCGGACGGACCGGGCGACGACTGGACCTTCGCCTCCGACCACGGGGCCTTCCACCGGGCGGGCGTCCCCTTCCTCTACTTCGGCGTGGAGGACCACCCGGACTACCACACGCCCCGGGACACGTTCGAGAATCTGGACCCGGACTTCCTCCTGCGGGCGGTCCAGACGGTGGTGATGGCCGCCGACGCCGTCGACCGGGAGCTGCCGGACCGTCCTTAGGGTCTGCCGCGCGCGCTTCTCGAAGCGCCGACGTCCCGTGCGGGGCCAAAGGGCTCAGGCGCCGATGCCCGACGGGTCGAACTCATGGCCGGCGTGCGGCGGGAAGTCGCCGTGACGGGAAGCCCCGCCCAGACCCCCGCCGACGATGACGATCCGGTCGTCCGGCCCGCCGCTCGCCATGGCATCGGCCGCGCGCGCCGTCGCGTCCGGCTCCCGCGCATCCGCGCCTCCCCAAGCGAGAGCGTCCGCCGTCCTGTCCCACGTCCCGTCGTTGTCGTAATCCCAGAAGACGGAATCGAGCGCGCCGTCGACGCCATACGTCTTAAGAATCCGGTTGTCGATGATGCCGTCGCCGGCGGTTCCTCCGAACCGTCCGTCATCGAACCCGGTCAATTCCGTTTTGATCCCGCCGTTTTCGCGACGGGTGTAGATGCGAATCCCGCCGCCCGCGCCGTCGTCGCCGGCGCCATGTCCAGTGGATTCGGACGCGCCGTCGCCGGCATGCCTCCCCGTCTGCGCGACGCCGGAGCCGGAGCCGTCGGCGGTGGCGTCGTCATCATTTTCATCGTCGTGACCGTCGTGAGACGGACCGTCATCCCATCCCGAAAACGCCGCCTCGACCTCGGCGTTTCCGTCGCCGGCGTAAGGCCTGACCAGCACGTCCCATGTCCCGTCGCCGTCGTGGTCGGCCTTGGTGGATCCGTACGATCCATCGCTTTCAAACGTTCTGATCCACCTGCTGTCGATGACGCCGTCGTCGGCGACGACGCCAAGGGCGGCGGGCTCCCCGTCGTCCCGCTCTATCAGCACCGTCTTGAGTCTGCCGTTTCCGTGGTAGGTGTACCTGTCGATCCGGTCGGTTATGGAATCGTCGTCGTAGTCCCGCCGGAATGTGAAGGAGACGCGCTGTCCGTCGCCGTCATATTGAAAGTCCCAGGAGAAGCTCTTCGCGGCGGTCACGATGTCCCACGTTCCGTCGTTGTCGTCGTCGTATTTGCCGGACTCGGCCACGCCGTCGGCATCGTACGCCGCGAGCAACACGCCGTCGATGATGCCGTCGTCGGCGGCTCCGCCGGCCCGGCCGGCGTCGAACTCGATCCGGGCCGTCGCAAGCCGGCCGTTTCCGTGGTGGGTGAACGTTTCGATCCGGCTGTATTTGCCGTCCAAGTCATGGTCGGTCTTGACGGACTCAAGCGCTCCATTCTCGTCGTACCTCTTGATCTGCCAAGAGTCGGTGACGCCGTCGCCGGCGGTCCCGCCGAACGAGCCGTCATCCATCTCGATCAGATCCTTCTTCCTGATCCGGCCGCTTCCGGCGACGGCGCCGTCGTCCGCGCCTTCATCGCCTTCGTGCGTTTCGGCCTGTCCGGCGTCGGCGGTCGCGTCTTCGACGGCATCGTCGGACGGTCCGCCGTCCCGCCCCGAAAACGCCGCATCGATCTCGGCGGCGGCGGAAGGCCTGACCAGCATGTCCCATGTCCCGTCGCCGTCGCGGTCGACCCGGATGGATCCAAGCGATCCATCGCTTTCATGCGTTCTGATCCATCTGTTGTCGATGATGCCGTCGTCGGCGGCGGCTCCGGCGACGCCGAACTCCCCGTCGTCCCGCTCGATCAGCTCCGTCTTGATCCTGCCGTTCTCATGGTACGTGAACCTGTCGACCCTGTCGGTCGTGCCGTCGCTGTCGTAGTCCCGCGAGAAGGTGAAGGACGTCCGCAGGCCGTTGTCGTCGTACTGGAAGTCCCAAAAGAAGTGCTTGGCGGCGGTCACGATGTCCCACGTTCCGTCGTTGTCGTCGTCGAACTTGCCGGACCAGGCCGAGTCGCCGGCGTCATGCGTCGTAAGCAGCACGCTGTCGACGACGCCGTCGTCGGCGGCCCCGCCGGCCCGGCCGGCGTCGAATTCGACCCGGGACATCCCGCCGCCGCGCCGGCCGTTTTCGTCGTAGGTGAACGTCTCGATCCGGGTGTACACGCCGTCGCCGTCATGATCGATCCCAATGGACGCAAGCACCCCGTCGGCGGCGTACGTTTGAACCTCCCAGACGTCGATGACGCCGTCGTCGGCGGCCCCTCCGAACGAGCCGTCGTCCCGCCCGGTCAACATCGTCTTGACCCCGCCGTTTCCGTGGTAGGTGTAGCTTTGGGCCGTGGCGTACGTGCCGTCGCCGTCGTGGTCGATCTTGTTGGACTCGAGCGCTCCGCCGGCTCCATAGGTCACAATCTGCCGGAAGTCGATGATTCCGTCGCCGGCGGTCCCGCCGAACCCCCCGTCGTCCCGTTCGGTCAGTTCCGTTTTGATCCTGCCGTTTCCGTGGTAGGTGTAGGTTCGGGTCGTGTCGCGGCTGACGACGATGAACTCGTCGACGATGCCGTCGCCGTCGTGATCCTCCGCGAACGTCCGCCATCGGGCATCGGCGGCATCGGCGCCGTAGGTCCAAGCGTGGACCTTGTCGGCGGTCTCGCCGGACAGATCGAAAGTTCCCGTGTAGGGATCGAAAAAGAGGGTTTCCGTCCTGCGCCCGGCGGCGTCGTACGCGTAGGCCTCGGCGCGGTCCACCCCGTCGCTGTCGATGTCGAACAGGGATTCGACCACCCGCCCGTCGGCGTCCAGCTTGTCGAAACGGGCATCGTCGCTGCCGTCCGCATCCAGTTCCTGTCCGAAGCGGTGGATGCGGCTGGCCGTTGCGGCGCCGAGCGCGGCGAAATCCGACGTGCCGTCGTATGCGTCGAAGAAGCGGATCTCCGTCTTCTCGCCGGCGGCGTTCAGGATGCGGATCTCGGCCTCGCCGTAGGAGATCTTGGCGGACTCGGGATCCGCGCCGGCGACGGTGCCGGTTTTCTTGAGAACGGGTCGGCCGGCCGCATCGTATTCGAATCCCTCGGCCCGCTCCCAGCCGCCGTCCGGCGCGTTGTCCGTGTCGAACAGCGACTCGACGACCTGTTTGCCGTCCGCATCGTAGACATCGAACCGACGCGACTCGCCAGTGCCGTCGTCGTCGCCGTCCGTGACCGCCAGCGTCCGGTCGATGGTCTGCCCGGCCAGACCCTTGCCGGCTCCGTCCGCCTCGAGCGCCCAGTCGTCGTACCAGGTGGTTTTGGTCTTCAGATCCCCGGCGCCGTACTCGTAGGCTTCGGCCCGGGTGTGGGTGCCGTCCCCGTTGTCGTCGAATTCAGCCAGCACCACCCGGCCCTGATCGTCCGTCGTTTCGCGGCTGGACGGAGTGGCGGCCGTCTGGCCGCCGCCGGTGGTCGATTGACCGCCGCCGGTACCGGATGATTGGCCGTCGCCGCCAGGCACTGAACTGCCGGACGTTTGGCCGTTGCCGGCGCCGGATGATTGGCCGTCGCCACCGGCCGCCTGAACGCCAGGGACTGGGCCGCCGGATGACTGGCCGCCGGACGACTGACCGCCGCCGCCGGACGACTGACCGCCGCCGCCGGATGACTGGCCGCCGCCGGACGACTGGCCGCCGCCGCCGGACGACTGACCGCCGCCGCCGGATGACTGGCCGCCGCCGGACGACTGGCCGCCGCCGCCGGACGACTGGCCGCCGGACGACTGGCCGCCGGACGACTGGCCGCCGGACGACTGGCCGCCGGACGACTGGCCGCCGCCGGATGACTGGCCGCCGCCGCCGGACGACTGGCCGCCGCCACCCCCGGAAGATTGACCGTCGCCTCCAGCCGTCTGAACACCAGGCTCTGAACCGCCGGACGTTTGGCCGTCGCCGCCGCCCCCGGACGACTGACCGTCGCCTCCAGCCGTCTGAACGCCAGGCTCCGGGCCGCCGGACGATTGACCATCCTCGCCGGCCGCCTCAACGTCAGGCATTGGATCACCAGGCGTCTGGCCGTCTCCCCCAGGCGTCCGATCGCCGACAGCGGCCCGGGCGGCCGTCTCGCCGCCGGTCGCCGAAGCCAGCACCTCGCGCAGTTCGGCGGCCGATCCTTCCATCCCCAGGATCACCGAATGCGCCGTCGCCGCCTCGACCTTGCCGCGGAAGTCGCTGGCGAACCCGGCGAACTCCGCGGGCACCGCGGGATCGCTCAGAAATTCCTGCGCCGCCAGCACCAGACCGGCGATGTCGCCGGTCTCGGCGTGGCTGGCCACAAGAGCCCGGGCGAACGCCAGTTCGCCCGGGTCGGCCCCGGAAAGCAGGTTCCCCAGCCAGGCGTCCGCGAACTCGCCCGGCGTCTGGGTCGCCGGGTACCGCTCCTGCCAGCGCTCGCTGGAGGTCAAGAGCTCGGCCACGTCGAACAGGGTGCCGCCGCCGTAGACGATCGCTTCCAGTTCTTTCATCAGGGCGGCGCCCGGCGCGGCGTCGTAGGCCGCGACGACCAACTGCACGATGTCTTCCCTGATCCCGTCCCCGGTCGCCGTCGCCGTCGCCAGCGCCGCCAGCGCCGCCTCGCTCCTGTCGAGGAAGCCGCGGGCGAGGCCGGCGAACTCCGCGGGCACGGAGGGACCGCTCAGGAATGCCTGCGCGGTCAACACCACATTGGCGACGTTGCCGGCCCCGGCCTGACTGGCCACGAGAGCCCGGGCGAACGCCAACTCGTCCAGATCGACCCCGGGGAACAGGTTCCCCAGCCAGGCGCCCGCGAACTCGCCCGGCGTCTGGGTCGCCGGATACCGCTCCTCCCAGCGCTCGCCGGCGGTCAAAGCCTTGGCCACGTCGAGCAGGGTGCCCCCGCTGTCGACGACCGCCTCCAGCCCCTCCACCAGAGCGATGTCCGGCGCGACGTCGCGCGCCGCGACGATCAGTTGGACGATGTCCTCTCTGACTTCTCGGCTGGCCATCCGCAACGCTCCCCGGCCCTTCCCGGCCGTTCAGAAGGCGCGGGGCCGCGGGCGAAAGCCGCGATCGGCCCCTCTCCGGCCCCCGACGGACTCCCGCCAGCGG
>CAYSVD010000052.1:0-3572 GCA_964434395.1 uncultured Pseudohongiella sp.
GGTCAATTCCGCAACCAGTCCATGGGGTCCAGCGCCCGGCCGTCCTTGCGGACTTCGAAGTACACCCCGGCCTGGTCGTCGCTCATGGAGCGCCCGGAACGGGCGATCGTCTCGCCGGCCTCCACCCGGTCCCCGGCCGACTTTTCCAAGGACTGGTTGGCGCCGTACAGGCTCATGTAGCCGTCGCCATGGTCCAGGATCAGCAACAGTCCGGCGCCGCGCAGCCAGTCCGCGAACGCCACCCGCCCGGCATGCACGGCGCGCACCGCGGAGCCTTCCGCGGCGGCCAGGGTCACGCCCCGCCGGACGAGGCCGCCGGCGCCGCGGGAGGAGCCGAAGCGCCCGACGACCCGTCCCGGCACCGGCGGATCCAGCCGTCCGCGGCGGCCGGCGAAGGACGGCGCGCCGGCGGGCGGAGGGACGGCCTCCATGGCGCGGGCGATCCGCTCGATCAGCGTCTGGAGGGCCGCCTGGTCGCCGCGCAGCCTGTCGAGCTCCCCGGCGCGTTCGGCGATGTCGCGGTTCAGCTCGGCCAGCGCCCGGGCGCGCTCCTCCCGGGCCCGCTCCAGCGCCTCCCGCCGCCGCTCCAGCGCCTCCCGTCGACCGCGCAACGACGCGAGCGCCGCCTCGCGCTCGCGGTCCGTCCGTTCCAACTCGTCCAGGCCGCGCCGGAACCCCTCGACCTGTTCGGCCCGGCGCCGCGAGATCGCCCGGGCGTAATGCAGCATGCGGGCGCCGTCGCCGCCGCCGTCGAGACCGAACAGGGTCCGCGCCAGCGATTCGCCGCCGGTCATGTAGGCCAGGCGGACGGCATCCGCCAGCAGCGCGCCGTGGCGGATCCTCTCCTCCTCCAGCTCCCGCCGCCGCCCGCGCAGGGCGGCCAGTCCGGCCTCGGCGGCGTCGACCTCGTCCCGCGCCCGGGCCGTCGCCTCCGCCGCCTCCGCCAGCGCCAGGTCCGCCGCCCGCGCCGCCCGCTCCCGGGCGGAGCGCCGCTCGCCGGCCCGCGCGAGCCAGGACTCGACGTCCCGGATGGCCGCCGCCACCGCCTCCAGCTCGCGCCGCGCCCGGCCGAGATCCTCGGCGGCCGGGACCGGCGCCGCGCAAAGCAGGGCGGCGAGAAGGACCAGGGCGCGGCGCGCGGGCCGCCGGCCGCGGGCCGCCGGCACGCGCCGCCTCAGCGGGCGGCCCGCCGGGCCGGCGGGGCGGATTCGAGCAACGCCCGCCCGCTCATCTCGTCGGGGACCGGCAGGCCCATCAGGGTCAGGAGCGTCGGCGCGACGTCGCACAGGCTGCCGCCGTCGGCGAGGGCGATGTCGGCGTCGCCCACGTAGACCAGCGGGACGGGCCCGTCGGTGTGGGAGGTCAGGGGTTGGCCGGTCGCGGCGTCGAACATCCGCTCCGCGTTGCCGTGGTCGGCCGTGACCAGCATCTGGCCGCCGGCGGACTCGACGGCCGCGACGAGGCGTCCGAGGCATCCGTCCAGCGCCTCCACGGCCTTCACCGCGGCGTCGAAGTCGCCGGTGTGCCCGACCATGTCGCCGTTGGCGTAGTTGCAGACGATCGCGTCGAAGCGGCCGGACCCGACGGCATCGACCAGCCGGTCGGTGACCTCGGCGGCGGCCATCTCCGGCTTCAGATCGTAGGTCTTCACCTTCGGCGAGGGCACCAGCACCCGCTCTTCGCCCTCGAAGGGCGCCTCCCGCCCGCCGTTGAGGAAGAAGGTGACGTGGGCGTACTTCTCCGTCTCGGCGATCCGCAACTGGGTTTTGCCGAGGGCGGACAGGTGCTGCCCCAGCACGCCGCGCAACTCCTGCGGGGGGTAGGCGCAGGGCGCGTCGATGTCGGCGGCGTATTCGGTGAGCGTCGCGAACGCGCCCGTCGCCGGCCGGACCCGGCGCTCGAAGCCGGAAAAGGCCTCGTCCGCGAAGGCGCGGGCGAGTTGCCGGGCGCGGTCGGCCCGGAAGTTCATGAACACCACCGCGTCCCCGTCGGCGACGGCGGCGGGCGGCTCGCCGGCCGGGCCCGTCAGGGTCGGCCGCGCGAATTCGTCGTCCTCGCCGCGCCCGTAGGCCGCCTCGAGGGCGGCGGCGGCGTCGGGAAAGCGGAACGGCGCCGTTCCCTCGGTCAGCATCTCGTAGACCGGCCGGACCCGCTCCCAGCGTCCGTCCCGGTCCATCGCGTAGAACCGTCCGCAGACCGAGGCGATTCGGCCGGCTCCGGTCCCGCGCAGCCAGGCGTCGGCGCGCTCGAGGGAGGGAAGGGCGCTGCGCGGCGGAGTGTCGCGGCCGTCCAGGAAGGCGTGCAGGTACAGGCGCTCCACGCCGCGCCCGCGCGCCAGTTCCAGCAACGCCATGATCTGGTCCTCGTGGCTGTGGATGCCGCCGGGCGAAAGCAGGCCGAGCGCGTGCAGGGCCGCGCCGTTCCCGAGCGCCGCGTCGACGGCGCCGGCGAGGACGGGGTTGCGGGCGAAGCCGCCGTCCCGGATGTCCCCGTCGATGCGGGTCAGGCTCTGGTGCACGACTCGCCCGGCGCCCAGGTTCATGTGGCCGACCTCGGAATTGCCCATCTGCCCCTCCGGCAGCCCGACCGCGGCGCCGGAGGTGCGGATCAGGGCGCGGGGGCGGCGGGACCACAGGGCGTCCCACACCGGGGTGCGGGCGCGGGCGATGGCGTTGCCCTCGGCCTCCTCCCGGTGGCCCCAGCCGTCGAGGACGACAAGCAGCGCGGTTCTCCGTGGGCTCATCGGGGGATTCGGATCCTTCGCGGGCGCGGAGCATCCATTATCCGCCAAAGCGCGGTCCGGCGCGACACGCGCCGGGCGCGCTTGTGCCGGGCGCGCTGGGCGCGCGCGGGCTGTCGGACAGTTCTGCTCGCTCAACCCGGACGGTTCCGTTTCCCGCGACACCCCCCGCCACACTGTTGCGGACTCGAGTGTTGCGGACTCGAGGTTTATCCGAGGGGACGCGGGCATGTATAATCCGCGCCCCCGCGCGGATCGTCAGGCGAGGGCCGACGGGCTTGCCGGGCGGCGCCGTCGGGACGGCACGGCAGGCGGCGCGGATGGCCCAGTTCATTGAATTCATCGGCAACCACCTGTTGCTGGCCGTCATGTGGGCGGTCACGCTGGGGGCCATCGTCCTTTACCACCGCCGCGCGGGCAGCAGCGCGGTGGCGCCGCAGGAGGCGGTGCGGCTGATGAACCGGGAGAACGCGGTGGTGCTGGATGTGCGGGAGCGGAAGGAGTTCGACGCCGGGCACATCATCGACTCGGTGCACATTCCGTTCGCGAAGCTGAAGCAGCGCATGAAGGATCTGGGCAAGCACAAGGAGAAGCCCGTGGTGGTGGTGTGCAAGATGGGCCAGCAGGCCGGCGCCGCGGCGAAGCTCCTCCAGGATGCCGGCCACGGCAAGGTCTACCGCCTGTCCGGCGGCGTGGCGGAGTGGAAGGCCCAGTCGCTGCCGCTGGTGCAGAAATAACGCGCCGGCCCGCCGGCGTCCCGAACGACCACCGTCAACCGCGAGGAACCCAAGGAAACACCATGGCAAACGACAAGGCGAACGACAAAGACGAG
>CAYSVD010000053.1:0-9035 GCA_964434395.1 uncultured Pseudohongiella sp.
GCCACGACCTCGACGCCGACGGCATCCAAGACTTCATCGACACCTACACCTATCCGTCCTGGGACACCCGGCCGCGCCTGATCCAGCGGGTGGAGACCCAGGACAACAAGGAAGCCACCGACGACAGGACGACCGCGTGGCACCAGCACTACTATCACGGCGACGACGGCGTGGACGGCCGCATCGGCGGCATAGAGGACACCACCACCCCGCCGGAAGGACGCATCGGCGAGGCCAGCCCCAGCTTGTTCACCCTCGATGAATGGATCCTCGCCGGGCCCGGGGACGATGTCGTGCTGGGCGGCGGCTCCAGCGACTGGTTCATTCTCGATGCGGACGACGGCAAGGACACCATCCTCGACTTCAAGCCGGATGAGCACCGCGACCGGATCTGGATCCGGGAGGAGGGGATCGGCTTCGGCGACCTCACGTTCGCGGCCGCCACGCGGAAAGCGCATGAGTTCGCCGACGACACGTCCGACGGCGTCGTCGTCGAATGGGGCGGGGAGGAGCGGCTCTGGCTGCCGGGCCGCTCGGAAGCGGACTTCGCGAGCGACAAGGGATACATCCTTTTCGGCGAAGACGTCGTCGCCGTTCCCGATGCCGTCGGGCGGGACGAGACCAAGGACGGGACCGGCCGGACGACGGAGGTGCGGTACTTCGACGGCTGGGACGGCGTCGCCGGCTTCGACAGTCTGGATCCGGACCGGGTGCACCGCTACGCCTACGGCGGCTCCGAAACGAACTGGAAGAGCGTCGAGATCAACGACAACCCGTTCGAGGACGACGTCTTCGAGACCAAGGTCACCGTCGTCCGCGGCGTCGACGGCATCCCCGACACCCGGGATTTCGAGTTCGACGACGGATCGAAAACCGGCAGCACGGCGGACGACGGAACCGTCGACCGGAAACGACAGGACGAGCTCGATGAGGAGGGAAGGGTCGTCAAAATCCGCCACGACATCGACGCCGACGGCAATTGGGACCATATCGACGCCATCACGTACGACACGACCGCCCGGACGGACAGCCGCTCCCTCCTGCCGCGCGCGCGCTCGGTCGTGCGGGTGACCGACAAGGACGACGACGGCACGGCCGATGAGACGGCCGAGGCCGTGCGCATGCTTTTCGGCACGGACGGGAACGACCGGAATGACGCCGCGATCCGCGGCGACGACAACGTGAACGAGTGGTTCATTCCCGGCCCGGGCTACGACGTCGTGGCCATCAACGACTATGACGGTCGGGCCTCGAGCGACAGGGACGTGTTCATCTTCGAGTACGGGGACGGCAGGAACGTTGTGGGCACCCATCCCGGCCGGGGCGCCAATCCCTCGGACAGGTACTGGATCCGGGAGGATGGCCTGTTCAACGACGCACCCCTCCGCGACGGGGTGCGCCTCGCATTCCGCGCGAATGAGTTGTACGACGACCCGGAAATACAATTCCCGGTCGAGATTTTCGGCGATACCGGACCCGGCGCCGGACGCGAATCCACGTCATGGTTGTACGGCGAAGCGTATGACCGGATCATCATGTACGGGCGTGATTATGAGGGCGCGGACTTTTGGGGTCCGGCGTTCACCGGCCCCGAGACGCCTCCCGACGATCCGGATTCGTTCATCTACGGCAGCCGCAACGCGGCCTGGACGCTGGACGACGCCGGTCGGGTGACGGAGATCCGCTTCTTCGACGCCTGGGACGGCATCGGCGACCCCTCCGTCATGCAGCTGGCCCCGGACCGGGTGCATCGATACGCGTACGACGGCGACAGCACGTTCTGGCGAACCCGTTCGAAGAACGACAACGCGCTGGAGGACGACGTGTTCGAGGACATCGTGACCGTCGAGCGCGACAGCAATGGCGTGATCACCAAGGAGACGCCATCGGGCGGGCGAAGCGCCGGCGACGCCTACGGCGGCGGGGAGGACGACCGGCTCGTCATCGTCGGCGGCACCGGGGACTCCGACGCCCACCGCGCCCACTTCGCGGCGCATGCGGGGGACATCCCCGACTTCGGCGGCGGCTGACGCTCCGGCCGCCGGGGCCGGAAAGACGGCCGGCGCGCCCTGGAGATGGGCCTGCCGCCGGGGCGGGCGGCCCGTCTGGCCTCGGGGCTTGGACAAGCGCCTCCGAAGGGGTTACCCTTGGGGCGTCGGCCGTGCGGCCCCGGTCCGCCGGCGGGTGCGCGACAGACAGTCCACAAGGAGCCGTACATGAGCAGCGAATTCCAGATAGTCTTCCACAACATCGAGCAGACCGACGCCATATCGGGCGCGGTGCAGAAGCGCATCGAGAAGATGAAGCGCTTCTGCGGCCAAATCATCAAGGGGCGGGTCGTGCTGGATTCGCCGCACAACAACCACCACAAGGGCAGGGTCTACTCGGTGGGCCTGGAGATCCACACGCCGCACAAGGAGGTGCGGGTCAATCAGGAGCAACACGACAACCACGCCCACGAGGATCTGTACGTCGCGATCCGGGACGCCTTCGATGCGGCGGAGCGGCAACTCAAGTCCGCCGACAAGCGGCATCAAAAGGGACGCTCCGGCAATCGGCGCGTCGAGGCCTGAGGACCGCGGCGATGGACGACCGGCAACGGACCGAAATCGAGGCGGCCGCCTTCCGGCGCCTGCTGAGCCACCTCGACGGCCGCAAGGACGTGCAGAACATCGACCTGATGAACCTGGCGGGCTTCTGCCGCAACTGCCTGTCGAAATGGTACAGCGCCGAGGCGGCCGGCCGCGGCCTCGACGTCGACTACGAGGCCGCCCGGGAAATCGTCTACGGCATGCCCTACGCGCGGTGGAAGGAGAAGCACCAGCGGGAGGCGTCCGCCGAACAGCTGAAGACCTTCGAGAAGAAGCGGTCCGGCCGGTAGGCCGCCCCCGGGATCCTAAGGCGCCGCCGGGCCCTCCGCGGCGAACAGTTTGCCGCGCGCCAGCCGCCGGTACTCCCTCGGGGTCAGCGTGTTGAATTTCCTGAACAGGCCGGTGAAGTGGTCGCCGTGCTGGTAGGCGACCTGCGCCGCCACCTCCGCGATGATCGGGTTGCTGCTTTTCAGCAGTTGCCGGGCGTGGTCGATCCGCACCTCCCGCAGATAGCGCAGCGGCGTGGCGCTGGCCGCCGGCCGGAACCGCCGGTTCAGCGACCTGACGCTGAGCCGGAAGCGCCGCGCGATGTCCGCCACCCGCACGTCCTGGTGGAAGTTCTCCCGCATCCGCTCCTGAATCTCGATGATGACCTCGTCGCGGTGCGTGTCGCGCTGGTCCAGATCCAGCAACCGCGACTCGTGGGAGCGCCCAAGCTCGTGAGTGAAATGCCGGGCGATCTCGACGGCGGCGGCGGGGCCGTAAAGCCGCTCGATGAAGTGGAGCGTGATGTCGCGCGTTCACGCTGCCGGTGCAGAAAACGCGGTCGGCGCGGGTGATGAAGCGCTTGCGCCGCAGCCTCACCCGCGGATAGGACCGCTGGAACTCGTCGAAATAGCGCCGGTGGGTCGTGGCCGGGAGGCCGTCCAGCAGGCCGGCCTCGGCGACGAAGAAAGCGCCGGTGACCACGGCGCACAGGGTGGCGCCCCGGCATGGCGCCGCTTCAGCCAGCCGGCGATCCGCGGATGGTCCGCCAGGGCCCGGCCGGGCCTGCGCCACACCGCGGGAACGAACGCGAGATCGGTGGCGCGGATCGTGTCCAGCGTCCGGCGGCAGCGGATGGCCAGCCCGCCGGCGAGGGTCGCGGCGCCCTCCTCGGCCCCCGCGACATCGATGCGGATGAGCCGCCCGCGCCGTCCCCGCGCCCGGGCCACGTCGTTGGCGGCGCTGAGCATCTCGAGCGGAATGGCGATGCCGGAGCCGAGGGCCCTTGGCACGGCGATGATGGAGACGTGGGTCACGGGGGGCCATCCCGATAACCGACCGCGAGCACCCGCCAGACGCGCCGGCCGCCGGGCGCGGCGACCGCGACCCGGTCGCCGGCCGACTTGCCGATGAGGGCGCGGGCCATCGCCGAATCGATGCTGATGCGGCCGCGGCCGGGGGCCGCCTCGTCCGCCCCGGCCAGCCGCCAGCGGCGGACCGCGCCGTTCTCGTCCTCAAGGCTCACCCAGGCGCCGAAGTGGATCCTGCCGGCATCGTCCGGGGGCTCCGCCACCACCACCACCTCGTCCAGCCGCCTGCCGAGGTAGCCCACGCGCCGGTCTATCTCCCGCAGGCGTTTTTTGCCGTAGACGTACTCGGCGTTCTCGGAACGGTCGCCGAGCGCCGCCGCCTCCGCCACGGCGCGGACGGCCAGCGGCCGCTCCACCTTCCACAGGCGCTCGAGCTCGCGCCGCAGGGCCGCCGCCCCCTCCGGGGTGATGTAGCGCGAGCTCTTCGGCGGCGGCCCGCGGCGGCCCATGGCGCTCACTCCGGCAGCAGCGGCAGCTGGATGCCGCCGGACTCCCGGCCCGCGGGGACCGGGTCGGCGGCGGGCAGGATCCGCACGCCGAGGCCCAGCAGCCGCACCGGCCGGTTGCCGCGGCGGAAACCGTCTTCGCACAGCTTGCGGAAGTTGCCCATGTCGGCGGCGGCGGACGGCATCTCCGCGGTGGTCTGCACGAAATCGTGGAATTTGATCTTGACGAACTGCTTGTGCACCCGGTAGTCGTCCCCGATCGCATCCAGCCGCAGGCCGAGCTTCCGGTCGAGTTCCGGCAGCCGGGCCAGGCAGTCCTCGAGCGAGGACAGGTCCGCGGCGTAGGTGTTTTCGACGCTGACGGATTTGCGGATGCGCCGGGTCTGCACCGGGCGCTCGTCGATGCCGAGGCTCAGCCGGCGCAGCCGTTCGCCGAAGACGCCGAAGTGCCGGGCGAGCTCCTCGCCGTCCAGCCGCCGCAGGTCGCCGCAGGTCCGGATTCCCATCGACTCCATCTTCCGCGCCGTGACCCGGCCCACGCCGTGCAGCCTGCCGACGGGCAGGGCGGCGACGAAGGCGTCCACCTGGTCCGGGCGCACCACGAACTGGCCGTCGGGCTTGTTCCAGTCGCTGGCCACCTTGGCCAAGAACTTGTTGGGCGCGACGCCGGCCGACACCGTGATGCCGACGGTCTCCCTCACCTCGGCGCGGATCGCCTCGGCGATCAGGGTGGCGCTGCCTTGGTGCAGCCCGCAGCCGCTCACGTCCAGGAAGGCCTCGTCGATGGACAGCGGCTCGATGAGGTCGGTGTAGCGCCGGAACACGGCGCGGACCCGCATCGACGCCTCCCGGTACTTCTCCATGTCGGGCTTGATGATGATCAGGTCGGGACAGCGCCGGCGCGCCGTGGCCGAAGCCATGGCCGAGCGGATGCCGAACCGCCGCGCTGTGTAGTCGCAGGTGGCGATCACGCCGCGGCGCTCCGGCGAGCCGCCCACCGCCACCGGCTTGCCCGCCAGCGCCGGGTTGTCCCGGATCTCGATGGACGCGAAGAAGCTGTCGCAGTCGCAGTGGACGATCTTGCGGACTGTCCCCATCGGCCTAGCCTGTGAACCGGACCGGACCAGTATAGCCAATCCGCCCGGCCGCCGGGCCGTCCGGCGGCCTAGGCGCGGCTGCGCTCGAACTCCGCCATGAAGTCCGCCAGCGCCCGGCAGCCGTCCGGCGGCATGGCGTTGTAGATGGAGGCGCGGACCCCGCCCACCGCGCGGTGGCCCTTCAGCGCGTACAGGCCGGCCGCCTCGGCCTGGGCCAGGAACGCGTCCAGCCGGGACTCGTCCGCGAGCCGGAAGGTGACGTTCGTGATGGAGCGGTGCTCCGGCCGCGCGGCGCCGAGGTAGAAGTCGCTGCCGTCGATGCGCTCGTACAGCATCCTCGCCTTGGCCTCGTTCGCCGCCTCGATCGCGTCCACCCCGCCCTGGCGCTGCAGCCACTCCAGCACCAGCGACATCACGTAGATCGCGAAGGTGTTGGTGGTGTTGGCCAGGGAACGCTGTTCGGCGCAGACCCGGTAGTTCAGCAGCTGCGGGGTCTCGGGCAGAGCGTGTTCGAGCAGGTCCTCGCGCGCCAGCACCAGGGCCAGGCCCGCCGGCCCGAGGTTCTTCTGCAGGCCGGCGAAAACCACTCCGAAGCGGCCGACATCGATGCGGCGCGACAGGAAATCCGAGGTCATGTCGGCGACCAGCGGGATCTCCCCGGCATCCGGAAACCGATGCCAGCGGGTTCCGAACAGCGTGTTGTTGCTGGTGATGTGCAGGTAGGAGCAGTCCCGGTCCAGCGCCGCCGGATCGAAGTCGGGGATGCGGTCGAAGCCGCTGTCCTCGCTGCTCGCCGCGGCCGCGGCCGTCCCGTAGCGCCCGGCCTCCCGGAGGGCCTTGACCGACCAGTGGCCGCTCAGGACGTAGGCCGCCTTTCGCGCCGGCCGGCGGTCGATGATGTTGAGCGGAACGGCCGAGAACTGCATCTGCGCCCCGCCGTGGACGTACAGGATCCGGTAGTCGTCGGGGATGCCCGCCAGCTCGGTCAGCAACTCGCCGGTCCTGTCGATGATCTCCCCGAACTCCTTCGAGCGGTGGCTGATCTCCACCACCGAGGCGCCGAGGCCGCGGTAGTCGAGGAGCTCCCGCTGGACCCGCTCCATCACCTCGGCCGGCAGCATGGCCGGTCCGGCTCCGAAGTTGTACACGCGCGGCATGCCGTTCTCCGGGGGCCGGTTCAGAGGACGGTGACCTTGATGACGTCCCCGAGCTCCGCGATGGCGGCCAGGGTGGCGTCGGACGGACGGCTTTCCAGGTCGATGAGGTTGTAGGCCACCTCGTCGCGGCTCCGGTTCAGCATGTCGATCACGTTGATGTTCTGGTCGGCCAGCACGGACAGGATCCGTCCGAGCGTTTTCGGCACGTTCCGGTTGGCGATGGCGAGCCGCGTGGACGGCGCGTCCGCGCCGCCGCGGTCGAGCTGGAGGGCCGGGAAGTTGACGGAGTTCCTGATGTTGCCGTTCTGCAGGAAATCCATCAGCTGCTCGGCCGCCATGACGGCGCAGTTCTCCTCCGCCTCGCGGGTGCTGGCGCCGATGTGGGGCATGGCGATCACGTCGTCCCGCCCCGTCAGCTCGGGGCGGGGGAAGTCGCAGACGTAGCGGGCGAGCCTTCCCGAGTCCAGCGCGGCGGCCAGGGCGGCGGGCTCGACCACCTCGTCCCGGGCGAAGTTCAGCAGGCAGGCGCCTTCGCGCATCGCCGCGAACAGGCCGGCGTCGAACAGGTTGCGGGTCGATTCCAGCGCCGGCAGGTGCAGGGTGACGAAGTCGGAGGTGGCCGCCAGCCGGCCGAGGCTTTCGCGCCGCCTGACCTGGTTGGGCAGGCGCCAGGCGGCGTCCACCGACAGGCTCGGGTCGTAGCCCTGCACGGTCATGCCCAGGCCGATGGCCATTTCGGCCACTTTCGAGCCGATGGCCCCGAGCCCCACCACGCCCAGGGTCTTGCCCGCGATCTCCCGGCCCTTGAAGCGCTTCTTCTCCCGCTCCATGAGCGCCGACAGCTCGGCGCCGTCCGCGATCCCGGTCTGGGCGCTGGCGAAGCCGATGCCGGGCACGATGCCCCGGGAGGCCAGCAGCAGCCCGCACAGCACCAGCTCCTTGACCGCGTTGGCGTTGGCCCCGGGCGTGTTGAACACCACCACCCCGCGCCCGGTGCAGGCCTCCACCGGCACGTTGTTGGTCCCGGCGCCGGCCCGGGCCACGGCCTTGAGGCCGTCGTGGATGGCGTCCGCGCCGAGCCGGTGGCTGCGCAGCAGGATGGCGTCGGCCCCGTCCACGTCGGCCCCGACCGCGTAGCGGCCGGCGGGGAAGCGCTCCAGCCCGCGTTCGGCGATGGCGTTGAAGGTCTGGATCCTGTACATGTCCTGCGGCCGCCGCGCGCAACACCCCGCCAGCCCCGCCTGCGGCAAGGCGCGGTGAGAAGGACGGCGGCGCGGTTCAGTTCGGGCCCCCGGTGCGGAAAGCGGGACGGAGGCCGGGCGTTTCCGGCCATTATGCCGCGAACCGGAAGCGAACTCAAACAACTCAAACAACAACTCAAACAACAACAACTCAAACAACGACTCAAACAACGATAGGGTCGGTGTCGCGGGGATGTGCGAGAATCGCGCCGAAGGCCTTGAGGGCCGCGGCGTTTCGGAGGGCGGACGATGCTTGACGGCCGGCCGGGAGTCCCGGAGCGCGTCGGCGGAACGGCGGTGCCCGTGCGCCGTGTGCTGGGACGCAATCCGGGGCCCATGACGGGTTCCGGCACCAACAGCTACCTGATCGGCGAGCGGGCGCTGTGCCTCGTCGACCCGGGGCCGGAGGACGAGGAGATGTTCGGGCGCTTCCTCGACGCCGTCGGCGGCGGCCGGCTGGCCTACCTGCTGGTGACCCACACCCACCGGGACCACTCGCCCGGCGCGGCCCGGCTCGCCGCGGCGACCGGCGCCGAGATGGTCGGCCTGCCGGCGCCGGACGCGCCCGGGCACGACCGGAGCTTCGCCCCGCCGCGCCGCTGGCGGCACGGCGACGTGATCGACTGCGGCGAGTACGCGATCGAGCTGGTGCACACCCCGGGGCATGTGTCGAACCATCTGTGCTTCCTGCTGCGGGAGGAGCGGATGCTGTTCACGGGCGATCACGTGCTGGAGGGCATGACGCCGGTGATCCTGCCGCCGGACGGCGACATGGGCGCCTATATGGATTCGCTGGAGCGCCTGAGGTCTCTCGACCTGCGCCTGCTGGCGCCGGGGCACGGCGCACTGCTGGACGATCCGGCCGGGGCGCTGGCGGACCTGATCGCCCACCGCCAGGGGCGGGAGCGCAAGATCCTGGGCTGCCTGGCAAGGCTCGGCGCGGCCGACATCGACCGGCTGGTCGAGCCGGCCTACGACGACGTCGCCCGCCACCTGATCCCCTGGGCGAAAAAGACCCTGCTGGCCCACCTGCTCAAGCTGGAGGGCGAAGGGCGCGCGGTCTCGGACGGGGGATGCTGGCGGGCGCTTCGCCCCGGGGGGCGGGCGCGGTGAACGCCCCGGCCTGGCGCCTCTACATCGTCCGTTGC
>CAYSVD010000054.1:0-3016 GCA_964434395.1 uncultured Pseudohongiella sp.
ACTACACCCTGCGCCCGAGCGAGCTCGTCGCGACGCTGGCGCTGCTGGTCGAGGCCCGCCAGCCGGGCGCACCCGTGACCAGCACCGGCTGGCGGGCCTCGACCAGCAGCGCCAGCGTCGCGACGAGCTCGCTCGGGCGCAGGGTGTAGTCGGCGGAAATCGTCACGGGATCGGACACGGGATCGGTCATGGGGGCAGGCTCCGGGGGCTGTGGCGCGGTCCGACGCCCTTCGGCCTCGAACCTTCGCCGACCCGCCGCTTCGCCTTTCCTTTCGGCGGTAGGAGGCGGGATTGCGACGCCGCATGCGCATTGCCGCAGCCGATCCCGTCCCGTCGCCGACGGGCAGTCCTCCGCGCCGGGGCCGACCGCTCGCGGGCTTGACCCTGTCTCCGGATCGTCCATAGGGTGATCCGGCGGCATCCCGCGCGCGGTCGGGCCCGGGCCGGGAGGCAAGGCGGCGCGGAAAGATCGACCGAAACCCATTCCCGGATCGCGGGCGCCCGCGGTTCCACTGCGCCGGAGGAGACGGACCGGCTTGGCGACCTTCGCGACCCACGACATCGAACGGGCGGTGGGAGAAGCCGCGTATCTGCGGGGTCTGGAGTATTTCCGGCGCGGGAAGGTGCGTTCGGTGCGGTTCGGCCCGCAGGGCCGGATCCATGGCGAAGTCACGGGCAGCCGGCCCGAACCCTATACGGTGGTGGCCAGATACGAATCCCGCGGCAACGGCAATTTGGTTCCGCTCGAAGGGCGCTGCTCCTGCCCGGTCGGGCGCGACTGCAAGCACACGGCCGCCCTGCTGCTCGCCGCCCGGCATGGCCTGCCGGAGGCGGAAGACGCCGCAGGCGGCGCGTCGGCGGACGTCCGGCGCTGGCTGGCCGAGTGGCCCGGCGCCGCCCCGGCGAGACCGGACGCCCGCCCGGCCGGGCCGCCCGAGCCCGGCCGGGACCACCTGTTCTATGTCATCCGCCACGACGCGGCGGTCGGCATGCGCATCGATCCATGGCGCGCCTACCTGAAGCAGGACGGCGAGATCGGCCGGAACGTCCGGGAATACCGCGAGGGCGCGGCGTCCGAGGAGGGCGGGCTCGCAACCGTGGAGGACGCGGCGCTGCTGGGCTGGCTCGGCCATTACGAGCGGGGCGTGTGGTCCCGGCAACACGACTGGCCGGAGGGCGAGGAGCTTGTGGGGCTGGTGCGCGGGATCGTGGAAACCGGCCGCGCGCGGGCCGACGACATCCATGGCATGACGCTCTCGTGGGCGGAGCCGCGGCGCTGCGAGTTCTCCTGGGAGGTCGACGGGGCCGGCCAGCAGCGGGTCGCGGCGCGCGGCGACGCGGGCGCGCGGCTGACGCTGCTGCCCTTCCCGACGCCGCTGTTCCTGGACCCGGAGACCAGCGAAATCGGCGTCGCGGAGACCGGCATGCCGGGGCGGCTGGCGTCCTGGTTCGCGACCGCGCCGCCGGTCGGGCGGGACTCTGCCGCCGCCGTCGCCGCGAAGCTGTCCCGCATCGGCCAGCACGCGCCGGTGCCGAAGCTTCACCGGATCGAGGAACGGAACAACGTGCGGCCGGCGCCGGTGCTGAGCTTGTTCGGCCGCGAGCACCAGCGGATGCGGTACGCCCATGACGGCAGGCGGGTCATTGCCGTGGGCCGCGGCGATGTCGTCCTCTATCCCTGCGCCCGGCTGGAGATCGTCTATCCCGGCGCCGGAGGCCGGGTGCGCGCCGGGCAGGGGGACGACATCGCGGTCAGGGACGGAAACCGCCACGCGATCGTCCGGCGCGACCGGGCGCGCGAGGTGGGGTTCTTGGAAACTCTCAGGGAAGCGGCAAGGCCCCACGCCTGGACGGACGGCGAACGGCTGCGCTACGGCCTGGGCCGGAAGGACGAGTTGCCGGACGCCGATATCGTGTTCCCGCCCGCCGGCGATGGCGAAGACGATGCGAGCGGGGCCGGCGCCGGCTTCGCGGCCCGGGCGGTGCCGCGGCTGCGAGACGCGGGCTGGCGCGTCGAGACCGACGGGTCGTGGCCGTTTCGGCTGCACGAGGGACCGGTCGCGTTCTCGACCGCGCTGGAAGATACGGACAACGACTGGTTCTCGCTCCGCCTCTCGCTGGAGGCGGACGGCGGGAAGTTCGACGTGGCGCCGATCGTGCTCCAGCTGGTCGCGGAGCTGCCGGTCGACGCATGGGGCCGGCTGGAGGCGGGGTTCGACATCGAGCGTCATCTGGCGGGGAGAAGCTTCCAGGTCCGGCTGGACGACGGCGGCTGGGCCGTGCTGGACGCGATGCGGTTCGCGCGGTTTGCCGAAGCCTTCCTGCAAGCCCAGGGGCTGCTGGACTTCCACCGCGCCGACGCGGGCCGGCTGTTCGAACTGGCCGAGGCTCTGGAGGGCAGCGGCGCTCCCTGGACCGGCGGACGGGAGCTGCTCGATCTGGGCGCACGGCTGCGGGCGCTGGCCGAGGCGCCGGATGAGCCGCCGCCGGCGGCGCTCAAGGGTGAACTGCGCCCCTACCAGCGCACCGGCTACGGCTGGCTGAAGGCGCTCTCCGCCAGCGGCTTCGGAGGGGTGCTGGCCGACGATATGGGGCTCGGCAAGACCGTGCAGACCCTCGCCTTGCTGGCGTACCGGCATCTGGAGGAGAAAGCGGAGCGCCCGAGCCTGCTGGTGGTGCCGACGAGCTTGGTCGGCAACTGGCGGCGGGAGGCCGCGTGCTTCGTGCCCGAGCTGACGCTGCTGGTGCTGCACGGCCCCGACCGTCGAAAACGGTTTGCGGATATTGCGGGTCATCATTTGATCGTCACGACCTATCCGCTGCTCAACCGGGACCACGAGGCGCTGTTCGACCACGACTACGAGATCGCCGTGCTGGACGAGGCGCAGGCGGTGAAGAACCCGGCGTCAGCAGTCGCGAAGCGCATCCGGGAGATCCGCGCACGCCAGCGCCTGGCGCTGACCGGGACGCCGCTGGAGAACAGCCTCCAAGAGCTGTGGGCGCTCTACGACTGGCT
>CAYSVD010000055.1:0-7233 GCA_964434395.1 uncultured Pseudohongiella sp.
GCTCGAGGAGCCGGCGTTGATCGTCGAGCGGTGCGCGGCGCTGTTCGAGTCCGGCCTGCTGGCCGGGGTCCGCCTCCTCATCACCGGCGGGCCGACCCGGGAGCCGCTGGACCCGGTGCGCTTCCTCGCCAACCGCAGCTCGGGCAAGATGGCCTGGGCGCTGGCGGCGGAGGCGGCGGCGGCGGGCGCGGCCGCGACGCTGATCAGCGGACCGACGCGCCTGGCCGCCCCCGACCGGGTGGAGCAGGTGGACGTGGAGACCGCCGCGGAGATGCGCGATGCCGTCATGGCCCGGATCGCGCGGGCGGACGCGTTCGTGGGGGCGGCGGCCGTGTCCGACTACCGGCCGGCGCGGACGGCCGGCGACAAGATGAAGAAGGGGGCGGAGCGGATGACGCTGGAGCTGGTCCGCAACCCGGACATCATCGCCGAGGTGGCGCGGCTCCGGCCGCGCCCGCTGGTGGCGGGCTTCGCCGCCGAGACCCGCGACGTCGTCGAGAACGCCCGGGCCAAGCGGGAGGCGAAGGGGATGGACCTGATCTTCGCCAACAGCGCGACGGACACCTTCGACAGCGACGAGGCCGCGGTCACCGCGATTTCGGCGGACGGCGAGACGGCGCTGCCGCCCGGAAGCAAGCGCGCGGTGGCGAGGCGCCTGCTGGAGATCGTCGCCGGGGCGCTGGCCCGCCGCCGCGGGGACGCCGCCGCCTGAACCCGGAGACGCGCCGTTCATGTCGCTGACGGTGGAAAACGCCAGGAACATCGCCCGGGTGCTGACCGAGGCGCTGCCCTACATCCAGAAGTTCTCCGGACGCACCGTGGTGGTGAAGTACGGCGGCCACGCCATGACGGACGAGGCCCTCAAGCGCAGCTTCGCGCGCGACGTCGTGCTGATGAAGCTGGTGGGCATCAATCCGGTGGTGGTCCACGGCGGCGGGCCGCAGATCGGCAGGGTGCTGGAGCGGCTGGGCATCGAATCGAGCTTCGTCGACGGGCAGCGGGTCACCGACCGGCAGACCATGGACGTGGTGGAGATGGTGCTGGGGGGACTCATCAACAAGGAGATCGTCGCGCTGCTGAACAGCAACCAGGGCAAGGCGGTGGGCGTGACCGGCAAGGACGGCGGCCTGATCCGGGCCAGAAGGCTCAAGCTGCGCCGGACCGGGACGGACGGGGAGCTCGACATCGGCCAGGTGGGGGAGGTGGCCGGCATCAACACCGAAGTGCTGGAGATGATGACCGACGACGACTTCATCCCCGTGATCGCGCCCATCGGCGCGGACGGCGAGGGGGAGAGCTACAACATCAACGCCGATGCGGTGGCGGGCGAGATCGCCCGGGTGCTGAAGGCGGAGAAGCTGATCCTGCTGACCAACGTGGAGGGCGTCGCGGACGGCGAGGGCGGACTGCTGACCCGCCTGGCCGCGGAGCGGGCGGAGGCGCTGATCCGCCGGGGCGTCATCGCCGGCGGCATGTTGCCCAAGGTCGAGTGCGCGCTGAAGGCGGTGAAGGGCGGGGTGGCCGCCGCGCACATCATCGACGGACGGGTCGAGCACGCCGTGTTGCTGGAGATCTTCACCGACGAGGGGGTGGGCACGCTGCTGACCGGGGACGCGCCCGCGCGGGCGTAGTCAGGCGCCGTGCTCGCGCCGGTAGGCGGCGAGCGCCGCGAGATGCCGCCGCAGCGACTCGTCCGGCGCCGACTCCAGCCAGCCCATCAGGTCGTCGAGGTCGACGATGCTCGCGACCGGGACGCCGAGGGACCGTTCGATCTCCCCCACCGCCGAGCGTCCCCCGGGGCCCTTCTCCTGCCGGTCCATCGCCACCACCACCCCGGCCGGGACGGCGCCGCGGCCTTCGATGATCTCCGCCGACTCGCGCGCCGCGCCGCCGGCCGAGACGACGTCGTCGACGATCAGCACCCTGCCCTCGAGCGGCGCGCCGACCGTGGCGCCGCCCTCGCCGTGGTCCTTCGCCTCCTTGCGGTTGAAGCACCAGGGCAGGTCGATGCCGTGGTCCCGGGCCAGCGCCATGGCGGCGGCCACCGCCAGCGGGATGCCCTTGTAGGCGGGTCCGAACAGCATGTCGAACTCCGCGCCGGAGCGCCGGACCGCCGCGGCGTAGCACCGTCCGAGGAAGGCCAGGCGCTCGCCGGTGTTGAACAGGCCGGTGTTGAGGAAGTAGGGGCTGGCGCGGCCGGACCTGAGGGTGAAGCGGCCGAAGCGGAGGATGCCGTTGCCGACGACGAAGTCCAGGAAGGCTTGCTTGTGGCTCTCCATGTCCCGTCCGGCGCTCAGCCCCCCGGTCCGGCCAGGCTCCGCTTCTGGATGGCGGTCAGCTGGGCGATGCCCGCCTCCGCCAGTTCGATCATCCGCTCCAGCTGGTCGTGCCCGAAGCTACCGTCCTCCGCCGTGCCCTGCAGCTCGATGAACCGGCCGTGCTCGGTCATGACCACGTTCATGTCGGTCTCCGCGGTGGAGTCCTCGGCGTAGTCCAGGTCCAGCACCGCCGTGCCGTCGCACACCCCCACCGACACCGAGGCCACCAGCTGCTTCAGGGGGCTGGCCTTGATCATGCCCTTCTCCAGCATGTGGCCGAGGGCGTCCGCCAGCGCGACGCAACCGCCGGTGACCGAGGCGGTGCGCGTGCCGCCGTCCGCCTGGATCACGTCGCAGTCGATCTTGATGGTGTGCTCGCCCAGCAGGCCCAGGTCCACCGCCGCCCGCAGGGAGCGGCCGATCAGCCGCTGGATCTCCTGGCTGCGCCCGGACTGCTTGCCCTGGGCCGCCTCCCGGTGCATGCGGGTGCCAGTGGCGCGCGGCAGCATGCCGTACTCGGCCGTCACCCAGCCCTGGTTCTGGCCCTTGAGGAAGCGCGGCACCGTCGTCTCCACCGTCGCGTTGCACAGCACCCGGGTGTCGCCGAACTCGATCAGCACCGAGCCTTCCGGGTGGCGGATGTAGTTCCGGGTGATGACGATCTCGCGCAGCTGGTCGGGCTGGCGCTTGTCGGGGCGTCCTGACGGCGGCATGGGAGGCGGTACCGGAGCGGCGGCGGCCCGGGCATTATCCCTGAAACCGCCGGGCGAGGCGAACCGCGGCGGCCGGCGCGGCGGCCGGCTTGTGGCGGACCGGCTGCGGCGCCGGCTGTTGACACCGGCTGTTGCGCTAGAATGCCCGCCCGGCCGCGGAGAGACCCCGCCATGACTTTCGGCATGACCGCCTTCGCCAGCCGGCGGGCGGACACGGACGACGGCTCCCTTGTCTGGGAGATCCGCTCGGTCAACAACCGCTTTCTCGAGGTCAGGGTGCGCCTGCCGGACGCGTTGCGCGCGCTGGAGGGGGAGGTCCGCGCACGGCTGAAGGAGCGGTTGCGCCGCGGCAAGATCGAATGCGCGCTGCACCACCGGGAGGATCCGGACGCGCGCGGGGAGCTGCCCATCGACGAGAACCTGGTGCGGATGCTGCGCGAAGCCAACGAGCGAATCCAGGGGATGACGGGGCACGGCCACCCGCTGGACAGCCAGGAGTTGCTGAAGTGGCCGGGCGTGGTGGAGGAGCGGCGGCCCGACGCCGGGGCGCTGTCGGGCGCGGCGCTGGAGCTGTTCGACCGGACGCTCGACGAGCTGGTCGCCGCCAGGGGCCGCGAGGGCGGGGCGCTCGCCGACGCGCTGCGCCGGCGCGCCGCGTCGATCCGGGAGATGGCGGCATCGCTGCGCAAGGCCGCCCCCGATGCCTTGGCGGCCCGCCGGAGCGCCCTGCTCGAGCGGGTGGAGCGGCTGAAGGTCGAGCTCGATCCGGCCCGGCTCGAGCAGGAGGTCGTCCTGCTGGCGCAGAAGGCCGACGTCGACGAGGAGCTGGACCGGCTGGACGCGCATCTCGACGAGGTGGAGCGGACGCTCGCCGGCGAAGGGCAGCAGGGGCGCCGGCTGGATTTCCTGATGCAGGAGCTCAACCGCGAGGCGAACACCTTGTCGGCCAAGTCCGTCTCGGCGGAGGCCACCCGCGCCGCGGTGGAGATCAAGGTGCTGGTCGAGCAGATGCGCGAGCAGGTTCAGAACATCGAGTAGGGCGACGGCGCGGGGTCGGCGGTCAGGCGACCCGGTTCCACTCGATCGTCCGGCCGCGCCAGTGCCCGTCGATGGCCTGGGCGAACTCGGCCCGCACCAGCTTGGCGCGGAACTCGCACCACCGCGCGGACTGCCGGCGCACGACGAAGCCCTCGGGCGGCCCGTCCCGGTACCGGCTCGCGCCGCCGTCGAGCATCCGGACCAGGGCGTCCAAGTCCGTTTTCCCGCGATGGACCGCCGGGACGACCGCGATGTCCAGCGATTCCGCCAGCGCGTCGCGCCGAGCGTCCGACCAGAACTTCCGCTCGGACCTGTCGTAGACGTCGAACGCCAGGAACCAGTCCGGCAGGCGATCATAGTCCAGGGAGTGCCGTGCGGCGCACCATTCGCCGAACAGTATCCAGTCGGCCTGGAGCTTCTCCAGCAGGGCGATGCGGCGCTGTCCCAGCCAGGCCCTGAGCCGCGAGAATTGCCCCGCATAAGGCTCGGCGAGGTACTGCCCGCGGTTTTGGACGCGCAATTGCCGGTCGGGACCGATGGACACGCCGATGTTGGCGCCGTCGATCTTCTCCTCCACCAGCACCTCGCCGGACAGCAGGTCGTCGGCCGCCCGCGGGTCCAGCACCTTATCGCCGCGCGGCGCGCCGTCCCCGAGCCAACTGATGTGCGGGGTGTGCGGGAAGCGGAAAAAGCCACAAGTCGTCATCTTGACTTGGGCAACGTTGGCGCAGGCTTGGATGGAAATTTCTTTCGATAGAAACGGCGCACGTCATTCGGACACAGAAAGTCCACATCAATGCCTTTGTCCTTCAACGGCTTCCACCAGTCAAGCCATTTGCTGTCCGCGGCTTGCCAGATGGGTGGTTTTTCTGGATGGGCGTTCGCCACGGCGACGAATTTTCTGTCTGGAGCGTCAAAAACCGGCTGTAGATCAGGGTCGGGAAATTCTTCGAACATGTCGTTGTCCAGATCGGTGAGCGCTACCTGATCAACCCTTGATGCGGTGGATCTATTTCGATACAAGTGCTCAAGAAATTTTTTGCCTACGGTTTTTTGCCCGCCCGAAGAAATTTTATTCGAGTATTCCTTGAGCAAACGGAACCCGTCATCAATGACGACCGTGCCCGAACGCTCCACGTCATGCAGGCGACGAACGCACTCTTTTTTGCATTCAACCGACACATCATCATGAGCGCCGCTCGCAACTAACAAAACATTGGTGTCGATCACGGCTTTCATTGCGCACCATTATTTGAATTCTTTGCGATTTTTTTGTCCATGGCGGCGAGGGTGCGTGCGACAATATCACTCATTTCATCTCCAAAAAAATGTTTGGGCCAGTTCTCAATGTCTCCCGAAGCATTCAGCCGCAATGGATCCAAGACGGTTGCCGCCCCCTTGCGGCGACAAAAATATACAGCCATATCATCAGGAGACAACACCCCTTCAGCCACACGCCGCTGCAGCCGGGTCAGCAGATGCTCGGAGTGGCTTTCTATGATCAATTGAACGTTTCTCGCCTTGTTATTCTCTTTGGCTTTAATGGCGGAAACAAACACGTCCGCTAGCTCGGCCTGCATTTGCGGATGAAGATGAATCTCCGGTTGTTCCATCCATATCGTGGCGTGAGGCTCGCAGTAAAACACTTGAACCAGCACCGGCAACATTTGTGACACTCCGAATCCGACATCAGGGAGCTTTACAGGGATTACGCTACCATGAGTCTTTAAAATCACCTCGTACTCCCTTTGTCGCCTTCTTAATGGTCGCACGGCAAAATTTTCGATTATTCCCATATCTTTCATCCAAAGCGCGACAAACTTATCGAAGAGATGGTAGTGTGTTTTTGGTCCTCGGTTTAATTTTCTTTCTTGGGCTTTCGCGGCCAAAATGGATGCGATAGTAAATTCACCCTTCTGTCCTACGCTCTCCGGAGAGTCGCCTGCCCACGAGTATACGCGTCTGGGGTGCTCTCTCAAAGGACCTAGATGATAGACACGTTCGAGCAAATTTTCTGTTGCCAGCGCTAGGTCGAATAAAAAGTCAGCGTTTTTAAAACGTGATCTAGCTATATCCGATAAGTGATAGAATTTATCCGGTTCACCTAGTGGCCATGGGCGGCCGGAATGACGAATAAACTTATAATGAGGAGATGTTAGGCTAAACTCCTTGGTATTTACACGAGGCCCATTTCTTTGAACGCTTACCCTGCGCTTATAGTTCACCTCAAGAGATATTTTGTCTTGCTCCTGGAGGTGATACTGCATTGATGTCACTCGTGGCTGTCTTTGCATACCCATTGCCCGTAGTGAAACCGAGAGCTGCAGTTCATCACCTGAGAAAGTTTTGTTATTGATTGGATCATGTACGCTGATTTTTTCTGGAAGCTGCCAGCCCACCTCAAAATCAAGAGGATGGTGGATTCTTTTATTGTGCAGGCATTCGGTAAAAGTCCCGAGATCCACTAAAGCATTGTCGTCACCCAAATGCAGTGCTCGCCTTCGATCACTTGACTGCACAGTCTGTTTAAGCGCCAGAAGCAAATGCCCAAGGCTGCTTTTTCCGGAACTATTGGCGCCGAAAATTATCGTCAGCGGCGCCAGCTTAATAGGCTCCGTGTCTTCCCAAGACTTAAAATTCTTAATGTGCAGGTGAGTCAACATCGGGACAACGCTCCGCCGGTTTGTTTGCCCATGCGGACATTATACCTTAAATGCGGGCATGCCCTTCAAGTGGACATGAACGGGCATGGAGATCGCGTTCAAGCCACCGGTTCGCCGGATGCGAGGGCGCGACGCGGTTTCGGCATCGGCGGCGGTCCGTCACCCGCCGGAACCCGCCGCCTCCAGCACCACCTCGCCGCGCCGGATCCAGCAGATGCCCGTCCCCAGCACCGTCGTCCCGCCGCCTTCAAGCGCCGCGGCGTAGGACTGCAGCTGGGACCGGTAGCCCGCGAAGGCCCCGGCCGGATCGTCCGCCTGGTCGGACTTCAGGTCGATCACCCAGGCGCCGTCCGGCGTCTGCACGATCAGGTCGGCGGTGCCGGACACCACCGCGCCCCGCCCGTCCAGCATCAGCACCGGCCATTCCCGCAACGTCTCCGCCCCCGCGAAGCGCCTGTCGAGCCAGGCCTGGAACCGGCTCGCCGCCGCCGCGACGCGCTC
>CAYSVD010000056.1:0-6238 GCA_964434395.1 uncultured Pseudohongiella sp.
TGCCGACACCATCGACGCATAGCCGATCTTCGTCCATGGCTGGTTCTCCCTCGTTGCGCCCCGGACTGGGCGCTCCCAGCTCCCCCGGACTGGCTGCCCAAGCCCCCCGGAGTACCTGTCCGAGGCCCCCGGAGCGGCCCAGGCAGGCCGCGAAACGGCAGTTGTCGGCCGCCGGCCTCGCTCCCTCGCTACGCTCGGTCGCTTCGGCCGGCGGCCGCCTCTTCCATGGTAACCCCTCCACCCGACCAGGTGAAGAGCCTTTGTGAGGACGTTTTGCCGCCTTTCTAGTCGCGCTTTTCGTACTGGTCAGCCTGAATTTCCGAACCTTCTCTATTCTTCTGGCAATTCCGGGTATTTTCATCGCTTCGTTTAAACAATTATCTTCTATCCAAAGGCAATATCTCTGCCGCCCTTTTATAAACTCAGCAGACCCACACATACGCCGAATATATTTGGTGCGTTGGTTTTTAGATAACCCTAAAGCATCCAACTCAGCTGGGGATAAAAGCAAATTGCCTCCATCCGCTGGCTTGTTCCCATGGCTCATCTGGTCCAGCCTACTGACGGGTTGCTTTCGTTGCTCCACAATCACATTAAAACCAGAAGATAGATAAGCATTGATGTTTTCTACAACCCTCGACTCAACCACATTTTTTGCAATCGAAGAGTATATGCGACAGGTCTTTCCAACATCTCTGGAAAATCCAATTATAGCCACGACAACCCCTGCATTATGACTTGCCAGATTAGCCCATTTAAATGATGTGTGTGCGAAAAATATTTTGTGACCCAAACCAAAAATCAAAGGCCACAAGACTGGTACCTGCTCGCCTTGACAAATGGAATTAGTGCTTACAAAAGCACAGGATGCATCAACTCTGTTGCCGTAGTCGGCCGCTTTCATGAACCACCCCGCCACGTAATCCAGCGACTTCCATTTGTTTGTTCGTTGTTCGAATATTTTCCCCATATCCGCTTTCTTGCTCTTGTCCGTAGCTAGCCGATCACTGCCTAAATAAGGTGGATTACCGCAAACGTAGGTTTCCCCTCCCTCATTCTCAAAATCTATCTCCGGTTGATCCAAAGGAGTTTCAATAAGATCATCGGCCTTGTGTTTCACCCCCACGCCCGTAGGCGGACAGACGCTTAGCCAATCCAACGAGAGCGCGTTGCCGCAAAGAACCCAGTTCTTTTTCTCCAACGGAAGGAGTGCGTTCAGCGCCAGCTCTTCACCTCGGTACAAAACGTCACACTGGTATTTGGCGATTATCAAGGCGAGCCTTGCGATTTCCGCCGGAAACTCCCGAATTTCAATGCCGCGAAAATTTGTTTCCGGGATGCATGTCCCGGCACTTTCTTCGCCTCTCCATTTGTTGATCTGCGCTTCTATATCCCGCATCTCCTTGTACGCGATGACCAGGAAGTTGCCCGAGCCGCAAGCGGGATCAAACACTCTGATTCTCGCCAAGCGTTTCCTGAGGTTGAGAAGTTTTCGCGGACTGTTGCGGGACTCTTTTAGGTTCTTCCGCAGATCATCCAAAAAAAGCGGATTTAGAACTTTTAGAATATTGGGAACGGATGTGTAATGCAGACCAAGAGACCCTCTTTCTTCTTCGTCCGTCACAGCCTGAATCATTGATCCAAAAATGTCCGGATTGATTTTTTGCCAGTCCAGCCTTCCTATATGAATCAAGTAGGATCTTGCGATCTTGCTGAATTTTGGGACATCCGGGCCGCCTGAGAATAGGTCGCCGTTCACGTAGGGAAACTGTCTAGCCCAACGGGCGATCTCCGCTTTTGGCCGATCTTTTTCAGCCACATTCATGGCTCGAAAAATTTCTTTTATTATTTTGTGGGTGTTCAGTGCGTTCGGCTCACTCATTCTCTCAACGGTGTTCGTAAATAGCCCTTCCCCTTCGAAAATACCGGTGTCTTCAGCGAAGAAGCAAAATATTATCCTCGCCATGAAATGATTCATGTCCTGACGGCGGGATGCTGTGCCCCACACAGAATCATTCTTGATCAGTTCAACATATAAGCGGTTCAGTCTTGATGTGGCTCTGATATCAAACGCGTTGTCGCGGATTTCCTTGACCGTGGAAATGCCGGCAAGGGGCAGGAAAAAGCTGAAATGATCGGGAAAATCCTTGTAGCGGCATGCGACGACATCGCCCGAACTTATATCCTCCGCTTCAAGATCAACGCCATCCGTGGCAAGAATGAACTTCGCCTTCGCCTGAGCTGTGGCCGGGCTTTCGTTTAAGGTCTTTAGCGCTTGGGACAGCCCCCCCCCCCCCGCTACAAACATTTATATGAATTTGCTGCCGCTGGAGAACGCCACCCTCTACGTCGGAGGCGTTGGTCCCCCCGCTTCGAAGGCGTTTGATGGTGGTGGGCTTGTTGCCGAACGCTTTCAGGAACTCATAGGGGAACTCCTCGGCATCGAAGTCCCGCTCCACGAGTTCCGTTATCGCCTCTTCGATCTCAACCGCATTCATCGTGTTGGTCTCTTCGTTTCTGTCGCCAATGATACCCGCTCAGCCGCCTTTGCGCTTGCCGCAGGCGGCGCAGTCCGGATCCCGCGGCAGCTTCATCTCCCGCCACTGCATGGCGACGGCGTCCAGCAGCAGCAGCCGGCCGGTCAGCGTCTCGCCGATGCCGGCGATCAGCTTGACGGCCTCCATCGCCTGCACCGAGCCGACGATGCCCACCAGCGGCGCCATCACGCCGTTGGACGTGCAGGAGACGTCCTCCTCGCCGTCCGGCTGGTACAGGCACTGGTAGCAGGGGCTGTCCGGCTGGCGGGGGTCGAACACCGCCACCTGCCCCTCCATCCGGATGGCCGCGCCGGAGACCAGCGGCTTGCGGTATCTGAGGCAGCTCCGGTTGACGGCGAAGCGGGTGGCGAAGTTGTCGCAGGCGTCCACCACCACGTCGGCCTTCATGACCGCATCGTCCAGCGCCTTGCCCTCCATCCGCTCATGCAGGGCGGTGACGAGCGCGTCCGGGTTCATGCCCTCAAGGAGGGACTTCGCGGCCTCCACCTTGGGCCGGCGCAAGTCGGCCTGGCTGTAGGCGATCTGCCGCTGCAGGTTGGGCAGCTCCACCTCGTCGTCGTCGGCGATGATCAGGTGGCCCGTCCCGGCGCCGAGCAGGTACATGGCGGCGGGGCAGCCAAGCCCGCCCATGCCCACCACCAGCACCTCCGCCCTCATCAGCCGGACCTGGCCGGCCACGTCCAGCTCCGGCAGCATGATCTGGCGGCTGTAGCGCAGCAGCGCCTCGTCCCTCACGGCGGCCACCTCGCCTCGGTCATTCGATCATGGCCGGCCAGATCCCGCTCGCAACGCGTCTCCCGGTAGCCCAGGCGGGCCAGCAGGCGGGCCAGCCGCCCGCGCTGGCCGCGGCCGTGCTCCAGCAGCAGCCAGCCGCCGGGCGCCAGCCGGCCGCGGGCCTGGCGCGCGACGGCGGCCAGCGCCGCGAACCCCCCGTCCCGCGCCACCAGCGCCAGCGGGGGCTCGAAGGGCAGGCCGTCGCCGGCCAGGTGCGGGTCGTCCGGCGCCACGTAGGGCGGGTTGGCCACGATCATGTCCAGCCCGTCGGCCGAATCCAGCGCCGCGCACCAGTCGCCCAGACGGAACGCGACGTTCCGGACCCCGGCCGCGGCGGCGTTCCTGCGGGCCACCGCGAGCGCGCGCGGGCAGATGTCGCTCGCCTGCACCCGCCAGCCGGGCCGGGCCGCGGCCAGCGCGACGGCGACGGCGCCGCTGCCCGTGCCCAGGTCCGCGACCTCGAGCTCCGGCCGGCCGGCGCCCCGGGCCAGCGCCGCCTCCACCAGCAACTCGGTCTCCGGGCGCGGCACCAGCACGTCCCGGTTCACCGCCAGCTCGAGGCCGTAGAACTCCCGGCGGCCCGTGATGTAGGCCACCGGCTCGCCCCGGCCGCGCCGCCCGAGGCACCGCCGGTAGGCCGACAGGATCTCCCCCCCGACCGGCGCCTCCGGGTGGGCGAACAGGTGCTCGCGCGGGCGGCCCAGGCAGTGCGCCAGCAGCAGCTGGGCGTCCAGGCGCCCGGCGGCGCCGGCGAGGCGCGCGCCCTCGCCCAGGGCCTCGGCCACCGTCGCCGTCACGACGCGTCCGCCCCGGCCAGGCCCGCCAGCCGCTCCGCCTGGTGCTCGCCGGCCAGCGGCCCGATGACGGCGTCCAGGCCTCCGGCCATGATCTCCGGCAGGTTGTACAGCGTCAGCCGGATGC
Organism: uncultured Pseudohongiella sp.; assembly: GCA_964434395.1. Classification (GTDB taxonomy): domain Bacteria; phylum Pseudomonadota; class Gammaproteobacteria; order Pseudomonadales; family Pseudohongiellaceae; genus UBA9145. The sequence goes on from CAYSVD010000056.1 coordinate 4,254, forward strand.
GGTGGTCGGTGACCCGCCCCTGCGGGTAGTTGTAGGTGCGGATCTTCTCCGAGCGGTCGCCGCTGCCCACCAGCCGGCGCCGCATGGCCGACTGCTCCCGCTCCCGCTCCGAGCGGGCCCGGTCCCGCAGCCGGGCCTGCAACAGGGCCATGGCCCGCGCCTTGTTCTTGTGCTGGGAACGCTGGCTCTGGCATTCCACCACCAGCCCGGTCGGCAGGTGCGTCAGGCGCACCGCCGAATCGGTCTTGTTGACATGCTGGCCGCCGGCCCCGCTAGCGCGGAAGGTGTCGACCCGCAGCGCGTCCCGGTCGATCTCGACCGCGTCCGCCTCCTCGATCTCCGGCAGCACCGCCACCGTGCAGGCGGAGGTGTGGATGCGCCCCTGGGTCTCGGTCTCGGGCACCCGCTGCACCCGGTGGGCGCCGGACTCGAACTTGAGCTTGCCGTAGACGTCCTTCCCCGCGATGCGGGCGACGATCTCCTTGAAGCCGCCGTGCTCGCCGGGGCGCTCGCTGATCACGCTCAGCTTCCACTTGCTGGCGTCGCTGTAGCGCGAGTACATGCGGAACAGGTCGCCGGAGAAGATGGCGGCCTCGTCGCCGCCCGTCCCCGCCCGGATCTCCAAGAACGCGTTGCAGCGGTCGTCGGCGTCCTTCGGCAGCAGCAGCCGCCGGATCTCCCGCTCCAGCGCCTCCATCTCCGCGCCGGCGGCGGCGATCTCGTCGTCGGCCATGGCGCGGATCTCCGGATCCGCATCGGAGCGCATCGCCTCCGCCCCGTCCAGGTTCTCGACGATCCCCAGGTAGCGGCGGTAGTTGCCAACCACCCCCTCCAGTTCGGCGTACTCCTTGGAAAGGTCGCGGAAGCGGGGCTGGTCGGCGATGATCTCGGGATCGCCCAGCAGTCCCTCAAGCTCGTCGAAGCGATCCCGGATGCCGTCCAGCCTGTCTCGCATCGACTGATTCATGTGCATGTCGGACGCCCGCGCCGGCGCGGCGGCGTCCGCGGAAAGCGCCTCGCGGCGGAATCGGCATGTTAACGAAATGGGGCTTATGCCTCAAAAACATCCGCAACAAAGCATCCGCAACACTGTTGGGCATCTGTTGGGCATCTGTTGGCGGGTGTGCCCGGCCGGCGCCGAGGTTTCGGCCGGGATCTACCACACCCTCCTGCCTTCCACTCACGCTTTCGCGCCCGGAAGCCCCTGTCCCAGAGGTCCGCCCGGCGACGGTCCGCCCGGCGGGACACGGCGCGCCGACCAACTGCTACAATGGACCGCCCGCGCAACGATGCCGCATCCGTTCCCGTGACCCGCCTCCTCTTCCGCCTCCCGCCTCCCGCGGCGCTCGCGTTGCTGGCCGCCTGCGGCGCGGCGCCGGAGCCCGCGTCCGAATCCGCCCCGGCGCCCGAGGCGGTTCCCGAGGCGACCGCGCCGGAGTCCGAAGCGCCCGCCGTCGAGCACGGCCGCTTCGCCGCCGGGGAGCTCGCGCTCGCCCTGTGCGCCGAGCTGGCCGCCCTGCGCGGCGACCCGGCGGGCGCGGCGCGGGGCGCGCTGGAGCTGGCGCGCCGGACCCGCGACCTGGGCGTCCTGCGGCGCGCCGTCCACTTCGCCTCGGCCGCCGGCGATGCGGACGCGGCGATCGCGGCCGGGCGGCTGTGGCGCGAGCTGGAGCCGGACAGCGCCCTGCCCCGCCTGTTCCTGGGCGCCCGCTTCGCCGAGGCCGGGGATCTCGAGCGGGCCCTGACCCACCTGGCCGCCGCCCTCGAGCTGGGCGCCGAGGCGGATTTCGCCGGCCTCGCGAGCCGCGCCGGGGGGATGGATCCGGCCGGGCGGGAGCGGCTGATCGAGCGCTTCGAGGCGCTCGCCCTGCGCTCCGGCGACCCCGCGGTCCGGCTGGGACTGGTGCGGCTGCTGGGCCAGAGCGGCCGCTTCGACGAGGCGCTGGAGGCGTTCGAGTCCCTGCGCGGGGCGCTCCCCCCCGACC
>CAYSVD010000057.1:0-37215 GCA_964434395.1 uncultured Pseudohongiella sp.
CGGTACGGGCGGAGGCGGAGGCGGTACGGGCGGAGGCGGAGGCGGTACGGGCGGAGGCGGAGGCGGCACGGGCGGCGGCGGCAATGGCCAAGCGCCCTCCGGCCTGTCCCCCCGCGACTCGACGGACGACCAGGGCCGGATCGCGCTGACCGAGTTCGACGACGACAGGGACGGCACGTACGAGCGGGCCGAGGCCTACGCGTGGAACGCCGCCGGCACGGCGAAGATCCGCACCGACTTCTACGGCGACTGGGACGAAAGCAAGGGGACGGAGGACCAGCAGGCGGACAAGGCCGTCCATGTCATGCAGGACTACGACGGCGACGGGACCGAAAACGACGGCAAGACGGAGACCTTCGACGGCGGGGGCCGGGTCGTCCGCATCGAGTACGACCACGGCGCGGACAGGACCGTCGACCGCATCGAGAAGTACGCGTACGAGGGCGCGGGCGAGGGTTGGAAGACCCTGCTGGCGAACGACGACGCGACGGCGGACGACCTGTTCGAGACCCGGTTGACCGCGACGCGTGACGCGGACGGCAGGATCAGCGAGCTGGACGCGAGCGCGTCGACCGCAGGGGTGGAGTTGGACGACGTGCTCGCGGGCAACACCGGCATGCTGAAAGTCATCGCGACCGTCTTCGACGACGCCGTCTCGAACGCGGCCGGCGTCGACGGCGGCTCCGAGGCCGCCGGGACTCTCGGTGCCGGCCAGACCTTCGCTTTGGGCGACGGCATGGATGTTTTCACCGTCCGGTCCACCGCGGCCGCGGAGGAGGAGTTCGACGGCGCCGGCATGCGGACGAAATCGGCGCCGCGGCTGACGATCGACGCCGGCGGCGACGGAGACATGATCGTCGCGCCGGTGGATGTTCAGGGCGCCATCGTCGTGGACGGCGGCAAGGGCGGCGATATCTTCAAGTTCATCGACGGCGACTTGTACAGCGATGCGACCGCCCGGAAGGGCCACCTCATCGCGTTCGACGGCGGCGCGGGGGACGACACGCTGCTCGTCGAGGCCGACGCCGGGGGCGGGAGCCTCCAGCCGCGGGCGCGCGTCGCGAGCGTCGAGAACATCGAACTGAAGCTCGCCGACACCGGCGCGGACGGCTCTCTGGCGATGCGGTTGCTGGTGGCCGACGGCTTCGACGAAGCGGTGAAGGTGACGAGCGACTCGGCCGCCACCCTGACGGCGGAGGATCTCGCCATCCGGTTCGTGCTGGCGTCCGATGCGGACGGCGGCGCGGTGGACGTCAGCAAGGTCGATGCGTCCGGCATCGCCGCCGCCGTCCGCCCCGGCATCGGCGTGGAAGGCGGCCGGGGAGACGACACGCTGACCGGCGGCTCCGGTCCCACCATCTTCGAGTTCGGCGCGTTCCGCGGCACCGCCGGCGGCGACGACATCGTCAAGGACTACAGCGCGGCCGAGGGCGACGAGATCAGAATCACCGGCGGCGGCGTGAGGGACGATTCGACCGTGGTGACGACGGACGGAACCGACACGGCGATCGCCTACACCTTGGTGGACGACAAAGGTGCCGAGACCGAGCACAAGATCACGGTGGAGGGCGTGAGTGAGGGCGTGAAGGTCGTGTCCGAGACGGCGACGGGCCTGGCCGAGATTCCCTACGGCGGGGGCGGCCGGTCCATACGGCCCACCTATGCGGGCGGAAAGCTCGTCAGCGAAGGGTTCGACGACGACGGCGACGGGACGCTGGACCGCCTCGAGACCTACACCCGCGACGCATCCGGATTCATCAGCAAGCGGGCGGTCGAATTCGGCGGCGGCGTGGCGGAAGGATCCCCGGACCGGAGACGGGAGGACATCTACGACAAGGGCGTGCTCGTCGAGGTCCGTCACGACCTCGACGCCGACGGGACCGCGGATATCGTCGATGCCTACAGCTACCGGACCTGGGACACCCGCCCGCGCTCGATCCGGCGGGTGGTCGACTCGAACGACGACGGAACCGCCGACGAAACGACCGATTTCGACCTGTACTCGTACTACGGCGGCGACGGCGTCGACGGCCGGGTCGGCGGTCGGGGGGGCAACAACGACGGCGGCGAGGCCGAATGGCTCCTCGCGGGACCGGGCGACGATATCGTGATCGGCGGCGGCGAGGCGGACTGGTTCATCGTCGAGGCGGGCGACGGCGAGGACACGATAGTCCGTTTCAATCCGGTCGGCGAAGGGGACCGCATCTGGATCCGTGAGGACGGGATCGGCTTCGGCGATCTCTCGTTCTCGGCCGACGCCCGGGATGTGCACCACGACGAGGACGGACACCGGAAGGACGACGGCACGGAGGACGACACCGTCGACGGCGTCGTGGTTTCATGGGGCGGGGAGGACCGGCTCTGGTTGCCGGAAAGGTCGAAGGCGGAGCTCGCGGGCGACAAGGGATTCTTCCTTTTCGGCGACGAGGTCGCCGTCGTTCCCGACGCCGTCGGACGGGAATACCTCAAGGACGCATCCGGCCGGACGACGGAGGTGCGGTACTTCGACGGTTGGGACGGAAGCTCGGAATTCGCCAGCCTGGACCCGGACCGGGTGCACCGCTACGGCTACGACGGAGGCGGCGCGCGCTGGAGCGCCGTTTCGATCAACGACGACCCGTTCGAGGACGGCGTGTTCGAGACCAGGGTCGCCGTCGCCCGCTACGGCAACGGCGATCCCGCCAGCCGGGAGTTCGAATTCGACGACGGCTCGAACGGCGGCGCGGCGGACGACGGCGTCGTCGACCGGAAGCGGCGGGACGTCTTCGACCGGGACGGCAGGATCGTCGAGATCCGCCACGACATCGACGCCGACGGGATCTGGGATTTCATCGATGCCGTCACGTACGACGCGGCCGTCGGGACGGGCACCCGCTCCCTTCTGCCGCGAGCGCGCTCGGTCGAGCGGGCGAGCACCATGGACGACGCCGACGATGCCAACGACGCGACGGCCGATGCCGTCCGCCTCGTCTTCGGCACGGATGGCCACGACAGGAAGAACGCCGCGATCGAGGGCATCCAGGACAAGGGCGAGTGGTTCATTCCCGGCCGGGGCGACGATATCGTGAGCTACAACAAGGCGGCGGACACGGGAGGCAAGGACGTGTACGTCTTCGAGTACGGGGACGGCCAGGATCTGATCGGCCCTTATGTCTTCGGGCCGACGGTCGTGGACAGGATCTGGATCAGGGACGCGGCATTGGACGCGGACGCCCTGAATGAGGTCATCCAGAACGGCAAGGCCGTCGGCCTCCCGACGAGCGAAATAAACCGTTGGACGGAAATACAATATCCGGAAGAAGGATTCGGCGAAGACGTCACGTCCTGGGAATACGGCGACGAGGCGAGCGACGGCGACCCGGGGCATGACCGGGTCATGGTGTACAACAGCGGTTCCGCGGACCCCAACCACTACAAAGCCCGCTTCGTCGCCCCTGAGACGGTTCCCCATGACCCGGATTCCTTCATCTACGGAAGCCGCAACGCGGCCTGGACGCTGGACGAGATCGGCCGGGTGACGGAGATCCGGTACTTCGACGCCTGGGACGGCATCGGCGACCCCTCCGTCATGCAGCTGGCGCCGGACCGGGTGCACCGCTACGCCTACGAGGGCGACGGCACGGACTGGAAAACCCTCTTGAAGAACGACAACGCGCTGGAGGACGACGTTTTCGAGTACCAGATCACCGCGGAGGGACGCGACCCCCAGGGCAGGATCTTCAAGGAGACGATCCTGTTCGACGACGGGCTGGGCATCGATTCCGGCCTGCAGACCGCCAACGACGGCACCTGGGACAGAAGGGAGCAAAGCGCCATCGACACGCAGTTCTCGCGGCTGGAATCGGTCGGGTACGACAACAACAACGACGGGACGTGGGAGGTCACGGACTCCTACGGCTACGCCGGACAGGGCGCGACGCCCACTCAGGTGGACCGCCCCGTCAGCGGCGTCTTTCAATTCGTCGGCGGCTCCGACGACGTCGACAAGCTGGCGGGGACCGGCGGCGCCGAATGGATCGACGCCGGCAAGGGCGCCGATGTCCTGACGGGCGGCGGCGGCGCCGACGTGTTCATCTTCCGCTACGGCGACGACACGGACGTCATCGAGGACTTCGAGCTCAAGAGCGACACGATCTGGATCAAGGAGTACGGCTTCGATCCGGCCCACGTCGAGGCGACGCTGGTCGAACTCGGCGTCGACGGCGATCCCGCGCACCCCTACATCCCGGACACCCTCCATCCTGCCAGCGGCACGACGAAGGTGACGGTGCTCACCTACGGCGGCGGGGAGGACGACCGGCTCGTCATCGTCGGCGGCACCGAGGACGCCGACGCGTACCGCGGCCATTTCGTGGCGTACGGGGGACACATCCCCGATTTCGGCGGCGGCTGACGCGCCGGCCCTTCATCGCGCGTGTGCGGCGCGTGTGCGGCAAGGCCGCGCCGCGCCAGCGAAACACGCGAGGGCGAAGGACATGAAGGGCCGAATCCGTCCGCTCGCCGGTTCATCCGGAGAATGCCGCCGGCCCGCGGGGATGTCCCTGCGCGGCGGTTTCGGCCGCATGCCGCGCGAGGAGCGACTCCGCGCGGGGCGGAGCCTTGTGGAGCTGGCGCGGCGGCCTGCATCCGGGTGCGGTCAGGCGTTGCTTGGCGCGGCATCCCGCGAGATGCCGAAAGGACGCGCGCGGAGGCTCCGAAGCCGATCTCGCCGGCTCAGGCGGCCAGCCAGAGCAGCAGGCCGAAGAACACGGTGATGCCGAGGCTGGTGGCGTCGGACAGCGCGAACAGCACCGGATCCTCGTCCAGCCTGCCGCTCAGCGCCAGGCGCCACATCCTGCCCACGAGGAACAGCAGCAGCGGGCAGATCAGCCACAGCAGCGCCGGCGTCGAGTACAGCCGGGTGGTCTCCGGGGCGTTGATGTAGAGGGCGAACACCGAAACGGCGGCGACGCCCAGCAGGCCGCCGATGACGGCGAGCGGCCGCCGGTGGTCCGGATGGTAGGCCCGCCCGGCGATGACCGACTCGCCCCGGTCCTTCGCGTTGACGATTTCGGTCACCCGCTTGACCAGCCCCAGGCCCGCGAACAGCAGCAGGGAGAAGCCCAGCAGCCAGGAGGAGACCGCGACCGGGACGGCGGCCGCGCCCGCCACCAGCCGGATGGTGTACAGCACCGCCAGCGCGGCGACGTCGACCAGGAACAGGCGCTTCAGCAGCAGGCTGTACAGGAGGGTCAACAGCCAGTAGGCGGCCAGCACGGGCAGGAACGGGGCGGGCAGGAGCGTCGCGCCCGCCAGCGCCGCGGCCAGCAGGGCCGGGGCGCCGAGGACGCCGGCCCACAGGGGCAGGGCGCCGGAGGCGAAGGGCCGCAGCCGCTTGCGCGCATGCCGCCGGTCCGCGTCCAGGTCGAAGAGGTCGTTCAGCAGGTAGGCGCTGGACGAGCACAGGCTGAAGCAGGCGAAGGCGGGCAGCAGCTGCAGCCAGAGCGCCCACTGGTCGACCTGGTGGGCGGTGATCAGCGGCACGGCCAGCAGGCCGTTCTTGAACCACTGGTGCGGGCGCATGGCCTTGAGAAATTCCCCGCCCAGGCTTGGTCGCCGGTCGAACTCGAGGTGTCCGGGATGGATGGCCGCGAGCCGCGCGCGCAGGGCGCCGCCGCCGTTCACCAGGATCGCCTCGTCGGCGCCCCGCCAGACCGGCAGGTCGGCGCGGGCGTCGCCGGCGTAGGCGAAGCCGCCCTCCGGCGCCAGCTCCCGGATGCGCGCCAGCTTGGCCTCGCCCTTGAGGTTCAGCCCCGGGACGCTGCCCAGGATCCGGTCGAACAGGCCGCTCTCTTCGCCGATCCGGCGCGCCGCATCCTGGTCGGCGGCCGAGATCAGGACCAGCTCCCGGCCGGCGCGCCGTTGCTCCTCAAGGTACCGCGCGAAGGCCGGGTTGAGCGGCAGCCGCTCGAGCGGCAGCCGCACATGCCGCGCCAGCCGGCGCTTGAGGAAGGCGCGGCCGCGCAGCAGCCACAGGGGGATCAGGAGGGCGCGGAGAGGCTCGCGCCGGACCAGCGCCAGCGCGGACTCCAGCATCAGGTCGGTGCGGATCAGGGTGCCGTCGAGGTCGACGAACAGCGGCGGGCGGGCGTCGCTCATCGGGGGCTACGCGCTCAGCCGCCTGACGAGGAACTCGGGCGCGGCGCGCACCGCCGCCATGAGCGGGCGCCACCAGCCCGGCACGTACACCGTGCGCCGCCGGCGGGCGGCGGCGCGGACGATGGCGCGGCCCACCCGCTCGGGGCTGGTCCACAGCGGGCCTTTCCTGAAGCCGGCGGTCATCGGGGTGTCCACCGGGCCCGGCCGGATGTCGACGACGTGCACGCCGCGGGGCGCGAGCGCCCCCCGCAGGCCTTCGATGTAGGTGGAGACCATGGACTTGGCGGCGCCGTAGACGAAGTTCGCCGGCCGCCCCCGGTCGCCCGCCACCGACGTGACCGCGGCCAGCACGCCGCCGCCCTGGCGCGCCATCGCGTCCGCCAGCGCGGTCAGCCACGAGACGACGCTCAGTCCGTTGACGTCGATGGCCCGGGCCGCCGCCTTGAAATCCCTCGACGCCGCGGCTTGGTCGGGCAGCTCGCCGTAGCACAGCAGCGCTAGGTCGATCGATCCCAGGAACTCCCGCGCGGCCGCCACCGCCTCCCCGTGCCGCTCGTGCTCGGTCGCGTCCAGGGTCATGCCGCCGACCGACGGGGCGCCCCGGATCCTCAGGTCCCGCCGCGTCTCCTCGAGGCGCCGCCCGTCGCGCGCGATCAGGAACAGCGTGTGGCCGTCGGCGGCCCAGCGGCGGGCGGCGGCCCGGGCGATGGCGGAGGCGGCGCCGACCACCAGCACCTTCATGGCGCCGCGCCGTCCAGGCCGACGCGCCGGGACTGCAGCGAGGCGAAGCGCCCGCGCGGGTCGATCCGGTCCTTCAGCGCCTTGAACGCCCTCCAGCGCGGATAGCCGGCCTTGAACACCTCCTCGCTCATGCGGGCGTCCTTGGCGAGGTTCAGGCGCCCGCCGTGGGCGACGACGATGCGGTCCAGCTCGTCCAGCAGCGCGAACAGCCGCCGCCGTCGCCGGAAGTCCATCGCCAGGGTGACCCCCTTCATCGGAAAGGACAGCGGGCCGCCGCCGCCGTCGCCGAGGCGCTTCATCACCGCCAGCAGGCAGCCGGCGCCGGAGACCCGGCGCAGGATCTCGCGCAGGCCCGCCCGCGCCGACTGCTCCGGCAGCGCCAGTTGGTACTGGATCATCCCGCCGCGGCCGTACAGTCGGTTCCAGTGGCGGACGCCGTCCAGCGGGAAGAACCAGGATGCGTAATGGACCAGCGGCCGCCGCCGGCGGCGGCCCAGCCGGTGGGCGGCGGCGTTGAAGGCGCGCCCGGCGGGGGCGCTCAGCAGGAAGCCGGGGGCGGCGAAGGGCACGGACAGGCGCCCGCCGTCCCGGTGGGCCAGCCCGCCGCCGTCCTCGCTGTGCTCCGCCAGATGCACCAAGGAGCGGCCCAGCCGGCCGCCGCGGGCCAGGCAGTCCACCCAGGCGACGGAGTACCGGCTGCCGTCGCGCTCGGCCAGCACGTCGAGGCACTCGTCCAGGCCGGCCGCCGCGACGGTCTCGCGCCGCATCATGCCGCTGCCGATCCGGATCAGCCTGAGGGTCGCCTCCAAGATGAAGCCGGTCAGACCCATGCCGCCGCAGGTGGCCCGGAACAGCCCGGCATGCCGGCGGCGGCTCAATTCCGCCGTCCCGCCGTCGGGCAGCAGCAGGGTGACGCTCTCGACATGGTCGCAGAAGCCGCCGTCCCGGTGGTGGTTTTTGCCGTGGATGTCGGCCGCGACGGCGCCGCCCACGGTCACGTGCCGGGTGCCGGGCAGCACCGGCGGGAACAGGCCGCGGGGCACCGCGGCCCTTAGCACCTCGTCCAGCGTGACCCCGGCGCCGCAGCGCAGCGTGGCGGCCCGCTCGTCCAAGTCCAGCAGGTTGTCCAGGAAGCGGCTGCTGAGGATCCGCTCGCCCAAGGCGCTGTCGCCGTAGCTGCGGCCGGCGCCGCGGGGGGTCAGGGGACCGCCGCCGCCGGCCAGCAGCGCGCGGGCCGCCCGCGCGTCCACCGGTTCGGCCAGCTCCGCGTCGACGGACGGAAAGCGGCCCCAGCCGTGAAGTCGCATGGGATGGTTCCTGGAAGGCCCGGACGCGCAGTGTACACCATGGGCCCCCGCCGGCCGGGTACAATGCGCGTCCCTGCCGCCCCTTGTCGGGCGCTCCCGCCGCCCGGACCGATGCCGATGGAGGAGTTGCGTTTCGCCGCCGACCTGGCCAGGGAGGCGGGCGCGATGATCCGGCGGGAGCGCGATGAGGGCCCCCCCGAGCGCCGCTACAAGCGGCACCGGGAGCTGGTCACCGCCGCCGACCTCAAGGCCGACCGGCTGATCCGCGAGCGCATCGCCGCACACTGGCCGGACCACCGCGTCATCTCGGAGGAATCCACGCCCGAGGCCGCCGCCGCGCGGGCGGCGCCGGAGCCGACCTGGATCGTCGACCCCATAGACGGCACCGTCAACTACGCCCACGGCCACAGCCAGTCGGCGGTCTCGATCGCCTTCGCCCGCGGGGGCGGGGTGCGGGCGGGCGCGGTCCACAACCCGTTCACGGACGAGACCTTCACGGCGGCCGCCGGCGCCGGCGCGTTCCTGAACGGCGCGCCGATCCGCATCTCCGGCGAGACCGAACTGGAGCGCGCGCTGATCGCCACCGGCTTCCCGTACGACAAGAACGGCATCGGGGCCGCGGTGGAGCGCGCCGGGCTGATCCTCGCCCGCTGCGCCGACATCCGCCGGCTGGGCTCGGCGGCGCTCGACATCTGCTGGCTCGCGGCCGGCCGGCTGGACGGGTTCTACGAGAGCCTGAGCCTGTGGGATTTCGCCGCGGCCCGCCTGATCGCCGGCGAGGCCGGCGCGGTGTGCGGACATTTCGGCGAGGCGCCGGAGGGGACGGATCCGGCGTTTTACGGCCGGGACATCCTGATCGCCGGCCCGGCGCTGTATCCCCAGCTGCGGGAGCTGCTGGCGCCGACCGCGGCGGCGCCGGCCGCCATGGATTGACCGAGGGGGCGGGGGGCGCGCTCGTTTTTCGGCGCGGCGCTCCTCCGATGCGGGCGGCCGCGGGCGGGCAGTCAGGCGGGCAGTCGGCGGGCAGTGTTGCGGGCAGTCGGGGCGGGCAGTCGGGTTTGACCGCGCGTCCGGAACCCCGTAGGCTTGACCGGCGTTTGCGGACAGGCCAGCCGGCGGGCCCCTTCGCCGGAACAGACGATCAACGGAGAAGCCGATGAAGAACGAGGCAGGCTGGATGCGGGCGGCGCTGGCGGCGGCGCTTTTGGTCCCCGGGACCGCCGGCGCGGACGGACGCGTCGGGGATTTCTCGTTGCTGGACCACGACGGCTACCACCACGGCATGAGCTGGTACGACGACCACGAGGCGGTCGCCCTGCTGGTCCAGGCCAACGACAGCGCGGCCGCCGCCGCGGCGCTCCCCGCGTTCGAGGCCCTGAAGGCGCGGTACGACGCGCGCGGCATCGAGTTCATGATGATCAATCCCATGGGACGGCTCAACCGCGAGGCGGTCGGGGCCTGGGCCGCCGAGCGCGGCGCGGACATGCCGGTCCTGATGGACGACGCCCGGATGATCTCCCGCGCCCTCGGCATCGAGCGCGCCGGCGAGGTGCTGCTCTACGACCCGCGGCGCTTCACCGTGAAGTACCGCGGCGGCGTGGCGGGCGCCGGCCCGGCCCTCGACGACATCCTGGCGGGCCGGGACGTGCGGGCCGCACGGACGGCCTCCGACGGCGAGGCGGTCGCGTTTCCCGCCGCGGCCGCGCCGTCCTACACGAGGGACATCGCGCCGGTGCTGGCCGAGCAGTGCGCCGTGTGCCACCGCGAGGGCGGCGTCGCGCCGTTCGCCATGGACAGCCACAACATGGTGAAGGGCTGGTCGCCCATGATCCGCGAGGTGCTGATGACCCGGCGCATGCCGCCGGGCCAGATCGACCGCCACATCGGCGAGTTCGTCAACGACCGGCTGCTGGACATCGAGGACGTCCGCAACATCATCGACTGGGTGGAGGCGGGCGCGCCGAAGGACGGCGACGCCGACCCGCTGGCGTCGCTGGAGTGGCCCGAGTCCAAGTGGGCCTTCGGCGAGCCGGACCTGGTGCTGGACATTCCGCCCACCACCGTGCCGGCCACGGGCAACGGGGTGTTCGTCAACGTGGAGGTGCCCATCGACATGCCCGATGACCGCTGGCTGAAGGGCAGCCAGATCATCGCGGGCGACCGCACCGTGCTGCACCACACGGTGAACCGGCTGGACTTCCCCGGCGAGCGCGGGCGCGGCTTCCTGGGCCAGGCCGCCAACCCCGACAAGGCCAGCATCACCGCCTACATTCCGGGCGACACGCCGGACCTCAACCCCCCCGACACCGGCGGGCTGGTCAAGGCCGGCTCGGTGCTGCACCTGAACATGCACTACACCCCCAACGGGCGGGAGAGCGTCGACCGCAGCCAGCTGGGCCTGTGGTTCTATCCGAAGAACCAGGCGCCGCGGGAGCGGATGTCGGGCGAGTGCGCCTGCATCTTCCCCAGGGGCTGGACCACGATCCCGCCCCATCACCCGGCGTTCGAGCAGACGGCGTCGATCACCGTGCCGCGGGACGCGCACATCCACTCGTATCTGCCGCACATGCATTTCCGCGGCAAGTACATGCGCTTCTACGCCGACTATCCGGACGGCGCCCGGGAGGAGCTGATCAACATCGCCAGGTACAACTACAACTGGCAACTCAGCTACACCTACGAGGAGCCGAAGTTCGTGCCGGCCGGCACCCGCATCACCGCCGTCGGGGCCCACGACAACTCGGCCCAGAACCCGGCCAACCCGAATCCGGACCGGGCGGTCGACTGGGGCAACGAGAGCTGGGACGAGATGTTCTTCGGCGCCGTGAGCTACAAGTTCACCGGTCAGGGCGAAAGCGACTGAGGGGCCGGGCCGGGGCGGCCGCCGACCCGGCGCAGGACGGTCGGCAGGTACACCAGGTCCAGCGCCAGCGCGAGCGTCACGATCGGCACCAGCAACCGGGCCGCCTGCTGGAAGTACAGGGTGCTGGCGAACGTCAGAGTGGCGGCGCCCAGGGCGAGCACCAGCGTGGTGACGGTCAGGGCCGGCCCCGCGGCGCCGACGGCGTGGGCGATCGCCTCGTCGTGGCCCGCGCCTTCGCGGCGGCGCGTCAGGTAGTGGCTCAGGATGTGCACGGTGTCGTCCACCACCAGCCCGATGCTGATGCTGAACAACATCATGACGAAGGGGTCCAGCCGCCCCACGAGCAGGGCCCAGAACCCGAACACCATGGTGGCCGGCAGCATGTTGGGCAACAGGCTGAACAGCCCGAAGCGGATGCTGGCGAAGCCGGCCGCCAGCGTCAGGGTGACGAGCGCGAGGCTCAGCGAGTAGCCCCTGAGCAGCTCGACGGTGACCCGCTCGTCCATCCGCGCGAACAGCAACAGCCCGCTGCCGTGCATCAGCTCCGCCTGCGGGAGGAGCTCCCCGGCCCGCGCCGTGATGCGCTCGTCCAGATCGATCAGCGCCTGGTTGGACATGGGCGCGGCGTTGACGAACAGGGTGATGGCGGACGCGTCCTCGTTGATGAACCGGGACAGCGGAAAGTCGCGGTTCTCCACCAGCGCGTAGGCGGACAGGTAGCCTTCGACGGCGCCGCGCCGCTCCGGCAGGACGTACTGCTCCGGGTCGCGGTCGCGGACGAAGCGGTTGATGCTTTTCAGCACGTCCACCAGGCTGGCCGCCGACTCCACCTCGGGTTGCCGCTCGAGCCAGCCGGAGAAGGCCTCCACCCGCCGCAGGAAGGCGGGCTCGGCCGCGCCGCCCGCCTCCGGCGAGCGGATGCCGTAGGCGAGGGCGGGGCCGCGGTTCATGCGCTCGGCGAGGACGTCGTAGTATGCCCGGACGTCGTCGTTCGGGCTGATGAAGTCGAGCCGGTCGAAGTCGGTCTCGTTCAGCGGCAGCAACGCGGCGGTGGCCACCGCCAGCGCCGTGCAGAGCCGGAAAACGGCCCGGTCCCGGCGCCGCGCGAACGCGACCAGGCGCTCCAGGCCCTTCTCCAGCAGGCGGGAGTCCGCCGCGCCGGGCGCCGGGCGGCGGGAGGCGAAGGCCAGCAGGGCCGGCAGCAGGCCCAGGGTCAGCGCTCCGGCGAACAGGATGCCGACGGCGACGATGCGCCCGAAATCCTGAATCGCCGGCGCCGAGGACATGTTCAGGGACAGGAAGCCGATGGCCGTGGTGAGGGACGCCAGCGCGACCGGGCGGAAATTGCGGGCGATGCTGCGGCGTACCGCCGCCGGTCCCTCCATGCCCTCGCCGAGGGCCCGCCGGTGGGTCGAGATGATGTGCACGCTGTTGGCCACGGCGATGATGACGGCCACCAGCGGCGCGATCACGGAGATCGTGTTGAAGGAGAAGCCCAGATGCCCGGCGGCGCCGATGGTGCACGCGGCGGTCGCCGCCAGGTGGACGAGCAGGCACGCGCCCAGGGCCAGCGACCGGAAGCAACCGCAGATCACCAGTACGCAGCCGAGGATCACCACCGGCAGCAGCCCGGTGAGATCCTCCACCATGGCCCGCTCGCCGGTCTCCTCCAGCAACAGTCCGGCGGCGGCGTGGATCTCGACCCCGGGGCGCCCGTCCCGCAGCGCGTCCCGCAACGCCAGCACCGCATCGGCCGTCGCCGCCCGCTCTTCGCCGGCGGCCGGCGGCGGGTCCAGGGTCAGCGCCGCGAAGGTGAGCGCGGCGTCGGGGGACAGCAGGGTGCCGGTCAGCAACCGGTCGGCCAGCGCGCGCCCGGCCAGCGCGGCCAGCTCCCGCGGCGGGTAGTCGGACGGCGCCCGCTCGAACAGCCGTTCGCCGGTCTCGGGCGAGACGTAGTCGATGATGGTGGACAGGCGTCCGGCGCCCGGGATCTCGGCGCTGCGCTCGCGCAGCGCGGACAGGGCGGACAGCACGTCCCGGTCGAAGACCGTGCCGCCCTCGCCGGCCGCGAACAGGAAGGTCACCTCCACCGGCGACGGGAACTCGCGCCGCATCCAGTCCCGTTCGGCCAGGTACGGGTCGTTCCGGGCCAGCAGGCTGTCCAGCGAGGCGTTGAATCCGGTCTTGAGGGCGCCGCCCGCGAGCAGGGCGGTCAGCGCCGCGCTCGCCGCGAACAGCGCCCAGCGGCGCTCGACGCAGACGGCGGCGACGCGCTCGGACCAGGAGGGCCTGTTCACGGGGGCGCTCCGCGCCGGCGTCGGGTCGCGCCGCCGGCCGGCGGGCCGGGGCCGCTTCAGAAGATCGCGACCAGGCAACCCTTGGATTCGGGCACGTCGTCCATGTCCACCGTTCCGCCGGCCAGCACCGTGTTCAGCGCGTCCTTCAGGTAGTGCTCGCGGGCCTGGTTGCGCTGGGTCTCATAACCCAGCTGGTCGTTGATCGGCCCCCGGAACAGCACCTCGCGGGTGCGGGGGTCGATCACGAACACCTCGGCGGTGCGCTCGACGCCCAGCGCCTTGGCCAGCGCCTGGTCCGCATCCTTCATGACGGGGAAGTCGATGCCGAACTCCTTCGCCTCTTTCGCGATGCGCGGCAGGTCGTCCTGGATGTTGGCGTTGAACATGGTGAAGCCGATGTTGCGGTCCGCGAACTCGTCCCTGACCTCCCGGTAGTTGGGCAGCGCGATGCGGGCGATCGGGCAGCCCACGCCCTGCACGTAGAAGACCGCGTAGTCGTATTGCCGGTAGGTGTCCAGCGTGTGGACGGCCCCCAGGTGGTCGGTCAGCTCGAAGTCGGGAACCGCGCGCAGCCACTCGTCGGCCGGCGCCGCGGCCGCCGCCAGCCACAGGGCGGCGAAGGAAAACAGCGGAACGGACAAGCGTCTCATGGCGACGGCTCCTGCTCGGTGCTGACGGCGCGGGCGGATTATAAACAGGCTTCTTGCCTGCGCCAATTGAATATTCAGCCAGTATGCATCGGGCTGGCCGCGAGCGAGCTCGGCCGCGAACTGGTCCTTGCCGGCCCTTTCCGGTCTCCGCCTGCGTCCGCGGCGTACGGTCCGGCAAGATGCCTGGCGGCGCGTTTCCGCACGATGCCGCAGGTTTGGGACAAAACAACGAAACCAGGCCCCTCGGCCTTCGCCGGTTCGTTTTTTCGGCCGCAGCAACGGCCGCCTAGGGGTTGATGGCGCTTCCGGCGCATAAAGAAAACAAACCGCTGACCATCGGCAACATGGTAATCTTCTTGGCGCCAAGCTTTCAGCTTGGCGTCAATGACGAGGCGTTTGTCTTCATTGTCCTTCTCTTTCACGGCCGGTTTTCGATTTTGTTGGCTGGTCGGCATCCGGCATCTCGGCATCGATTAGAATTTCGTCATTAACCACGCCAATGATTTCATTAGGTAAAATCGATGCATCGCCCAGCCTTTCTGCAGGATCGAATGAGATCAATCTCGGTATTGGGCATATGCTTCCCGGCCCCAGCAGAAACTCGACATCTTCAAAAAAACCTTTCCTCAGGAGGTCGCAGGGAGTGTTTCCGTCCGCCAAACGCGTGGTCAGGGCAAGTCTCGTTTTACCGGGAGATCCCCGATAAACGTGTCGGATCATATCGTAAAGCCTGTCGAGATGATTCTTATCAGCATCGCTCATGGGTCGTCCGCTGACCCATGAATGGATGTCGCGGCGCGAGACCGTGAATATCTCTGCGATCTGATCCCAATCAAGGCCGCCAATCCGGCGAATTTCACAGATTTTATCGCCCTGAGTCATACGTTCTTCGATGGACGACCAACCGCTGTTGGTCGATTCTCGCCACGGGGTGGATGGATGCCTCCTATCAGGGACTACGCCAGAAGTGCTCGACTTGTTGTGGCTGATGACGACAAAAAACGTGTTTTCAGGATATTGCATCGCGTCAGACTTGGATGTTTGCGGCGGCGGCATCGCGGTGATCGGGTTGGGGTCGACATCCATGCGGCCATGATAACCTGAGTGGAGACAAATGTGAAAACCGCCGCCGAAAGCCGTATAGTCCGCTCCACCGGTTCCAGTCATCCCAAGGCGGCCCGCCATTCAGACCTCATCCCCCGCGGCCAGGCTCTACAGCTCCCTGGTGTTCGGCCGCCCGGCCGTCGTCATCGCCGGCGCGCTGGCCGCCGTCGTCTTCTTCGGCTGGCACGCCCGGGACTTCCGTCTGGACGCCTCGGCCGACTCGTTGCTGCTGGAGGACGATCCGGACCTCGAGTTCTCCCGGCAGGTCGACATCCGCTACGGCATCCGCGAGTCGGTCGTCGTCGCCTACGCCCCCGAGGCGGACCTGTTCAGCCGCTCGGAGCTGGACCGGCTCGCCCGCCTGCGCGGGGAGCTGCTGGCCGTCGACCGGGTGGAGGCCGTGGACAGCATCCTGAACGTGCCGCTGTTCGGCGACACGCCGCTGACCGGCCTGTCCGACGACTACCTGACCCTCATGGACGAGGAGGCGGACCTGGAGCGGGCGCGCCGGGAGATCCGGGACAACCCGGTGTTCCGCAACGCGCTGCTGAGTCCGGACGGCGGCACCGCCGGCATCCAGGTCGCCTTCGCCATCGACCGCGCCGCCCGCGAGCTGGTCTCGCGCCGCACCGCGCTGCGCAACCTCCGGCGCGAGGGCTCCATCACGCCGGCGCAGGCGGCGGAGCTCCGGGAGGTGGAGGCGCGGTACGCCGAGCACAGCGCGGCGGCGGCCGAGCGCCGGCGCGGGACCATCGCCGCCATCCGCGCGATCCTGGACCGCTACCGCGACGGGGCCGTGATCCATCTCGGCGGGGCGCCGATGATCGCGGACGACCTGGTCACCTTCGTGGAGGCCGACCTGGCCAATTTCAGCATCGCCGTGGCGGCGCTGATCGTGCTGGCGCTGGGCGCCATTTTCCGCCGGGTCCGCTGGGTGGTCCTGCCGCTGCTGTGCTGCGCGGCGGCGGGCGTCGTCGTGGTGGGCGTGCTGGGCATGATGGACTGGCGGGTCACCGTGGTCTCGTCCAACTTCGTCTCGCTGCTGCTGATCGTCACGATCTCGCTGACGGTGCACCTGACGGTGCGCTACCGGCAGCTCAGGGCGACCCGGCGCCGGACCGGCCAGGCCAGGCTACTGCGCCACGCGGTGCTCAGCATGTACCGCCCCTGCCTGTACACGGCCCTGACCACGATCGTCGCCTTCGGCTCCCTGATCGTCAGCGGCATCCTGCCCATCATCACCTTCGGCTGGATGATGATGATGGGGGTGGCCGTCGCGCTGCTGACGGCCTTCACCCTGTTTCCGGCGGTCATGACCCTGCTGGGCCGGGACCGGGCGCCGGCCCCGGCCGAGTCCCCGAGCGGCCTCACCGCCGCGCTGGCCCGGCTCACCGACCGGCTGGGCGCGCGGGTGCTGCTGGTCTACGGGGCGGCGCTGGCCTTCGGCGCGGCCGGCCTTTCCATGCTGCGGGTGGAGAACAGCTTCATCGACTACTTTCGCCAGGACACCGAGATCTGGCAGGGCATGAGCCTGTTCGACGACCGCCTCGGCGGCACCCTGTCCTTCGACGCCGTCGTGAACCTGCCGCGGGCGGATGCCGGCTTCGCGGACGATTTCGGCGGCTTCGACGACGGCTTCGGCGGCGGCGCCGACGAGGACGCCTACTGGTTCACCGCGCCCAGGATGGAGCGGATCAAGGCGATGCACGAGTACCTCGACGTCGACCCGCGCACCGGCAAGGTGCTGTCCTTCGGCGCCATCGTGCAGCTGGCGGAGCGGCTGAACGGCGGCGAGCCGGTCGACGGCCTGCTCTGGCCCATCCTGTACAGCCGGATCCCGGCCGCGCTGCGGGACACGGTGGTGACGCCGTTCCTGTCGATCGCGGACAGCCAGGCCCGGTTCAACGTGCGGGTGATCGAGTCCGCCCCGGACCTCAGCCGCGACGAGCTGCTGCGGGACGTCGAGGCCGGCCTCGAGGAGACCTTCGGCCTGGCCGACGAGGACGTGCGCCTATCCGGCGTGCTGGTCATGTACAACAACGTGCTGCAGAGCCTGTTCCGGTCCCAGATCCTCACCTTGGGCGTGGTGATGCTCGCCATCACGCTGATGTTCCTGGTCCTGTTCCGCTCGCCGGCGCTCGCGGCGCTGTGCATCGTCCCCAACCTCGTCGCGGCGGCCTTCGTGCTGGGCGTGATGGGCTGGCTGGACATTCCGCTGGACATCATGACCATCACCATCGCGGCGATATCGGTCGGCATCGGCGTGGACAACACCATCCACTACATGCACCGTTTCCGGCGCGAGTTCGCCCGGCTCGGAAACTACCGGCGGACCATGCACTTCTGCCACGGCAGCATCGGCCGCGCCATGTACTTCACCTCCATGACCATCGTCGCGGGCTTCTCGATCCTGGCCCTGTCCAACTTCATCCCGACCGTCGTCTTCGGCCTGCTGACCTCGCTGGCGATGCTGGTGGCGCTGACCGGATCCCTGACCCTGCTGCCGCAGCTGCTGATCACCTTCCGTCCCTTGGGGCCGGAATCGCGCGCGTGAAGGCGTTCGGGCCGGCGGCCGGACCGCGCGGCGCCGTCACAGGGGGCCGTCCACGGCGACCCGCAGCCCCTCGACGCGGGCGCGCACGCCGTAGACCTCTCCGATGCGAGCGGCGCTCAGCGTCTCCGCCGGCGGGCCGTCGGCGAGGATGCGCCCGCCTTTCATCCAGACCAGCCGCGAGGCGTAGCGCGCCGCGAGCCGGAGGTCGTGCAGCACGACGAGCGCGCCGCCGCCCTCCCGGACGAAGCCGGCGATCAGGTCGAGGATGAGGAACTGATGGCGCGGGTCGAGGGCGGCGGTCGGCTCGTCGGCGGCCAGCAGCGGCGCCTGCGCCGCGAAAGCGCGGGCGCAGTGCATGCGGGCCAGCTCGCCGCCCGACAAAGTGTCGGCCCGGCGCCGGGCCAGGCGGGCCAGGCCGCACGAGCGGATCGCCTGCTCGACGGCCTCCGCATCGGCCCCCCGCAGGCGCCCCGGCGCCGCGCCGCGGCTGAAGCGGCCCAGCGCCACCACGTCGCGGACCGTGTTCGGCCAGGCGAGGGGGCGGAGCTGCGGCAGGTAGGCGAGGCTCCGCGCGCGCAGGGCGGGGCGCAACCCCGCGGTGTCCCGTCCGGCGAGCGTCGCCGCGCCCGCGTCGGGCCGCGCCAGGCCGAGGGCGGCGCGGATGAGGCTCGTCTTGCCCGCGCCGTTGGGGCCGAGCAACGCCACCAACTCCCCTTGCGCGAGGCGCAGGTCCGCATCCTCGACCAGGACGGCGCCCCCCGCCTTCAGGGTCAGGCCCCGCGCCAGAAGCTCAGTCATGGACGGCCCGCCTGCGCATGGCGATCCACACGAAGACCGGGGCCCCGGCCAGGGCGGCGACGACGCCGAGGTTCAGCTCGAAGCCGGTCGGGGCGACGCGGATCCCGATGTCCGCGACGACCAGCATCAGGCCGCCCAGCAACGCGGAGGGAACCAGCGAGCGCGCCGGGTCGTGGTCGACGAGGGGCCGGACGAGGTGCGGCGCGACGATGCCGACGAAGCCGATCGCCCCCGCGAGCGCCACCGAGGCGCCCGTCGCGAGGCCCGCGCCGAGGACCGTGAGGACGCGCTGCCGGCGCAGGTCCAGGCCGACCCCGCCCGCGGCCTCCTCGCCCAGGGTCAGCGCCGAGAGCCCCCGGCCCGCGGCGAGCAGGATCGCGCCGCCGGCGGCGAGGAAGGGGAGGGCCAGCGCGATGTCGTCGAAGCTGCGGTTGGCGACGGAGCCCAGCGTCCAATTGATCATGTCGGACAGGGAGAAGGGATTCGGCGCGAGGTTCACCAGCAGACTCATCGCCGCCCCGAAGAAGCTCGACAGGCCGACCCCGACCAGGATGAGGGTGACGACCGAGCGCGCGCGCGTGGCCGCGAAGGCGAGGACCGCGGTCGCGGCGAGCGCCCCGAGGATCGCGGCGGCCGGAAGGATCCAGGGGCTGAGCGCCGCCAGTCCGTAGTAGAGCGAGAAGGTCGCGGCGAGCGCGGCCGCCGCCGAGACGCCGAGCACCCCCGGCTCGGCGAGCGGATTGCGCAGCAGGCCCTGCAGCGCCGCGCCGCTCATGCCCAGGGCCGCGCCCGTCAGGAAGGCCGCCAGCGCCCGGGGCAGGCGTATGGACCAGACCACCAGGCGGTCGCCGGCATCCGCGCCGCCCAGAAGGGCCGCGGCGACCCGGTCGGCCGGCAGCGGCGTGGAGCCGAGCAGGCAGGCGGCGAGGACGGCGGCGAGGCCCGCGGCCGCGAGCCCCGGGGTCAGCCAGGCGCGTCCGCTCACCGCGCGGCTCCGGCGGCCAGCGCCTCGACCGCGTCGAGGACGAACCAGCCGCCGCAGGCGGTCCACGCGCCCCGCAGCGGCACGGCATCCGCCTCCGCCAGCCGCCGCCGGGCGACCGGGTGCCTGGCGGCGCTCCAGTGGTTGACGGGGCCGGCCGCCGAGTCGAAGAAGGCCGCGGCGACCAGGTCGGGCCGCTCGTAGGCCAGCCGCTCGAGCGGGAGCGGCCGCCAACCCGGCCGCCGCTGGAAGTTCTCGAGGCCCGCCGCGAGCAGCATTTCATGCACCAGCGATCCCGGTCCGGTGGTGGCTCCCGCGGGGGTCGCGTAGAGCGCGGTCTTGCCGGCCGCCCGGGGACTTAGGGCGTCGAGGCGCGCGCGGAACTCCGCCGCCAGGGCCGCGCCGCGCTCCGGCCGGCCGAGGGCGTCCGCCGCGCGCCGGATGATGTCCGGGATCGCGTCCAGTTCCCCGCCGCTGGCGTCCGGCGGCCGGCCGAGCTGCAGGACGGGGACGCCGGCGCGCCGGAAGAAGGCGGTCGCGTTCGGGCCGCCGCCGTAGAGGCGCGCGACCAGGTCCGGCTGGAGGAGCAGCACGTCCTCCGCGACCGGCCGCGCGGTCCGCAGGCCGCGCGCGGCCTCGCGCATGTAGGAGAAGTCCTTCGGCGCGTCGGGCGAGACGGCGAGGATCTGCTCGCGGTCCGCCAGCTTCAGGACGTATTGGTCGGCGCAGTAGTCGAGGCTGACGATCCGCATCGGGCGGCCCGCATCCGCCGTGCGCGGCGCGTCCCGCTCGGCGCAGGCGCCGAGCAGGGCGCCCAGGAGCGGAACCGCCGGCCACGCGCGCCTCAGGTCCATGCGGCCGGCCCCCGGAAGACCTCGGTCTCGCTCGCCCGCCGCGCTGTGGACGAGGGCGGCCCGGCTTCCGGTCCGCCTGACGGCGCCGGCGGGCCTGGTTCTGCCGTCGATGACCCGGGCCGGCCGCATCTCGAAATCCGGGTCGTCTGCGTTCATCTGGCGCGTCCCGCCTCGGCGTCGCCGGATCCGAGGGAGGGCACCTCGGCGCCGGCCGGTCCGGCGGTCCGTCCGGCCCTGTCGATGCGGGAAGTATAGCGGCCGGGAACCGTGCGGCAAAATCGGCGAGAGCCGCTCCGGGCGGCGGATGCTGTTTGATTTTCAAGGTCCGGATTGCATAGCATGTCGGCGGCCGACGAGATGCGGGGAGATGGAGATGCTCCGATTTTCCGCCGGTCGCCTTCTTGTTGGGGTTGTTGGGGCCGCTTGCATCGGGTGCGGTCGCAGGATGCGCTTCCGGTCCGCCGCGTGCGACATCGGATCCGCTCGCGTCATGAAGGAGTGCGACGTTCGGAAAATAAGCGGGATGATGGGAATGCCGCCGCGCGCCTTCCGCCCTGCCGGTCCCGCCGCGTCCGGTCCATGAACGAATGCGGCATCGAGTCGAGGAGCAGCGCATGACGGAGAAGGAAAAGGAAAAAGGCAAGGGGGGGTTCCTGGGCGAGAAGCTGTTCAGGGCCCGGGCGATCGCGCTCTTCGGCGAGATCAACCACCGGCTGGCCTGTTCGGTCACGGAGCAGCTGCTGGCCCTGGCGGCGGAGAGCGACGAGCCGGTGTCGATCTACATCAGCTCCCCCGGCGGCCACGTCGAGTCCGGGGACGTGCTGTACGACATGATCAAATTCGTGCGTCCGCCGGTGCGGGTGATCGGCTCCGGCTGGGTGGCGAGCGCCGCCTGCACCATCTACCTGGCGGCGGAGCGGGAGAACCGCTTCGCCCTGCCCAACACCCGCTTCCTGGTGCACCAGCCCTCGGGCGGCTCCCAGGGCGACGCGACCGACATCGCGATTCACGCCGAGCAGTTCGTGAAGATGAGGGAGCGGATCAACCGGCTGATCGCCGCGGAGACCGGCCAGCCCCTGAAGCGGGTGGCGAAGGACACGGACCGCGACCACTGGATGACCGTGGAGGAGGCCATGAAGTACGGCATCGTGGGCCGCATGGTGCGCTCCGTCGACGAGATCGGGTAGGCGCTACCGTCCGGGTGGGAGCTCCGCCACCTTCCTGAACACCGCCTGGCGGTCCCGGGCCAGGGCGCACACCACCATGTAGTCCGGGTCGCAGGCGGCGACGGTGGCGACGGCGGTGCGCGCGTCGACCAGCTCCACCCGCACCACGCCGCTCACCCCGGCGTACTCCACCGCCACCTCGGCGACGCCGCCCCGCACCGCGCCGACGGGCCCGCGCCACGCGAATCCCAGGGACTCGAGCTGGGTGATGGTCATGACCTCGCCCCGCACCGACACGGCGACCCGGAACAGGGTGCCCTCGGCGATCCACTCGCCGTTCCAGGCCTCGTCGGCCCGGACGGCGCCGGCGAGCGCCAGCGCCAGCAGGACGGCGGCCGGCCTAAACATCGACAACGAGACCCACTCCGAACAGCCGGCCGTGGTAGATCACGAGCGCCATGAACAGCGCGCCGCCGGAGACGAGGACCAGGAGCGAGCGCATCGGCCTGGGCTCCACGTCCGCCGGACCGTCCCTGAAGCGCGCGGCGTACTTGATGGCGGCCCAGACGGCGAAGCCGCCGAACAGCAGCATGGAGGCGGCGTCCCCGTTCGACCACAGGTGGGACAGGCCCCACAGCAGGACGCCGAGCAGCATGGGATGGCGAAGCCACAGGCGGAAATGGTTCTCCCCCAGGACGCCGGCCAGCACCAGCACGGACGCCGGCAGGCTGACGAAGATGCTGGCGGTCCGCCATTCGAACGGCGGCACCCACACCTCCACGAACGGCGCCCGGGCCTTGCCCGCGGCGATGAGCGCGATGCCGGCCAGCGAGACGAGGGCGAACAGCCCCCGGTAGGCCCGGGGGGATGGCATGGCGGCCATCGCCCGCCCGCGCAGGCCCAGCTCGCGCAACGAATGGGGAAGCAGAAAGAGAACCAGACCCGCCGTCAGCAACAGCACCGCCGCACTCCCGGAACGCCGGGGCGCGAGTGTAGCACGGGGGGCGCCCCGGGCAGGCGCCCCGGGCGGGCTTGACAGGGCTTAATCAAACGTTTAATCAATGCTCCGGACGCCGCAGGGCGAGACGGGGCGGGGCGATGACGGGAAGGCATGCGGAGCCGAAAGGGTCCGGCCGCGGCGGGGACGCCGCCCGCGCGGAGCTGCTCGAGGCCGCGCGCCGGCTCTTTCTGCAGAACGAGTTCAGGGCCGTCACGGTCCGGCGGATCGCCGAGGCCGCCGGCGTGAACGGAGCCATGATCAGCTACTACTTCGGCGGCAAGCGGGGGCTGTACCAGGCCATGGTGGAGGATCTGGCGGACGAGCTGGAGCGGAGCCTGGCCGAATCGGGCGGCGCGGCCACGGTGGAGGAGTTCGCCGCCGGCTACAGCCGGTTGCTGGCGCGCAACCGATGGTGGCCCAACTTCGTGGTCAGGGAGGTGCTGTTCGGCGAGGAGGAGACCCGCCGGCTGACGGTCCGGCGCCTGGGCGGCGCGCTCGCGCCGCGCCTGCTGGGCTTCATCGAGGCGGAGATCGCCGCCGGCCGCTACCGCGCCGACCTCGACCCGCGCCTGGCGCTGGTCTCGCTGGTGGGGATGACGGCGTTCCCGTTCCTGGCCGCCCCCGTCATCGAGTCGGTCTTCGGCCTGCGGCTCGACGCGGCGCTGGCGGAGACCCTGGCGGGGCACAACACCCGGCTGTTCCTCGAGGGGGCGGCCGCCCGCCCCGGAGACGGGCGGTGATCAGGGCGGCGGCGGTCCTGGCGCTGTTGCCGGCGGCGGCCTGCGCGCCGGCGCCGGAGCTGGCGCTGGGGCAGCTGGAGTCGGACCGGGTGGAGGTGACGGCCGAGTCCGGCGAGGCGGTGGCGGTCATCGAGGTGGCCGAAGGGGATCGGGTCGGCCGGGGGACGCTGCTGCTGCGGCAGGATCCGGCGCGGCTGGAGCTGCGCGTGCGCGAGGCGCGGGCCGCGGTGGCCCGGGCCGAGGCGTTGCTGGAGGAGCAGTTGAACGGTCCGCGCCCGGAGGCGGTCGAGGTGTTGCGGGCCGGTCTGGCCGAGGCGCGGATCGAGCGGGACTACCGGGAGGGGGAGCTGGCGCGCCTGGCCGGCCTGCGCGCGCGCGAGCTGACCTCGGCCGAAAGCGTGGACGCGGCGCGGAAGTTGCTGGACTCGGCCGCGGCCCGGACGGCGCTGGCCGCGGCCCGGCTGACGGAGCTGCGGGCCGGGACGCGCCCGGAGCGGATCGGGCAGACCCGGGCGCGGCTCGACGAGGCCCGGGCCCGGCTGGACGGCCTGCTCCTCGACCGCGCCCGGCTGGACGTGGCCGCGCCGGTGGACGCCGTGGTCGACTCCCTGCCGTTCGAGGTGGGCGAGCGGCCCCGCCCCGGCGACGTGGTGGCGGTGCTGCTGGCGGGCTCCCAGCCCCACGCGCGGGTCCACATCCCCGAGCCGCTGCGGCTGGGCGTGGCGGTCGGAACCCGGCTGCAGGTCCGCATCGACGGGCTGGACGCCCCGCTGACGGGCACGGTGCGCCGGATCGCATCGGAACCCGACTTCACCCCCTACTTCGCGCTGACCGAGCGGGACCGCTCCCGCCTGTCCTACGTCGCGGAAATCGCCCTGCCGGACACGGCCGAGCGCCTGCCCGAGGGGCTGCCGGTGCAGGCGGCGCTCGGCGGGCGGCCCTGATGCCCGCTCCCGCCATCACCGCCCGTGGGCTGACCCGGCGCTTCGGCGCGCTGACCGCGGTCGACCGGATCGATCTGGACGTTCCGGCCGGACGCATCTACGGCTTTTTGGGCCCCAACGGCTCGGGCAAGTCGACCACCATCAGGATGCTGTGCGGCCTGCTCACCCCGAGCGCGGGCCGGGCGACGGTGCTGGGGCTGGACGCCGCCCGGGAGTCGGAGGGCCTGAAACGGCGGATCGGGTACATGACCCAGAAGTTCTCGCTGTTCGAGGATCTGACCGTCGGGGAGAACCTGCGCTTCATCAGCGAGATCTACGGCCTCGGCCGCGCGCTGCGCCGGACCCGGGTGGCCGAGCAGACGGAGCGCTACGGCCTCGGACCCCTGGCCGGCCAGGCCGCCGGCACCTTGAGCGGCGGCCAGAAGCAGCGCCTGGCGCTGGCCGCCGCCACCCTGCACCGCCCCGACATTCTGTTCCTGGACGAGCCGACCAGCGCGGTGGATCCCCAGAACCGGCGCGACTTCTGGGAGCGGCTGTTCGAGCTGGCCGAGCGGGGCGCCACCATCATGGTGTCGACCCACTACATGGACGAGGCCGCCCGTTGCCATCGGCTGGCCATTCTCGACCGCGGCGCCAAGGTGGCGGACGGCTCCCCGGCGGAACTGGCCCGGGGGATCCCCTCCCAGGTGGTCGAGGTGACGGCGGACGATCCCGACCAGGCCCGTCCGGTCCTGGCCCGGATGCCGGGCGTCGCCAGCGTCACCCAGCTGGGCATGCGGCTGCGGGTGCTGCTGCCCAAGGACCTGCCGGATGCGGCGGCGCGGGTCGCGGCCGCCTTGGCGCGGGCGGACGTCGAGGCCGGGGCGGAGCCGGCGGCGCCGGATCTCGAGGACGTGTTCGTGTCGGTGACCGCCCGGCGCGCGGGGCGTGACGGGGAGGCCGCGGCGTGACGGCGGCGCTGCGCGTCCTCGCGGTCATGCGCAAGGAGTTCCTGCAGCTGCGGCGGGACCGGCTGACCTTCGGCATGATCGTCGGCGTGCCGCTGCTGCAGCTGCTGATGTTCGGCTACGCCATCAACACGGACGTGCGCGGCCTGGGCGCCGCCTGGGCCGACGAGGCGGACACGCACATGTCGCGCCGGTTCATCGCGGACCTCGCCGCCACCCAGGTGGTGGACCTCGAGCGCCGGGTCGCCGGCGCCCGGGAGCTGGAGCGGCTGCTGGACGCCGGCGCCGTCTCGATCGGCGTCCACCTCCCGCACGACTTCGACCGCCGGGTCGTCGGCCGGGAGCGCCCGGCCGGCCAGCTGCTGGTGGACGGCACGGACCCCATCATCCTGGGGGTGGCGGAGAAGCTCGCCGCCCTGTCCCCGGGCTTCGACTCGGAGCCGCCGCCGGCCGCGCGGGCCCGGCCGCTCGAGGTGCTCAGCCGCTACAATCCGGAGCGGCGCTCGGCGGTGAACATCGTGCCGGGCCTGATCGGCGTGATCCTGACCATGACGATGGTGCTGTTCACGGCGGTGGCGATCGTGCGCGAGCGCGAGCGGGGCAATCTGGAGCTGCTGATCAACACCCCGGTGCGCGCCGCGGAGCTGATGCTGGGCAAGATCTGCCCCTACATCCTCATCGGCCTGGTCCAGCTGGCCATCATCCTGGCGCTGGGGCGCCATCTCTTCCAGGTGCCGGTGCGGGGCGCGCTCCTCGACGTGCTGGCGGTGTCGTTGCTGTTCATCGCGGCCAACCTGGCGCTGGGCCTGGTGCTGTCCACGTTCGCGCGCACCCAGTTTCAGGCGATGCAGATGACGTTTTTCATTCTGTTGCCGTCCATCCTGCTGTCCGGCTTCATGTTCCCCTTCGACGGCATGCCGCCCGCGGCGCGGCACATCGCCGAGCTGCTGCCCCTGACCCATTTCAACCGGCTGATCCGCGGCGTCATGCTGCGGGGCGTCGACGCCGGCGCGCTGTGGACCGAGGCGCTCGTCCTGTGCGCCTTCCTGCTGGCCTTCATGACGCTG
This sequence comes from uncultured Pseudohongiella sp., assembly GCA_964434395.1. Taxonomy (GTDB): domain Bacteria; phylum Pseudomonadota; class Gammaproteobacteria; order Pseudomonadales; family Pseudohongiellaceae; genus UBA9145. Next base: position 26,153 of record CAYSVD010000057.1, read on the forward strand.
GCCGTCGCCCGCTTCAGCAAGCGCCTCGACTGATCCGTCCCGGCCGGTCCCGCGCTCAGACGGCCGCGTCCGGCCGCCGCAGGTCGACCCGGCCGAGGGGCAGCTCCCGGATGCGCCGGCCGGTCAGGACGTGGATGGCGTTGGCGACCGCCGCCGCCACCGGCGGGGTGGCCGGCTCGCCGAGTCCCCCCAGCGCCTCGCCGGACTCGACGATGCGCACGTCGATGGCCGGGGTCGTGGCCATGCGCACCATCTCGTAATCGGGGAAGTTGTCCTGCGCGACGCGCCCGTTCTCGATGGTGATCTCGCCGTACAGGGCCGCGCTGAGGCCGAAGATGACGCCGCTTTCCACCTGCGCCTCGACCGTGTCCGGGTTGACCGCCCAGCCGCAGTCGATGGCGGCGGTGATCCGGTGCACCGCGACCCGGCCGTCCGCGCCCACCGAGACCTCGGCCACCTGGGCGCAGACGCTGCCGAAGCTTTCCTGCACCGCCAGGCCGAGGGCCCGGCCCTCGGGCAGCCCGCGGCCGTAGCCGGCCGCCTCGGCCGCCACCTCCAGCGCCTTCCGGTGCCGGGGGCGCCCGCGCAGCAGGTCCATGCGGAACCGGTAGGGGTTGACGCCGGCGCGGTGGGCCAGCTCGTCCACGAAGGACTCGATGAAGAAGGTCTGCTGCGAATGGTCCACGCTGCGCCAAGAGGCGACGGGCACGTGGGTGTCGCCGTCGACGACCCGGATCGACTGGTGCTCGATGTCGTAGGGGATGTGGGCCGCGCCCGGCACCTGGATCGGGCCGGTGAAGCGGTTGCGCCAGACCGCGACCCGGCCGTCCGCGTCGAAGCCCCCCTTGAAGTCGCTGAACACGGCCGGCCGGTAGTAGTCCTGCTTGAGGTCGTCCTCCCGGCTGAACACGGTCTTCACCGGCACGTCGAATTCCTTCGCGATCAGGGTGGCGTGGTCGATCACGTTCCAGTTGAAGGGCAGCCGCCGGCCGAAGCCGCCGCCGACGTAGCTGAAGTGGTGCGTGACGTCCCGTTCCGGCACGCCGGCCACGGAGGCCACCCGGCCCCGCATCGACAGCGGATCCTGGGTGCCGGTCCAGAGATCCACCTTGCCGTCGGGCCGGAAATGGACCGTGCAGTTCATCGGCTCCATGGCGGCGTGGGCCAGGTAGGGCACGCGGTAGCTGGCCTCGACGACGTCCGCCGCCCCGCGCAGGCCCGCTTCGGCATCCCCCTGCTCGTGGTCCTTCTCGCCCCGGCTGGAGGCCAGCTCCGCATCGAAGCGGGCCGCGATGTCGGCGCTGGAGACCGCATCGTGTTCGGTGGGGGTGAATTCGGTCCTGACCAGCTTCAGCGCCTCCTTGGCCCGCCAGTAGTTGTCCGCCACCACCGCCACCCCGTCCTCGAGCTCGACGACGCGCTTCACGCCGCGCCGCCCGATCGCCCCGGAGGCGTCCGCCGACGCCAGCTTGGCGCCGAACACCGGCGCCAGCCGGATGGCGGCGTACAGCATGTCGGGGCTGTGATGGTCGATGCCGTAGGGCGCGCTGCCGTCGACCTTGGCCGGGATGTCGTTGCGCGGCATGGGCCGGCCCATGATGCGGAACCGCGAGCGGTCCTTGAGGACCGGCGCCGACGGCGGCTCCATCGCCGCCGCCTCCGTCGCCAGCTCCCCGTAGGCCAGCGAGCGCCCGCTGGCGCCGTGGCGGACGCGACTCAAGGCGGCGTCGCACTCGGCGGCGGGAACGCCCCAGCGGCCGGCGGCGCATTCGATCAGCATCGCCCGGGCGGCGGCGCCCGCCACCCGCATGGCGTTCTGGCCGGTGAAGCGGACCGAGGAGCTGCCGCCGGTGACCTGCAGGTTGGCGATCTGGGCGATCTTTAGGGCGCTCGCGTCCACCAGTCCCGACAGCGCCGAGGGCACGCCGAACTCGCTCGCGAAGCCCTTCACCATCTCGTCGGCGGCGTACAGGTCCGTGGCCGGGGCCTGCTCGATGCGCACCCGCTCCCAGTCGGCGTCCAGCTCGTCGGCCGCCATCATCGCCAAGGCGGTGTGGATCCCCTGGCCCATCTCGGAATGGAGCACGTAGACCGTGACCTGGCTGTCCGGGTCGATCTTCAGGTACGAGGTGAGGTACCGCTCGCCGGCGCCGGCCAGCTCCCGGTTGGCGATCCGGTGGCGGCTGGGCCGGGTCGCGGCGTAGCCGATCAGCAGGCCGCCGCCCGCCGCGGCGCCCGCCAGCACGAAGCGCCGCCTGTTCATTTTCAGCTTCATCGCTGCGCTCCTCCCGCGGCGGCCGCCGCTCGGATCGCCTTGCGCGCCCGGGGATAGGAGCCGCAGCGGCAGATGTTGGTGACGCCGGCGTCGATTTCGGCGTCGCTCGGGTCGGGGTTGGCGGCCAGCAGCGCGGCGGCGGCCATGATCATGCCGGACTGGCAGTAGCCGCACTGGGGAACCTGATGGTCGATCCAGGCCCGCTGGACGGGGGAAAGGCCGGCGGCCGGGTCCGCCAGCCCCTCTATGGTGGTGACGTCCCGCCCCTCCACCGCCGAGACCGGGAGCGCGCAGCTGCGCGCGGCCCGGCCGTCCACATGGACCGTGCAGGCGCCGCAGGCGGCGATGCCGCAACCGAACTTGGTGCCGGTCATGCCGAGCTCGTCGCGCAGGGCCCACAGCAGGGGCATGTCCGGCTCGACGTCCAGCGAGCGCTCCACGCCGTTCACTCTAAAAGTCGCCATCGCTCATCCTCGTCGGGGATACGGTCAAGGCCCGCCGCCGGGGGACCGCCGGCCGGGCGCCGCCAGCATACCCCGTTCGCCGCCTTGAGGCGACTCTATGCCGTCCTATGGCGCCCGGAGCCTGAATGCTCCGCCAGACCGACGGCGCCGTCGGCATCCGGGGCATCGCGCGCCCGGCCTCGTCCCGGCTATTCGCTTCTCGGCCTCGGCGAAGTGGCCCGCGTCCAGTTCGAACCCGTGGAAGTTTCTGCCCGGCTTCTTCGAGACGACGCCCGTGGTTCCGGGCCCCATGAACGGGTCCAGCATCCAGTCCCCTGCTTGGGGTCCCACCCTGATGACCCGGTCCAGCGGCGGCTCGGGCTTTTCCGCGGGATGCCTCGTGACATGGCGGGAGGCGTTGATTTCCCGCAGGTTCCGCATTTGCTTGCCGCCGTTGAGCCGCTTCGCGCCTTGGTAGTCGAAGCAGTAGTTCTTGGATTTGCTGGCCACCCAGATGAGCTCGGTGGATGGAGCGAACCGGTTCGCCGACGGCAAGGGGGGCGCGTTCCGCTTGTACCAGATGACGTCGTTGATGATCCACATCCCCAGACCCTTCAGGACGCAGCCTATGGAAGGATGGTTGTGGAGCGTTCCGGATATCCAAATGGTTCCGTCGTCCGCCAGGACGCGCAGGCATCGGGCGACCCACGCCGCGTCGAACGCGTGAATGTCGGCGACGGCGTCCCACTCCCCCTTGTCGCATTTGACGCGTTTGCCCGAGTGAACGGTCATGTGATTCGCGCCGGACAGGTTGTAGGGCGGGTCGGCGAAAATCAATCGGTAGCGTTGTCGTCCGCGGGGTCGATCCCGGACAGGAAATCCCCATTCTCGAGTATCGTTCGGGACTTCATGACAGCGATCTCCGGATGCGGGCGCGGGCCGCCCTGACGTACTTGGCCTCTTTCTCGATGCCTATCCACCGCCTGCCCAGCTTCCCCGCGACGACGACGGTCGTTCCGCTGCCGGCGAAGGGATCCAGCACCACGTCGCCCGGGTTCGACGATGCGGTGATGATGATTTCAAGCAGCCGCTCCGGTTTCTGGGTCGGATGCAGCGCCCTTCCGTTCGATGCCCGGATGCGCTCGGCGCCCTGCACCAGCGGCAGCTGCACGCAGTCCGGCATTTGTTTCGGCTTTCCGTCCCGGGTCAGCTCGGGATTGAGCTTTTTCAATTCCTGGTAATTGTAGGTCCAGCCCTTTCCCTTGACGAACCAGCAGACGTACTCCGCCGTGTGCGTGAACGTCCGCCTGGTGATGCTGGGCATCGCGTTGGTTTTTCTCCACACGAGCAGGTTGTTGAGCTTCAGCCCGGACAGTTTGCCGGCCATGACGACCTCGCCCAGGTTGTGCATGCTGCACGAGATGTACAGGCTCCCGCCGGGCTTCAGCGTCCTGTTCGCCTCGCCGATCCAGCGGGCGGTCATGTCCCAGTACTCATCGAGGGAAAAGCGGTCCCAGCGCTCGTTGATCTTGTGGTAGGGGCCGCCGGCGCTGTTGTTCACCAGCGACAGGTTTTTCCCCGATGCGTTGTACGGCGGATCGGCGTATATCAGGCCCACGGATGCGTCGGGAACCTCTTTTTCGAGTACGGAAAGGCAGTTTCCCCGGTAGATGTGATCAAGCTTCATCGTCATTCCCCATGGACTATTCCCGCGCCCGCCGATTTCGCCGCATTCGGGGATGATCGACGAATATCGTTCTTGGCGACAGGCCGGCCCGTCGCTCTTCGGTTCGCGCGCATCTCAAAGGCGGCGAAACCGCTTGATCGCGATGGGAGCCGTGCGCCGGGACGCCCTTCATGCCCATGCTTCGCCGTCCCCGCATCGCGGCATGTTCCCGGCGCGGTCGATGAGTGCGGCGCATCGGTTGTTCGAGAATTTCCAACCGCTCCGGACGATTGGGGAACGCGCCTCGCCGGCGCTCCGCTTGCGGGACAGCATACAGACTTTCCATGTGATATTCTAAGACCTTGCGAACTTGCCTTATAAGCAAGGGAATTTTCGATGCGGGGGAACGGGCGCGGCCGCGGGGCGATGGCCGGACCGCTTTCGTCCCGAGGAGCCGCGCCATGCGAACCGACATCCTCGGCGCCGAGATCGCCGGCACCTTCCTGCTGGTCTTCGTCGGCTGCGGCGCGGTGGTGGTCGACGACCTGTACGGCGGCGCGCTGGGGCATCTGGGCATCAACGCGGTGTTCGGACTGGTGGTGATGGCCATCATCTACTCGATCGGCAACGTGTCGGGCGCCCACATCAACCCGGCGGTCACCATCGGCTTTTATTTCGCGGGCAGGCTGCCCCCGCGCGATATCCCGCTCTACGTCGCCGCCCAGTTGATCGGCGCGGTGGCCGCCGGGGGCGTCCTGCGCCTTCTGTTTCCGGAGCATGCGGGCTACGGCGGCACCGCGCCGGCCATCGATGTCCCCCGGGCCTTCCTGCTGGAGGTGCTGATCGCCTTCTCCCTCATGTTCGTGGTGCTGAACGTCTCCACCGGCCATCAGGAGAAGGGCATCATGGCCGGCGCCGCGGTGGGCGGCGCGGTGGCGTTGCTGGCGCTGTTCGCCGGTCCCGTCACCGGCGCGTCCATGAACCCGGCCCGCTCCATCGGCCCGGCGGTCGCCGCTTGGCGCTTCGACAGCCTGTGGATCTACCTGACGGCCCCCGTGGCCGGCATGCTGCTGGCCAGCCCCTGCTGCCGCTGGATCCAGGGGGACGACTGCTGTCCCGCCCGGCGCCCGGCGCCGGACGGGTAGCCGCCCGGCGGGGCGGAAGAAGCCGCAGTCAGCCACCGCAGTCAGTCAGTCTTGACTATCGCGCCATTAACCGGACAATAGGCGGCCGTCGCCGCTTGGGCCCCGCACGGTCGGCGGTGGAGCGATCGATGCGGTCCTTTCGCGCCGGACGCAGGGCGTCCTTCGCGCTTCAACACAAAGGTGGAAACGGTTATGAAAAAACTCATGAACGGATGGATGGCGCTGTCCCTGGTCCTTCTCGCCGGCTGCGCGGCCAACGTGCCCCCGGCGGTGGGGGTCTGGGACGTCGAGATCAACACGCCGCTGGGCGTGCTGTCCGCCGAAATGACGATCAACGGGGACGGTTCGGGCGACCTGTCGTCCGACGCCCTGAACGCGCCGATCGCCGGGATCACTTTCGACGGCAACACCATGGCCTTCGACGTGGAGGTGAACGCCCAGGGCCAGATGCTGCCGCTGTCGTTCAGCGGCACGGTCGAGGGCGATTCGCTGACCGGCGAATTCGACAGCGATTTCGGCGCTTTCGCGGTGACCGGCACCCGCCTCGCCGAATAGGCCGGCCCCGGCGGCCCCTTAAAAACGGCCGGGCGCCGCCCGCTCCCAGTCCTCCCGGTAGGACTCCGGCGGCGCCTCGGAGAGCAGTTGCCCCGGCTCCAGCGGCTGGTACCAGCGGCCGAAGGGCTTCATGCCCTCCTTGCTGCGCCGTAGCAGGCTGGACGCCGACAGCTCGTCCGGGTCGGTCAGCCCCATGGCGCCGCACAGTTCCAAAAACGCCTCCACGGTGGCGTGGTGGAACCGGCGCACCCGCTGCGACCTGTCGCCGACGTCGACGGCCCGCGCCCGCCGCGGGTTCTGGGTGGCGATGCCGGTGGGGCACATGTTGGTGTTGCAGTGCCGCGACTGGATGCAGCCCAGGGCCAGCATCATCGCCCGCGCGGCGTTGACGGTGTCGGCGCCCACCGCGATCTTCTCCAGCATGTCGAACCCGGTGGCGGTGATGCCGGCGCTCATGATCCGCATCCGCCCCCGGAGCCCGGCACCGGTCAGCACCTGGTCGGCGTAGTAGGTGGCCTCCAGGCAGGGCATGCCGAAGCGGTTGGTGAACTCGACCGGCGCCGCGCCGGTGCCGCCCTCGGAGCCGTCGATGGTGATGAAGTCCGGCAGGATGCGGGTCTCCAGCATGGCCTTGACGATGGCCAGGAACTCCGTCTTGCGCCCCAGGCACAGCTTGAAGCCGACCGGCTTGCCCCGGCACAGCAGGCGCAGGCGCTGCACGAACTCGAGCAGCCCGACCGGCGTGTCGAACTCGGGATGGGACGGCGGCGAGACGACGGTCCGTCCCGCCTCCACCAGGCGGATGTCGGCGATTTCCCGGGTCACCTTGGCGCCGGGCAGCACGCCGCCGTGGGCTGGCTTGGCGCCTTGGGAGATCTTGAGCTCCACCATCTTCACGTTGTCGAGGAGGGCCCGCTCGGCGAACGCGCCGTCGTCGAAGCGGCCCGCCCTGTCGCGGCAGCCGAAGTAGCCGGTGCCGATCTGCCAGACGAGGTCGCCGCCGTGCTTCAGGTGGTGGGGGCTCAGGCCTCCCTCGCCGGTGTTGTGGGCGAAGCCGCCCAGCGCCGCTCCTCGGTTCAGGGCCCGGATGGCGCTGCCGCTCAGCGAGCCGAAGCTCATGGCGGAGATGTTCAGCCTCGAGGCGCTGTAGGGGCGCTCGCAGTCCGGCCCGCCGACGTCCACCCGGGCGTGCCGGCGGTCGATTTCGGTGGTGCGGATGGTGTGGGCCAGGCTGTGGAAGCCCTCCGCCGTCATGTCCATTTCGGTGCCGAAGGGCAGGGTGTCGTCGGCGCCCTTGGCGCGGCGGTACACCAGGTTGCGGCGCTCGCGGCTGAAGGGCTTCTCCTCCTGGTTGTTCATGATGAAGTACTGCTGGATTTCGGGGCGGAAAAACTCCAGCAGGTAGCGGAGGTTGGCGAGCACCGGATAAAGGCGCCGCAGGTTGCTGGTGCTGACGAACATCTCCCAGGCGCCCAGCAGCGCCCATCCCAGCAGCAGCGCCGCCGCCGCCAGCTGCGCGGGCGCTTCGAGCAGCGCGGACGGCGAGTAGTCGCCCTCGGTGGCGTTGTGCAGCCAGAGCAGGGCGAGCGGCGCGAGGACCAGGGCGACGATCCAGTACAGGACGACGACGGGGGGCAGGGGGTGTTTCACGGGCGCCGGACCGTCAGAATCTCATCAGGAGCGTCACGGAGGTCTCCGTGTCGGTCTTCTCGCGGCCGGCCGGCACCTCGGACTGGCGCTTCAGGTTGAAGGAGAAGCGCAGCGACAGGTTGCCCAGGATCCGCGTCTCGATGCCGCTTTCGGCGCGCAGCACCCCGATCTCGCCGCCGGCGTCCACGAGCAGTTCCTGGCTGAAGACGGCGGCATCCGAGATGCTCCACGCGAAGTCGGCGCCGAGCCGCGCGATCGCCTCGTCGAGATCGCGCATCGCCGCCTCGTCGCGCGACTGCCGGGCGCCGACGCCGGCGCTGAGCGACAGCGTCATGTCCGCGCGGCCGGTCAGCAGGTTGCGGCCGTAGCTGAGGGAAAGGTCGGTCTGGCTGTCGTAGCCGCCGAAGCGGTCGTCCTCGTGGGACAGCCGCGCCTGCACGAAGCTGTCCTCGTTGACGGCGTACCGGGCGTCGGCGACGGAGTAAAGGCGCCGGGCCGCCAGCTCGCCCTCCTTCGAGGAGCGGAACCCGTCCAGCGAGAGGGCGTAGTCCCAAGCGTTTCGGCTCCAGCCCAGCTTCCCCCGGAACCTGACGTTCCGATCCTCGGTGTTGCCGGTGGTGGAGATGGCGCCCAGCTCGACTTGGGCGGCCAGGCCGCCGTCCTCCTCCTGCGCGATGGCGGCGGCGGACCACAGGCAGGCGAGCGCGGCCAGCGCCCCGATGCCGGGAATGCCTCTCTGACCGGGTTTCGCCACCGCGCGCCGCCTGCCCTTGCCGGATTCCCCGTAGTATACCGGCGCGGCGGTTGATCCATAAGGCCGCGGAAGGCCGGCGTCCGGCCCGCGGATCCGTGACGCCGGTTTTCGCCGGTCGCGGTCCTCCCGGCGATGTACAATGGCGCGCCTCGAACGGCGGAAAGCGGCGCGCGGCGTCGGAGATGCGGAGATGGACTCCTTCACCTTCCTGCACGCCGCCGACATCCACCTGGACAGCCCGCTCAAGGGGCTGGCCGGAGAGGAGGGCGCGGCGGCGGAGCGGGTGCGCTCGGCCACCCGCCGGGCCCTCGAGCGGCTGGTGGGGGTGGCGATCGAGAAGCGGGTCGATTTCGTGGTGATCGCCGGCGACCTGTACGACGGCGACTGGCGCGACTTCGGCACCGGACTGTTCTTCGTGGGGCAGATGGGGCGGCTGAACGAGGCGGGCATCCCGGCCTTCGTCCTGTACGGCAACCACGACGCGGAGAGCCGGATCACCAAGCGGCTGCCGCTGCCGGAGAACACGCGGGCGTTCGGCGCGCGCGAGGCCGAGACCTTCACCCTGAAAAAGCCGGCCGTGGCCCTGCACGGGTGGAGCTTCAGGGAGCGGGCGGTGACCGACAACCTGGTGCCCGGCTATCCGGAGTCGGTCCCGGGCGCGTTCAACATCGGCGTGCTGCACACCGCGCTGGCCGGCGGCTACGACGGCCACGACAACTACGCGCCCTGCTCCCTGGACGACCTGGTGAACAAGGGCTACGACTACTGGGCGTTGGGCCACGTGCACGGGGCGCGGGTGCTGCACGAGCATCCGCATGTGGTGTTCCCCGGCAACCTGCAGGGGCGCCACATCCGCGAGACCGGCGCGAAAGGCGCCAGCCTGGTCGCGGTGCGCGAGGGCCGCGTCGAGGAGGTGGCCGCCGCGCCCTGCGACGTGGTGCGCTGGGCCCTGCTCGAGACGCCGGTGGGCGGGGCGGACAGCCTGGGCCAGGTCCACGAGCGGATGCGCGACGCCATCGCCGGCGCCGTGTCCGAAGCGGAAGGGCGGCTGCTCGCCTGCCGCATCGTCCTGAAAGGGAGAACCGCCGTCCACGCCCGGCTGGCCGCGGGCGAGGACCAGTTGCTGGCCGAGGCCCGCGCCGCCGCGCTCGGACTGGGCGACGAGGCGGCCTGGGTCGAGTCCGTCGTCGACGAGACCCGCCCGGCGGCCGCCGGGCGGGATCCGGTCATGGACGAGCTGGCGGAGTTGCTGGCCGGGGCCCCGGACGACGAGGAGTTGCTGAAGGCGGTCAAGGACGACATCGGGGAGCTGGTGGGCAGGCTGCCGGCCGAGGCGCGCGGGGACGTCGAGGACGAGGCCCTAAGGCTCGCCATCGATGCCGACTATTCCGGTCTTGTCCGCCGGGTCACGCCCCACCTCGAGGCGCGGCTCGCCGCCCATCTTGAGGATCCGGAGGGCTGACCGTGCGCATCGGGCGGCTGGATCTCGAGAAATACGGGCGCTTCACCGGGGAGGCGGTCGAATTTCCCGACGATGGGACGGACTTCCACATCGTGTTCGGTCCCAACGAGGCGGGCAAGTCCACCGTGATGGCGGCGCTGGGGGATCTGCTGTTCGGGATGCCGAAAAACACGCCCTACAACTTCCTGCACGGCAACTCCGGCATGCGCGTCGGCGCCGTGCTGGAGAAGGACGGGGAGACGCTGGCGCTGCGGCGCAGGAAGGGCAACCGCAACACGCTGCTGGATCCGGACGGCGCGCCCACCCCGGACGCCGAAGCCAGGCTGCGGGCCTTCCTCGCCGGCGTGGACCGGCCTTTCTTCGAGCGCATGTTCAGTCTGGACCACGTCCGCCTGCGCGAGGGCGGCGCCGCGCTGCTGGACGCCGGCGACGATGCGGGCGGCATCATCCTCGACGCCGGCGCCGGGATGAAGGACGCCCGGGCCTGCGCCGCCCGGCTGGCCGGCGACGCGGATGCCCTGTGGGGGAAGCGGCTGCGCAAACGCGACTTCCACGTCGCGGACGAGCGGCTCAAGATGGCGAACGCCGCGGTGCGGGAGCGGACCCTCAGCAGCGACAAGTGGAACAAACTGAAAACCGAGCGGGAAAAGGCGGAAAAAGACTGCGAAGGGATCAACGCGCTCATGGAGGAGCGCAACAGGAAGGTCCACCGCCTGTCCCGCATCCGCCGGGTGCTGCCCGATCTGCGCGCGAAGCAGGATCTCGACCGGGAGCTCGAGGAGTTGGGCGATGCGGTCCTCCTGCCCGAGGATGCGGGAGCGCGGATGGAGAAATTCGAGCGCGACCGGGAGAAGGACAAGGCCCGCGCCGATGCGTTGCGGAAGCAGTTGGATCGGGGCCGGGACGAGCTGAAGGCGCTGGGCTACGACGAGATCTTGGTCGAGCGCGCCGAAGAGATCGAGGAGTTGGACGAGGCCCGGATCACCGCGGCCAGCGCGGAAAACGATCTGCGCGACCGCAGGGCGGAACTGGCGAGCGCCGAACGGGAGCTGTCCGCCCGGCTTGAGGAAATGGGGCGGCCCCCCGCCGAAACGGGCGGGGAAGGGCGGGGGG
>CAYSVD010000058.1:0-11530 GCA_964434395.1 uncultured Pseudohongiella sp.
GGTTCATGGCCGGCGCGACGGCGACCGGCGCCGGGGTGGCCAGCGCCAGGGCGCCCAGCAGGTCGTCGGCCCGGCCGGCCGCCATGCGGGCGATGAAGTCGGCGGTGGCCGGCGCCACCAGCACCAGGTCGGCCCAGCGCGCCAGCTCGATGTGCCCCATGGCCGCCTCGGCCTCGGCGTCCAGCAGGTCGAGATGCACCCGGTTGCCCGACAGGGCCTGCAGGGTCAGCGGGGTGACGAATTCCGTCGCGGCCCGGGTCATGGCCACCCGCACCTCGGCGCCGGCGCCGGTCAGCAAGCGCGTCAGCTCGGCGCACTTGTAAGCGGCGATGCCTCCCGTGACGCCGAGCAGGATCCGTCTGTTGGCGAGGCTCGACATGGAGAGGCCGGCGGTCGGCGGGAGCGCCAGCCTAACAGGCCGCCCGGCGCGGCGCAATTTCCGCGCCTGCGCGCCTGCGGAACCCGCGCGGGTCCGCGGGCTCCAATGCGGTCGCTGTATCGGTTTTGGGAAATTCCGGCTTTCGATGCGGCGCGTTCAAGGGACTTCCAACCAAGACTTCCAACCAAGTCTTGAAATCCCCCGGTTCTCTTCCGATACTGCCGCGCCGTCGCGGCGGCGGCCGATATCCGCTTGGGGGGAGGAAACGCCATGACGCAAGATGCCGTTCCCCATGATGAACACGGCGACGGGAGGTTGAGAACCCGCCATCACAGAATGCTGGCGAAGCTGGATGCGGTCATCCCTTGGCCGTCGTTGGAGCGGGAGGCGAGGAAGCGCCGCCCCAAGGCGGGCGACGGCCGCGGAACCCATGAACCGTCGGTGATGTTGCGGATTTACGTCCTTCAGCGCCTGTGCGGCTTGAGCGATCTGGACATGATGGAGCATCTGTGCCTTTTTTCGCCGATGCGTCAATTCGCCGGCCTGGGAGAGGGGGACGGCTTTCCGGAAGACGGCGAGATTTCGAAATTCCGCCGGATGTTGGAAGAGCGCGGGCTGGCCAGGAGGATTTTGAGGATCGTGAGCAGGCGTCTGGCCCGCCACGGCATTGAACGACAGGAAATCGCGGACGTGCTGGTCATCCCGCTTCCCAATGTCTTCGAGATCGCCAGCGGCAAGCGCGCGTTCTAAAGACGGGCCACCGAGGCAAAGGAGAGGCGCCGGCGGCGCTCAGCCGGCCGGCATGCGCGCGGCGCGGATCTCGATCTCCACCAGCCAGCCGGGCACCACCAGATCCTTGATCTCGACGAAGGAGCGCACCGGCTTGTTCGGGTTGTCGGCGACGCCGAAGAACTCCGCGTAGCCCGCGTTGAAGCCGGCGAAGTCCAGCCCCTCCTCCCCGGCCACCGCGAAGGCGCGCACCTGCACGATGTCGGCCATGGACCAGCCCAGGGACTCCAGGGTGTCCCTGAACCGCTCGAAGGTGTCGATGGTCTGCTCGCGCATGTCGCCCCAGGAGCCGTCCGCCCGCGGGCGGGCGCCGGAGCCGGACAGGTACAGGGTCTCGGCCCCGGCGGGGATCTCGATGGCCCGGTAGAAGTACCGCCCCTCTTCGTGGCGGACGATCTCGTCCGCCCCGGCCGCGGCCGCCGGCAGGGCGGCCGCCAGGACGGCGGCGGCGAGCGTTCGGATCGCTTTCGGCATGATGCGTCTCCCGGCGGCGGCGCCGCCTGTCGGTCTGTCCCTCAGGTCCGCCGCGTGCCGGCGGGGCCGTCCTCCAGAGCCTCCGCCGCCGCGCCCGGCCGCCCGCCCATCGCGCGGGCGGTGACCATGCCGGCGGCGATCGCGCCGTTGACGTTGAGCGCCGTGCGCGCCATGTCGATCAGCGGCTCGATCGATATCAGCAGGGCCGCCACCGTCACCGGAAAGCCCAGCGCCGGCAGCACCACCAGCGCGGCGGCGGTCGCCCCGCCGCCGACCCCGGCGATGCCGAAGGAGCCGACGGCGACGATCAGCAGCAGGCTGACGATGAAGCCGGCGTCCAGCTCCACCCCCATGGTGGGCGCCACCATCACCGCCAGCATGGCCGGGTAGATGCCCGCGCAGCCGTTCTGGCCGATGGTGGCCCCGAAGGAGGCGGCGATGCCGGCCACCGGCGCGGGAACCTTGAGATCCTCGATCTGGGCGCGGATGGTCAGCGGAATGGTGGCGGCCGAGCTGCGGGTGACGAAGGCGAAGGTGAGCACCGGCCACACCCGGCGGAAGTAGGCCCGCGCGTCCGCGCCGGTCAGCGTGATGATCAGCGCGTGGACGCCGAACATGACGGCGATGGCGATGTAGGAGGCCAGCACGAAGCCGATCAGGGTCAAGATGGCGTCGCCGTCGGAAGTGGCGATGACCCGGGTCATCAGGGCCAGCACCCCGTAGGGGGTGAGGCCGATCACCAGCTTCACCAGCCGCATGACCACGCTCTGGGCGGTGTCCACGAAGGCGCGGATGCGCGCGCCGTGCTCCGCGTTCTCCCCGGCGACCAGCAGGGCCGCGATGCCGAACAGCAGCCCGAAGACCACCACGGCGATGATCGAGGTGTCCCGGGCGCCGGTGAGGTCCAAAAAGATGTTGCGCGAGACGAAGCTCACCAGCAGCTCCGGCAGGGTCAGCGCGTCCACCTCGGGCTGGCGCGAGGCCAGCACGTCCGCCCGCGCCAGCTCCCGCTCGCCGGCCGCCAGATCCCCGGCGTCCAGGCCGAAGGCGGAGGCCATCGCGATGCCCACCGCGGCGGCGACGACGGTGGTGGCGATCAGCACGCCGATCACCGAGCCGCCCACCTTGCCCAGGGACCTGATCTCCTCCACCCGCAGCACCGCCGCGATCATGGTGACCAGGATCAGCGGCATGATGATCATGCGCAGCAGGTTCACGTAGGAGTCGGCGATCACATTGGTCCACTCCAGCGTCTGCTGCGCGACCGGGGCGCCGTGGCCGAACGCGAGCTGCAGGTAGAAGCCGAGCAGCGAGCCGGCGGCCAGGCCCGCCAGCACCCGGCGCGACAGCCCCACCCCGCGCCGGGCGAGCTGGTGCAGCAGGCCCGCCAGGGCGATGAAGAGGATCAGGTTCGCGAACGCGTACGGGGACATGGCGGCTCTCCGCGGCTCCGCGCCCGCGAAGGTTCGGGCGGGGCCGGTTCCGGTTTTCCGGGCAGTATAGCGGCGGACGCGCCCGGCCGCCAAACCCGCCGCGGCCCTCAGCGGCCCAGGGTGTTGATGTAGCTGACCACGTCGATGACGTCCCGCTCGCCGCCCAAGGCGCTCCGGGCCATCGCCGCCATCTGCCGGCCGAAGACGTCCTCGGGACGGGCGCCGCGCCGGCCGGCCCGGAAGCTCTCCAGCTGGGCCGCCAGGTACCAGTCGTTCTGGCCCGCCAGGGCCGGCGCGCCCAGCGCCTCGTCGCCCCCGGCGCGTTCCCCGTGGCAGGCGGCGCAGGCGGCGTACAGGCGCCGGCCCGCCTGGACGTCGCCCTCGAGGGTCGGCTCGGCGGGCGGGCCGCGCCAGCCGGCCGCCCAGTCGGCGAGCTCCGCGATGGCGCCGTCGGCGAGCGGGGCGGCCGCCGCGCGCATGGCGGCGCCGTGGACGTCCCCGGGGCCGCTGCCGCGGACGCCCGAGCGGAAATTCTCGAGCTGGCGGACCAGGTACCAGCGCTCCATGCCGGCCAGCCGCGGCGCCCGCACCCCCTCGTTGCCCCGGCCGTCGGCGCCGTGGCAGGTGGCGCAGTGGCGGTCGTCGTAGGGCTCCCGCCCGCCCGCCTCCTGCGCCCGGCCCGGGGCGGCCGGCGCGGCCAGCAGGCCGGCCAGCGCGGCGGCGGCGAGAAGGCGGCGGCCCACGGCGCTCAGGCCGCCGCCTCGGCGCGCAGGCGCCGGTCCAGGTGGTTCATGGCCCACTGGGCGGACAGGACGGCGCTTTCCTGCCAGGCCGAGACCAGGCTGATCTGGTCGCCGATCATGTAGTGGCGGCCGCCGGCCGGGCGTTGCAGCGCGCGGTACATGGCGTCCTCCTCCCGCGTCCAGCCCCGCGAGTAGTCGCGGGGCCAGCGGGCCGAGCAGCCCAGCATGTGGTTCATGCGGTGCCAGGCGACGGTGACGGGCTTCTCCACCAGGCCGCGGTAGCCGGGATGGAGCTTCTCGCCGTCCGCCAAATGGGCCTCGACCCGCTCCCGCTGGCTCATCATGGTGTGGTGCATGCCGCCGCCGTAGTCGTAGGCGGCCAGGATGACCCCCTTGTCCCGGTGGATGCCGTGGGACGGATACCACATCTGCCGGCTCGGATTGCCCATCCAGGAGATGCCGCCGTAGATGTCCTGCCTCTCCCAGAAGCGCTCCTTCGCCTGGAAGGCCGCCTTGTAGGCCTCGCCCCGGCGCACGTACTTGAGCGCCCGCGCGTAGTCGGCGGGGAAATTGTGCTCGATGCCGGTCACCAGGTGGGTCGGGATGCAGTTGAAGCAGTAGTCGGCGCTCAAGGTGCGGCGCGCGCCGTCCTGGTCGTAGAGGACGTCCACCCCGCCGTCGCCGACCCGCACCGCCGCCACCATCGCCCGGTAGCGGACCCGATGCCCGACATGCCGCAGGAAGCCGTGGACGATCCGGTCCATGCCCCCGACCGGCTGCAGCAGGATGGGGCCGGTCTCGCCCTCGTTGGCGGAGAGCGTGATGTGTCCGGCGGTCCGGGACTTCAGCAGGTCGCGCCACGCGATCATGTCCTTCTGCACGCCGCGGTCCAGGTAGCCGCCGGAGGCGTAGCCGGCCCGGAAGCTGCCCCGGTACAGGTCGTCCTCGCCCAGATCCCCGAAGGAGCGGATCATGCCCAGCAGGGTCTCGGCCTCGGCCTCGGTGAAGGGGGCGCTCAGCTCCTCGTCGCTCATGGCCTTGGCCATCAGCTCCGCCATGAAGCCGCGCATGTGGGTGGTGTACTCGACGTTGCGCACCGGGCGGCCGCCCAGCAGGGCGTCGTCCTGGAGCCAGGAGGTCTTGTTCTCGTTGATGAACACCTCCAGCTCCACCCCCAGCGCCTTGCAGTAGGCCAGCACGTTGCGGTGGGTGCTGGGGATGCGGGCGGCGCCGGCGTTGAAGTACATGTGCGGCTCGTCGTCGAACTCGCAGTACTGGCGGTTGCCGAGCTCGTCGATCAAGTCGCCGTGGCGCAGGGTCAGGATGCGCCCGCCGCAACGGTGGGAGGCCTCCAGCACGGTGCAGTCGTGGCCGGCCCGGCCGAGCTCGTAGGCCACGACCAGGCCCGACAGCCCGCCGCCCAGGATGGCGATGCGCCGGGGCCGGCCGCGGGCCAAGTCCAGCTCCGCCGCCTCGGCGGACGCCGGCAGCATGCCCAGGGCGGCGCCGGCCCTCAAGGCGGCGCCGGCGCCGCCGGCCGCGCCCAGCAGGCTTAAGAACTCCCGTCGGGATACCGGCGTCACCGCCCCGCTCCCCCCGCGGGCGGCGGGGCCGGTCGTGTCGCGATCATGGCCATGGCGCCCATTTTACCCGATTTCGGCCCCGGCGGGCCGAGCCGGAAACCCGGGGCCGGGAACCCGGGCCGAAGCCGCGCGGAGGCCGTTCCGGGGCGGAGCCAGCGCCCGGACAGGCGGCGGGCAGGGGACGGCGCTTGCCCCGGACCGCCCGGGTTGCCTACCATCGACGGACCGCGCCGAGGCGGAGACCGAGGGAGGCCCGCGGAACCCCATGAACATCGAACGCCATCTCCCCGAGCTGATCCGCAGACTGCCCCGCTTCCAGGGGCGGTTCAACGCCTTCGAACTGGAGGCGCGGGGCTGCCGGGTGCTGTTCTCCGCCTATCCGACCGGGACCGTGATCCCGCCGCACCGCCACGACACGGAGAACGTCGGCGTCGTCACCCGGGGCGGGCTGCTGCTCACCGTCGGGGGCGAGACGAAGGCCTACCCGGCCGGCGAGTGGTACCGCATCGCGGCGCAGGCCGAACATGCGGCGGAGTTCAAGGAGGACACCACCGTCATCGAACTGTGGTTCGAGGCGTGAGCGGCGGCGCCGAGGCGGCGCGCGCGGCCTACCGCGACCCGCGGTACCGCTACCTGGTGCTGGGGATCCTCACCGTCGTCTACGTCTCCAATTTCGTGGACCGCCAGGTCATCAACGTCCTGGCCGCCGACATCATCGAGGATCTGTCCCTGTCCGACGCCCAGTTCGGCATGCTGTCGGGACTGGCCTTCGCCTGCATCTACACCACCTTGGGCATTCCCGTGGCGCGCTGGGCGGACCTGGGCAACCGCCGCGACATCGTGGCGCTGGCGGTCACCATCTGGAGCGTGATGACCGCCCTGTGCGGGGCGGCCCAGAACTTCGCGCAATTGTTCCTCGCCCGCTTCGGGGTCGGCGCGGGCGAGGCCGGCGGCTCGCCGCCGTCCCACTCCATCGTCTCGGACATCTTCCCGGCCGAGCAGCGGGCGACGGCGCTCTCCATCTACTCGCTGGGGGTCTACGGCGGCATTCTGGCGGGCACGGTCGGCGGGGCCTACCTGGCGCGCTACTTCGACTGGCGCACCGCCTTCGTGGTGGTGGGCCTGCCCGGCATCCTGCTGGGGCTGATCGTGCGGACGGTGGTCAAGGAGCCGCCGCGGGGCATGGCCGAGGCGCGGAAGGACGCGGCGCCGCCGGGGTTTTTCGCCGTCATGGGGCTGCTGTGGTCGCGCCGCTCGTTCCGGCATCTTTCCTTCGCCTGCGCCCTGCACGCCTTCGTGACCTACGGGGTCGGCAACTTCATGCCGCTGTTCCTGCAGCGGGTGCACGGCATGCCGATCCTGGACGTGGGCTGGAACTACGGCATGGTGGCGGGCGTCGGCGGGCTGGCCGGAACCTTCTTCGGGGGCTGGTGCACCGACCGGCTGGTCCGGCGGACCGGCGACCGGCGCTGGTACGCGTGGATCCCGCTCGTCTCCACCGCGCTGGCCATCCCGGTGGCGCTGAACACCTTCCTCGTCATGCCGAGCGGCCAGCTGGCGGCCTGGTCCTACCTGCTGCCGGTGTTCTTCGGCGGCTGGTACCTGGCGCCGTGCCTCAGCGCCACCCACGCGCTGGTGGGCGTGCGCATGCGGGCGCTGGGCTCGGCGGTGCTGCTGTTCATGCTCAACCTGATCGGGCTGGGGCTGGGGCCCCTGCTGACCGGCCTCGCGAGCGACCTGCTCGCGCCGTCCTTCGGGAGCGACGCCCTGCGCTACGCCATGTCGGTCACCATCCTGATGAACGTCTGGTGCGCGCTGCACTACCACTGGAGCGCGAAGACGATCGACGGGGATTTCGAGCGGGCGCCGGACTGAGGGCGGACGACCGGCCGCGGCGTTCATTGCGGCGCGGGGCGCCGCCCGCAACGCGCGAGCAGGCGCATCAGGCCCGGCAGGTCGGTCGCCTCGACCTTGTCCGAGATCCGGCGTCGCCCCTCCGCGCGGCAGACCACGAAGGCCCGATCCGGCTTCACGTCTTCGATGGCGCTATAGAAGCCTTTCGACGGCTCTTCGGGGTTCCGGCCCAGTCGCATGCCGATCGCCCATCTCCTTTTCGGGAAACCCGGGAAGTCCAGCACCAAATCGATCTCCGCCCCGGCGCCGGCGCGATAAAAAGTCGACAAAGTCCGCTTGGGAACCACCGATAGCAGGTTTTCGGTCACGAAGCCCTTCCAGCTCGCCTCAGCCATCGGGTGATCAAGCAACGTCTTCGCGTCCGGGATCCGCAACAGCGCATGCAGAAGGCCGCTGTCCCGGATATAGGTCTTTGGGGATCTCGCCAGTCGCCGGCGCGCGCCGACGGGATGCGGATGCACATGGCGGACCATCATCAGGTCGATGAAGATATCCAGGTGCCGCGCGACGGTCTTGCCGTCCACGGACAGCTCGCGCGCCGCCCTGGCGGCGTTGCGCGGCCCGCCCTGGTTGAGGGCCAGATCCATCCAGAACCGGTAGAGCGCCAGCATTGGAATCCTGGGACCCATCGCGGGGATGTCCCTGCCCAGAAAATCAGCGATGAAGCGCTCCCGCCACGCCATGCTCTCCTCGTCGCCGGCCGCCAAAAAGCTTTTGGGAAATCCGCCCCGGAGCCAAAGACGGTCCATGCGCTCCCCGTCGGTCTCCAGCGCATCGAACGGCCCAAAATCGAGATACGCGATGCGTCCGGCCAAACTCTCGTCCGTCTGGCCCAGCAACAATCTCTCGGCGGAGCCCAGTATGAGAAACCGCCCCGCTCTCAGCCCCCTCCTTCTGCCCCGGTCTATCAGGCCGCGAAGCGCCCGAAACAGCCCGGGCGTCCGGGAGACCTCGTCCAGCACCACGAGACGGTCCTCGCGCTCCTCCAGGCGCCGGACAACGTCCTGCGTCAGTCCGGCCAGATCCCTCGGGTTTTCAAGGTCGATGTAGACGCTCGGGCGGCCGCCGGCGACCGTGCACGCCAGCGTCGTTTTGCCGGCCTGCCGAGGGCCCAGCAGGGCCACGGCCGGGAACCGCGCCAGCTTGTCCGACACGGTCTGATGGAGTCGTCGATACACCATCGCCGAAGCATTCACAAAGGCCGTGGAGTCAATTGCATGATGGGTTGGGAATGCGTACAATGTCCATCATGAAAGCGCGCCGCACGATTCGAGTACGGGTCCGCGCCGGAAGCCGGGCGGGATACGACGGCTTGGCCCGGCTGGCGGGGGCGGACCGCTTCGTCAACAACCATCTGGTGGCCTATCTGCGGGATCTGGAGGAGTCCCGCGGCGCGCCGTTGACCGAGAGGGAGACGAGCTACCACAAGTTGTGTCTGCGGCACACCGCAGTGCGGGAAAAGACGCCGTGGCTGCGGGAGCTGCCGTCGCACATCACCCGCATGTCCGGGCGGCGCATCGGCGCCGACTGCAAGCGGCATCGGAAAGATCCTGCCCGCTACGGCAAGCCTGGTTTCAAGCGGAAGTATTTGAGTCCGGAGTCGTTCGGGGTTCCGGGGGGTTGCTTCAGGCTTCCCCGCGGTCGGACATTCCGCGGCGGCGACTCGGTGTACATCGCCAAGACCGGAACCTACAAGCTGATCGGCGGCAATCCCTATCCGGACGGCAAGGTCGACGAGATCGTGTTCAAGCGGGAGCTGGAGAAGTAGTACGCCTACCTGATGATGACGGTCGAGATCCCGGGGCGGACGCCGACCGGGAAGTCGGCGGGCATCGACCGCAACGGCTCCAACATCGCCGTCCACGACGGCGTCGTCGGGCGCATCATCGAGCCGCCGAACTCGGAAGTCCTGTGGGCCCGCGCGCGGCGCTATCAGCGGCGCCTAGCGCGTCTGCGGCGGCTGCGGGAGAAAGCGGGGTTGCCGGGACAGTCGAACAACTACTACCGGACGCGGGAGAAATTACGCAAGACCCTGCGCCTGATCGCGGCCAGGATGACGGACTGGCGGCATAAACTGACGACGGCGCTGGCGCGCGACCACGATATCCTGTATCTGGAGAAGCTGGATCTTCGGGCCATGACCGCCGCCAGCGGCGCCCGCAAGCGGGGCATGAACCGGAAGATGCGGCGGATGGGCCACGGGGCCACGGCGGCTTATCTCCGCTACAAAGGCGAGGCCCGGGAGGTTCCCGCCGCCTACACCAGCCAGATGTGCTCGAAGTGCTATCACACCGAGCCGGGCAATCGTCCTTCGCGGGATGTTTTTAGATGCTGCGAATGCGACCATCGGGATCATGCGGATATCAACGCCGCATTGAATATTTTGGCCTCTGGGACAGGGGCTTCTGGGCAGGGAAGGCAGGAGGGTGCAGTAGAGCCCGGCCGCGATCCCGGCGTCAGCCGGAAACACCAGCCAATGGATGCTGATGAAGGGCCGGCGGCGACAAAGCCGCTTGCTTCTTTTGAGGCATAAGTCCCACAGATAAACCGGTAGATGGGGGTTCGAATCCCTCTCGCCTGCTGGTCAATAGCCGACAAGAAGCCGTCCAATCCTGACGGCGGGTCACTCCTTCTCAAAGCTGTGGCTTGAAAATCCAAGCGTCCAGCTGTTCTCGGTGACGGTCCGGACCACGTTGTCCGGCACCCCGGCGGGCGCCTCGACCCTGATCTCCAAGGTCACGGCGACATCGACTCCGTCAATGCCTGCAAGGTACGCGATGACCCCTTCGGCGATCTTGCCGGCATCGGATCCGATGCTCTTCTTCCGCCATGCTCGCGAGCCGGAGCCGTCCTCCTTTCCTCCTTCTTGGGCGCCGCCTCGGCGGACGCTGGTTGCGGGGCGCGGATAATATCAGGTGTTCAAACCCCGTCCACCCAGGGTTTCAGCGGTGTATGCGATCTTTCCTTCACGGGATTCATGCGCCGCATCCTCCAGCTCTTCCGGGGTGCGTAGCAGATCATTTCCGGAAACCTGATTTGTTTGATCAAGCGCTCCATGACCATTCTGCGCGGCTCCGTCTCTCCGTCCGCTAACCCTCCGTCCGCCAGGCGGACGCGGACATGGCTAGAGCCAGGCCGGCGAGGACGACCGCGGCGCCCGGATGGGCTGTTTCACCGCCCGCCTCTTCCTCCGTTTTCAATGCGTTCTTCTTTGTCCGCTGGGTTGCGGCGCCCTATTCCGCACGCTCGCCCATCGCTTCCTCCAAGGCGGCCAATTCGTTGACCGCCTTGGAGAAATGATCGTCCTCTATACTGTTGTCTTCGGGGAACCAGTCGTCCAACGCGCTCAGGATGCGCCTTGCGGCCGCAACCGCTTGCCGCGCCTGCAGGTCGCTCGTGACGTAGTTGTCGGTGTAATTGTAGTCGTCCATCTTGCAGTCTCCTGACGGCTGACGCCGCCTTAGGTTGAAAACGCCAGAAGCAACGCTTGGCGACTTGTTGTCATCATCCGCCGCGAATATGGTCACGGCGCCGTTCAACTCGCCAGCGGGGTTCCATCACCGAGCCCAGCGCGTTGTTATCGGGATCGCGATGGCCGCTATGACAGCTCGCGCATCCAGCGCGCTTGAATCAGCCGCATCTTCCGGGACGGCCAACCGCCCCTCTTGTACAGCGGCGATGTAGAAGTTCATGGCGGCCTCGCGGGGCAAATCATCGGAGCGGATGCGTCTCCGCAGGCGGGCGGGACGCCCGGCCGCACCGGACCCGGCAACGCGCCGCTTGCTTCCCTCCGCGCCGATGCCTCCATGACGGCGAGCAGTGATAGGGGCGCTCCTGATGCGGATCGCTCGTTTCCGTGTGAGATCCCTTGATGACGAATAGTCGGTGGGGATGCCGACTTCCTAGTCTGCCGTCGCCGTCAGGGCATCTCCGGTCAAGAGCGCCGGCGCCCCTTCAAGTCCTTCGCGGATCGTCGACTGGCGGAGAGGGAGGGATTCGAACCCTCGGTCCGCGCTAACGAACACCTGATTTCGAATCAGGCACATTCGGCCACTCTGACACCTCTCCGCCGCGCATCCTACCACGAGGGGCGTCCGCGTTTCCCTGACTCGGCACCGGTCTGTGGCGCCAGCCACGGCCGCCGGGCGCGACCGGACCCGGCCGGCCCCGGTCCGACGCTGGCGGATGCGGGCGTGGCGACAGGGCGGGCCACAC
>CAYSVD010000059.1:0-1799 GCA_964434395.1 uncultured Pseudohongiella sp.
GCCGGACAATGTCAGCCTGAACGACTGCGAGTCGAAGGCCGCCTTGCCGCCGATGTTCTCGAATGGCGGCAGCGGATGCCAGTAGCGCGCCGTAACGCCGGAAAAGGACACGCTGCCGGCGATTGCCGGGGACCTGAACGCGAGGTCGGTTTCGGGGGCCATTTCGGCATCGGCGACGATCCGGGCCTTGTCCACCATGCCCTTGCTCAAGTTCGAAAGCACCCACTGGCGGGGCCCCGGGGCTCCGACATCCGGGGGCCACAGGAGCCGGAGATCGTCCACCGGAACCGCCGCGGCCTCGCCTTCCAGATGCACGCTCCACCCGGATTCGCCGCGTTTGCCGCTGCCGCTGGCCTCGATGCTGCCGCGGTTCAACTCCAGGTTCAGCGATTCGACCAGTATCTGCCCCGCCGCCAGGTCCGCCTGAACGAGGGCGCTGCCGCTCTCCAGGGCAACGGGTTCCGACTGCGGACCGGCAAGATGCAGGTTGCCGGCGCCAAGCGTCAGCCCCAGGTCCAGGGTCAGAGGCCGGAAGTCCGGGTCGAGCGTCAATGCCACGGTGCCTGAAACAGGCGCATTCAATGCCGCCGCAGCGGCGAGGCGCGGCGGCAGCAGCGGCGCCAGCAGGGCAGGCGGCAGGTTCTCCAGATGCGTAAAGGCGGAAACCGCCCCGTCCTGCCGCGCGCCCCCGCCGGACAGGCGCGCAGTCTGGCCGAGAGCCTTGATTTCGACAGTCTCGATCTCGAGCCGCGTGAGACCGTCGACGGCGCGGGCCCGCACGATGAGCCCGTCCACCGGGACGCCGCGCCCGGTATCCTGCGGATCGGCGACGGCCCCGCCGGCGCCGCGCAGGTCCGCTTCGAGCGCGCTGACAGCGTAGTCCGGCGCAAGATGGACGGCGACGCTGCCGCTCAGCGGCGTGGTCAGATAGCCGAGCAACGCCAGCAGGGGGTGGAGTCCGGCAATGTCTTGGGGGCGCAATCCGTGCAGCCGGGCGGAAAGGGACGGCCCGCCGGCGTCTCCCGAAGGAGACAGCGTGAACCCGATATCCGTTTCCGCCTCTCCGAGGCGCAGGGACGCCGTGCCTTCCGCGACTGTCCCCCCGCCGTCTCCGCGGAAGGCCAGGTCGAGCCGGGGCACGCTCCATTCCATTCCCATGATGTCATCGACGACCGTGAGGGCCGCCCCGCGCACGCCGAAGCCCGCAAAGCCGTCTCCACCGCCCGCCGCGCCTGCGGCGAGCAATCCGCCCAGATCGATTTCCTGCGGTCCGCCTTCCGTTTCCGCGTTCGCTGCGGCGACGAGGCCGATCGTGCCGTCGGTCCGCCGGCGCACCGTGGCGCTGATGCCGAGCAGTTCGACTTCCCTCGGCACGACCCGACCTCTCAGGACGTCGCCTGCGCTCAGGGCGAATTCCAGCCCCTGCGTCTCCACCAGCGGCCTGCCTTCGAGGGTCACGAGCCGCGCATCGGAGACCTTGAAGCGCAGCAGCCGGCTCCAGCCCGCCCATGCGACCTCGACCGCCTCCATTTCTACCCTGTAACCGGCCTCGGGACGGGAAAGCGCCGCTTCGACGCGCGGCGCCAGCAAAGCGAGGTTCACCGGCCCCTGGGACAGCCGCCAGACGGCGATAGCCGCCAGCGCGGAAACGAAGACCACGAGGGCCGCCAATATCCACAGGACATGCCGAGGCCTTACCCGCAATTATCCGCTCCGCTTGACCGTCCCTCACTATATGGGACCAATGGGAACAATGACGACAACCGAGAGCCACCCTCTTCCGGCCGACCCCGATTTGG
>CAYSVD010000060.1:0-4470 GCA_964434395.1 uncultured Pseudohongiella sp.
CGAAAAAACGCCAGCCACGAGCCTGCGGCGGCGAGGATCAGAGAAACAGCATCGACGAGACCGGCGGGCCGGCGGCGCCCGACAGCGCCGCCAGCGGCGCCCCACTCCAGCGACGAGACCAGAGATCGGCGAGATCAGCGAGAGCGGCGACGGGAACCGGCGGCGCCCGAACCATCCATGCCCGCGCGGCCGGTAGACGGTCCGCGCCTCCGATCTCATCATCCGATCCCGCGCCGAGAACGGCGCCAAAACGAGAGCAGGAAAATGGATGCAGGAAAAGTGAAGGAAAAGATCATCCGCATGACCATCGCCGCCTTCGGCGAGGCGCCTGACGCCGAGCTGATGAAGGATCTGGAGAAGGTCCATAAGGAGTGCGAGGGGAATAAGCTCGCTGCGGTGGCCGGGCGGCTGAGGCGCGCCAAGCGCTGGGCTGAACTCTACCCATCATCGATGACGGTGGCGGAATTGGCCGACGCCTGGCATGAGAGGGTGCTGCCCGGTGTCGACCATGAGGGGATAGTCTTCATTAAGTCCATGGCCGGGCGGCGCCTCGGTGGCGGCGAGTCGGATGAGAGTGTCGGGCATTTTCTGCTTTGGTTGGAAAGTGGGTTGGATGCTCCTTCCGAATGGAACGAATGCCTGGTGGAAAGCGATTGGCTTCCGGAGGAGTTCGCCGGCGTCGCCAAGACATTCCGCGTCGAAACCGAGGCGGCGTTGGCGGATCAGGACATCTTCCCCGGCAGTGTGTCCGGGGAGGATCTCGTCCAGCTGGCGGTGATCTTGCTCGGCGCCGCCCCGGGCGCGCGGCTAATGGAAGAACTCTCATTACAAAAGGATATATGGTCGGCGGCCCAACGCCTGCTCAAAGAGATAGAAGGAGGGAAAGGGGACCGGGCGGAGAGGATGATCGAGCGCACGATCCCGTGGGTCGAAGCAATGAGAGCGGGATTCATCGGCAGATTAGCCGATGGAGACCTCGACGACATCGTCATAGAGATAGCGCTGGCGATGCAAGACTTCATGAACGGTCCCAATCTCACGGGGAAGCTCGCCGACGCCGCCCGCATCCACCGCGAGCGAAGCCGGAAGGCGTACGAGTACGCGGTGACGCAGAAGCGGGATGGCGACCTCGAAGAGCGAAGGGCGGTCCTGGCATAGCCGCCGCCGGCCCGCTCATCCGGTCCGCATGGCCGGATGGGCGGCGCCCCGGTGCCGGCGGGCACGGCGGCGGTCCGGGCCCGGAATCGCGGCGCCGCTCCAACGGCAATCCCCGGCGTCGGCGAATGCCCGCCGGCGTAGCCGCCGCGCCAGAGCCGCATCGCAACATCGGCGACCCGGCGGCGAGACCAGAGACCAGCGCCAGCCGCGACGACACGGGAACGCCGGACGGGAACACCTGGCGACCGGCGAAAAGCCGGCGACGCCCCCATCGACAACGAAACAACGCCGGCGACGAGATAAAAAGCAGCACGACAAGCGGCGCCCCACTCCAGCGACACAGCCTCGCCAGCGACCGCCCCGCAAGAGAACCAGCGCCCTACCTCCCAACAGCCCATGCCGGCGGACCCGGCTCCGAGATCGGACCCGGACGCGGCCGGAACGGCAACGCCGGCCCTGCCTGCGCCCGCTGGCGGCCCACGGCGCCCGTGTCGGCGTTTTCCGCCGCTGGCGGGGGTGTTGCCTCTGGCCCTCGCCATGGCGCCGCGTAGCGGCGCGGTCGAGCCGCTGTGCCGCCAGCGCCGCCGACCTCCTCGTTGCCGCCGGCCTGGGCTGGCGATGGGATGATGCCGGACGCAGGGAACCGGGCGCCGCGGCTCCGGCGACAACCGGCGGCGCCACCCGTACGAAGCCATCAGCGAGACCGGGACCGCCTCACAGCGAGCCCAGCCGCCGCCCTACTCCCGGCGACGCATGTCCGCCGCACCGGCGGCATGCGGCCTGCGGAACCAGACCCGGCGCCGCCGGACACGCCCAGCCGGAGCCAGCGGGCCCCGGACACCGGGTTCAGCGAAACGTCGCCGTCACGCCCCCTGCGCCGCCGTGCCGAGCCGGATGGGACGAGTAGGCCCGGGTGGTCCCGATGAACCGGCGAGGCCCCGCGTGGCACCCCTGAGGCGGCCCAAGGCGGCCGTGTCGCCCCGGCACTGCACGGCCGGAGCGCCAGGGACCGGGCGCAGGAACCGGCGGACGGCCGGATCGCCGTCACATGGCTTGACGGCCTCGCCCGGCCATCTGACCCACCCTCGACCCCCAAGCCCAACACCCGTGCGACGCGTCACAGCCATCTACGCCCCCCACTCGCCGCACCTTGGACGGGTTGCCCCTGAAAAGCGGCCTGAAGGCCCTGGAACGCCCCTCATCCCCGCCTCGCCTGTACCCCCCTAAAAACCGCTGAAAACCCACTGGAAACACGCGGCGACGCGGGGTTGTGACTTTCGTATATAATTCCTCTTAGTCCGCCCGGCTCTATCCTGCGGCGGCTGGCTTGCATGTGCCGGGCTTGCCAGAGCCCGGGCGGCGGGCGATGATGGTGCGGGACCGCGCCGGGGAAAGCATCGATGAGCGGAATGAACATCCTGCAACCGGACTCCGTTGCCGGATGCCGCCCGCGCCGGCGCCACGTAGGCATGAAACCGGTTGCGGCCGCAGCATTCGATGCCGGGCGCCGCCGCCATTCCCGCGCGTACGCGGCCGTTGCCGCGTATGCGTACATGACTGGCGGCCGGGCGCATGGCCGCCCCTGACCCCGTGCGACCGGGACGGAGACGGGGAGCAATGGCGACGATCTCGCAGACGACATCCCCGGAGGAACGCGGGAGCGGGTGGCGCCGGGCGTATCGCCTAGGCGGCGGCTGACGCCGGAGGTTTCGGCATGACCTACATCTGGGAAAGGAAAGAATGGCCGAGATTCGCTTGGGATGAATCCGCCGTCGAGAAAAACGCCGAAGATGCCCTTCGAACCTTAAGTTCGCTGGTCGTCGAGGCTGATAATCTGCCTAAGGAAATGCGGGAGAAAAAAGCCGTCGATTTTATGGTGTCCGAGGGGATCAAGACATCTGAGATAGAGGGTGAATTCTATAAGCGATCAGATGTGCGCGGCTCCATAAACCGCCTGTTGATGGGACTTCCCCCGCCGGATGACGTAGAAGACAAAAACGCCATCGGCATCTCAAACCTCATGGTCGACTGCAGACGTCGCTACATGCATCCACTGACCGTAGAGCAGATATGCCAATGGCAAAAAATGGTTGTGAGCGGCGCCAAATACAATCGGCGTGTAGACATAGGACGGTTAAGAAGCGGCGGCATAAATGTTTATTCTCCCGTGCCGGGCGGGATAAGGATCCATTATGAAGGGCCGCCCCCCGAGCGGGTTCCGGAGGCGATGGATCGCTTCACCCAATGGTTCAACATATCAAGCGTTCGCTTGAACAGCATAATCCGCGCCGGGGTCTCGCATATTTATTTTGAGAGCATCCACCCTTTCGACGACGGGAACGGCCGCGTAGGGCGGGCCATTATCGATGTGGCGCTGTCTCAGGGTCTGGGATGCCCAGCTCCATTAAGCATGTCGTCGGCTATAATGAGAAGGCGGGACGAGTACAACGACAAACTCGAAA
This sequence comes from uncultured Pseudohongiella sp., assembly GCA_964434395.1. Lineage (GTDB taxonomy): Bacteria > Pseudomonadota > Gammaproteobacteria > Pseudomonadales > Pseudohongiellaceae > UBA9145. The sequence continues at coordinate 3,621 of CAYSVD010000060.1, forward strand.
GCGCCTCAAGAGGGAACCTGGATATCACAGACTGGTTGCTGTGGTTCGTCGACACCACGCAGGCCGCTCAAGCTCAGGCGATCAAAGGAATCCGCTGGGCTCTTTTCAAGTTCAATGTGCTGGATCGACACGATGATGAAATCAACGATCGGCAGGCCGCGGTACTCGGCCGTCTGTTCAGGGATAAGAATGTATTTTCCAGTGAAGGTTTCGGGGTGGAGCAGTACATGGACATGGCGAACTGCGGCGAGACGGAAGCGAGAAAGGAAATGCGCGGCCTTCGGGTATTAGGTGTTTTCGATGATTTGGAGAACACCGTCCAAGCATGGCGGACAAAGGAAAGTCCTGAGCGCGGGGGCGAAGGCCGCTAGGCGCCGCATCCCCATGGGCCGACGCTAATGGCCCTGCGCCGCCGTGCCACGCCGGATGGGGTGGCAGGCCCTTGGCCCCGCGGATCCGGCGGAAGGCGCCATGTGCGTCCCCGGCGCGGCGAGACCGGCACGACGGCGACCGGCGATGACCCGCCAGCGACGAGACGAGGATCAGCGAGACCTGACCGGCGAAGCCTCGCCCGGCGGAACGCGGCCCGCGCCGCCCCCGCACCGCCGTACACGCCCGATGGGGACCGGCATGCCTAGGAGACGCACGGAACCGGCGAAACGCGCCGAGCGGCCCCCTACGCGGCGGCCCCAGCAATCACTGGCTGAGCACCCCTGCCGACGCGACCGGAAACGCCCAGGGCAACGCCACCGGAAACCGACACCGCCCAGGCCCACCAGCGCGGCGACACCGACACAAGAACGCCAGCGAAGACCCAAGCCGATACAAAGATCAGCGAGACAAAGAGAGC
>CAYSVD010000061.1:0-4794 GCA_964434395.1 uncultured Pseudohongiella sp.
AGGCGGGGGTGAGGGCAAGCGCCCGACAGCGCCCGTCGCCGCCGCGGGGGCAGGACCGCCCCGCGGCGAGATGCGAGCAAAAGATGGTCAATAAGAGGCAGGGTGACGCTGCTTCTTTTGATACATAAGTCCCAAAAACAACGTGGTGTCCACGCGGGAAGACATCCTCTGGTACGTCGTCGACGAGCGCGAGCACACCTTCAACAAGATCAGTTCCAGCATTTTGAAGAAGACCAAAGGCATGGACCTGAAGAACGGAAACGCCTGCCGGGCGCTGTCGAACGTCTGGACCGACATCCCCCCGCTGGTTCCCTGGAGCCGGGAAAGAGTGGCGCACCCCACGCAAAAGCCGCTGTTCCTGATGGACCGGATCATTCGGGTGTTTTCGAACGAGGGAGATACGGTGCTCGACCCGTTCCTGGGAAGCGGCACCACGGCGGTCGCATGCGGGCGGCTGAACAGGGACTGCGTCGGCTTCGAGTCGGATCCTGGATATTTCCGGATATGCGAGGAGCGTCTCGACGAGGCATGCGGCCGCAGGTAACCCGTCACGCGCGCCCCGGATGGATGCTTTCATTGGGGACAACGCCTGTTTTTGCCGGCGCTTCTTTAGCCGAACCTTCTATGGCTCATTGAAGAAGCCTTCAACTTTCAGCTCCCGCAACGGCGGGCCGCGTCCTCATCTCAACGGAAGCGCATCGACTTCGACTCGGATTGCGGATCCTGAACGCCTTCGGCAACAAGCGGAAAGAGCCGTCGACACGGTGTTCGGTTCGGACCGGAACGTAGATTCCGGACCGATCCGAACACCGACTCTGGACCAATTCGAACGCCGGCACGCCGGCCAGGAATCTGTCGCAGCGCCTCGGCGAGACAGTGTCGCGGTGCGCAAACGCACAACCGACTCCGCTGTCGCCAGTTGCGGGCCGATTTTCAGAAAAAGCAGTATATTTTCCTAAAATTACTAGCCGGCCCGTGCCAATTCAACACATTGAAAAATATGCCTTTTTCTGGTTTGTGTCTGCGAAGCAGGTCGCCTGTCCTTTCGGCAGGCGCCGCGCCGACTTCAAGCCCGCCGGATCCCGAGGGCTTCCAGGCAGGCGGAGAACGCCTCGGCAGGGTTGGGGGTTCGCGGGCGGCGCCATGCCGCATCGGGCCGATTTTTAGAAAAAATGCAGATTTTTTCTAAAAATCCGCGGCGACGAGACTTCCCCAACTAGTTGATCAGAAAGCTTTTTATGGGTTTTCGGCGCGGAGAGGGCTCGCCTCCGGTCGAACCCGCGCGGCGCGGCGGTCCCGACGGGGCGCGTCCGGCCTGGACGCGCCGGGGCCTTAGGCCACCAGCACCTGGCGGCCCCGCACCCGCCCGGCCTTCAGGTCCGCCAGCGCCTGGCCGGCCTCCGCCAGCGGCCGCTCCCGGATGGGGATCGGGTCGATGGCGCCGGCGCGGACCATGGCCATCAACTCGCCCATGTCGTCCAAACCGCCCACGTAGCTGCCCTCGATGACGCGGGCGTTCATCGGGATCAGGGGGATGGGCAGGCGCAGGCTGCCGCCGTACAGGCCGACGATGATCAGCCGGCCGCCCTTGCGCAGGCATCCCAGGCCGAGGGCGACGCTGGGCTCGGAGCCGACGAAGTCGATGGCGGCGGCCGCGCCGCCGGTCTCCTTGCGGATCGCCTTGGCGGAGCCCGAAGCCCCGGCGTCGAAGACGCGGCCGGCGCCGGCCCCGCGCGCCGCCTCGAGCTGGTCCGGGTCGATGTCCGCCACGACCGGATCCAGGCCCATGGCGCGGGCGATCCGTAGCGCCATCATGCCCACCCCGCCGGCGCCGATGAGGACGACCGCCCCGCCGGGCTCCGCGCCGCCCGCCTTCTTCAGCGCGCTGAAGGCGGTCAGCCCCGAGCAGGCGCAGATGGCCGCCAGCGCGTCGGGCGCGTCGCCCTTGTCGAACAGGTAGCGGCCGTGGGGGACCAGCACGTGGTCGGCGAAGCCGCCGGGCGCGGCGATTCCCAGCGCCCGGCCCGGCGTACACAGATGCTCTTCGCCCCGCCGGCAGGCCGAACAGCCGCCGCAGCCGATCCAGGGGTAGACCACCCGGCGGTCGCCGACGGCCGCGCCCTCGGCCTCCGGACCGGCCGCGGCCACCTCGCCGAAGATCTCGTGGCCCAGCACCCGCCCCTCGAGGGCGACGTCCAGCCGCTCGCCGCCGCCCAGATCGAACGAGCCCTCGTGCAGATGCACGTCGGAATGGCACACCCCGCAGGCCAGGGTCCGCAGCAGCACCTCGCCGCCCTTCGGCTCCGGCGCGGCGTCCTCCGTCCGCGCCAGCGGGGCGCCGGGCGCGGTGGTGCGCCAGGAGATCACCCCCCGCGCTCCCGGCGCCGGCCGCCGAAGGCGCCGCCCTCGGCCGCCAGCCGCTCGAGCAGCGGCGCCGGCCGCCAGTGCTCCCCGCCGTGCCGCTCCCCGAAACGGCGGACGCTCTCAAGAACCTTGTCGAGGCCCACCTGGTCGGCGTAGTGCATCGGGCCGCCCTTCGCCGCCGGGAAGGCGTAGCCGAACACGTAGACCACGTCGATGTCGCCCGGCCGCTGCGCCACCCCCTCCTCCAGAATCCGCGCGCCCTCGTTGACCAGCGGATAGATGCAGCGGGCGACGATCTCCTCGTCCGACACCTCCCGCCGCTCGACGCCCAGCTCCGCCGCCGCCCGCGCGATCAGCGCGTCCACCTCCGGGTCGGGCATGCGGCGCCGGGTGTCGGGGTCGTACTTGTAGAACCCCGACCCGGTCTTCTGGCCGCAGCGGCCCATCTCCACCAGCGCGTCGGCCACGCGGTGCGGCCGGGGGTCGTCCGGCGGGCCGGGGCGCGAGCGCCGGGCCTTGTAGCCCACGTCCAGCCCGGCCAGGTCGCTCATGGCCAGCGGGCCCATGGCCATGCCGAAGCGCTCCAGCGCGCCGTCCACCCGCTCCGGCGGGCAGCCCTCCAGCAGCAACATCTGCGCCTCGCGCCCGTAGCCGCCCAGCATGCGGTTGCCGATGAAGCCGTAGCACACCCGGGACAGCACGCACACCTTGCCGACGGCCTTGCCGACGCGCATGGCGGCGGCCAGCGCGTCGTCGGCGGTGCGCTCCCCGCGCACCACCTCCAGCAGCCGCATGACGTTGGCCGGGCTGAAGAAATGCATGCCCAGCACGTCCTGCGGCCGGCCGGTGGCCCGCGCGATGGCGTCCACGTCCTGGTAGGAGGTGTTGGTGGCGAGCACGGCGCCGGGCTTCATCACCTGGTCCAGCCAGGCGAACACCTCCTTCTTCAGCTCCAGGTCCTCGTACACCGCCTCGACGACCAGGTCCGCCTCGGCGACCTCCTCGCGCCGGACGACGCCCCGGATCAGGCCCATCCGCCGCTCCGCGGCGGCCTCGCTCAGCCGGCCCTTCTTCACGGTGACGCCGTAGTTCTTGCGGATGACCCCCAGGCCCCGCTCCAGGGCCGCGTCGTCGACCTCCAGCAACGTCACCGGGATGCCCGCGTTGGCGAAGCACATGGCGATGCCGCCGCCCATGGTCCCGGCGCCGATCACCGCCGCGGAGGCCACCTCCCGCGCCGGCGCGTCCTTGGGCAGCCCCTCGATCCGGGCCGCCTCGCGCTCGGCGAAGAAGATGTGGCGCATGGCGGCGGACTCGGGGGACCGCACCAGCTCCGTGAACAGCTCCCGCTCCCGGGCCAGCCCCTGGTCCATCGGCAGCGTCGCCGCCGCCGCCAGGCAGGACACGATCCGGTCCGGGGCGATCTGTCCGCGGGCCCGGGCGGCCAGCCGCCGGCGGGCCTCGTCGAAGAAGCCCTCCGGGACCGAGGCCGGGTCGATGTCCAGGTCGCGCACGCGCTTGAGCGGCGCCTTCGCGGCGAGCAGCTCCCGGGCGTACTCGACGGCGGCCGCCGCCAAGTCCTCCCCCGCGACGATCTTGTCGATCAGCCCCAGCTGCAGCGCCCGTTCCGCCTTCACCGGATCGCCGCGGACGATCATGTCCAGCGCCGCCTCCACCCCGGCGAGACGGGGCACGCGCTGGGTGCCGCCCGCGCCGGGCAGCAGACCCAGCTTCACCTCCGGCAACCCCACCCGGGCCTCCGGCGCCGCGCAGCGGTAGTGGCAGACCAGCGCCAGCTCGAAGCCGCCGCCGTAGGCGGTGCCGTGGAGCGCCGCGACCACCGGCCTGGGGAAGTCCTCGACGGCGGCCAGCACCTCGGGGAAGTGGGGCTCGAGCGGCGGCTTGCCGAACTCCGCGATGTCCGCGCCGGCGACGAAGGTGCGCCCCTCGCAGCGCAGCACCACCGCCTCGGCCCCCTCGTCCGCGCGGGCGGCGGCGAGCGCCTCCAGCAGGCCCCGCCGGACCGGCTGGGACAGCGCGTTCACCGGCGGATGGTCGATGCTGATGACGCCGACGTTCCGCCGGCGCTCGTAGCTTACGGGATTCGACATGCCTTGGACTCTCCTGGATGTTGCCGTGATGGTGGAATGCGGGCCGCCTGTCAGGCCCGCTCGATGATGGCGGCTAGCCCCTGGCCGACGCCGACGCACAGGCTGACCGCCGCGTAGCGCCCGCCGCAGCGCTCCAACTGGCGCGCGGCCGTCAGCGCGAGCCGCGCTCCGGACGCCCCCAGCGGATGGCCCACGGCGATGGCGCCGCCGTTCGGGTTGACCCGGGAGTCGCCGAAGTCGAGCTCCAGCAGCTTGAGGCAGCCCAGCACTTGGGCGGCGAAGGCCTCGTTGATCTCGATGACGTCCATCTCGCCCAGGG
>CAYSVD010000062.1:0-2427 GCA_964434395.1 uncultured Pseudohongiella sp.
CGCCCTCAGCCCCCCATCTCCCTGATCCGCCGGACCAGGCCGGCGACGGCCGCGTCCGCCTCCCCGCCGGAAAGGGCCCCATGGACCTGCGCGGCCAGCGTCTTGCCCAGCTCGACCCCCCACTGGTCGAAGGCGTTGACGCCCCAGATCACGCTCTGCGCGAACACCCGGTGCTCGTACAGGGCCGCCAGTGCGCCCAGCCGCCGCGGATCCAGCCGCTCGAGCAGCAGGATGCCGCTCGGCCGGTTGCCCGGCGCCCGGCGGTGCGGGTCCGCCTCCCCGGGCCGCCCGTCCATCAGCGCCTGCGCCTGCCCCAGGCAGTTGGCCAGCAGCAGCCGGTGCCGCTCCAGCCGTTCCGGCGCGTCCGGCGCCGCCGCCGCGATGAACTCGACCGGAATGAACTCCGTGCCCTGATGCAGCAGCTGGAAGTAGGCGTGCTGCCCGTCGGTGCCGGCCGCGCCCCAGACCGCCCCGCCGGTGCCGGTCCGGACCGGCTCGCCGTCCTGGTCCACTCCCTTGCCCAGGCTCTCCATGGACAGCTGCTGCAGGTAGGCCGGGAAGCGGTCCAGCCGCTGCGCGTAGGGCGCGACCACCGTGCTGCGGGCATCGAAGAAGGCCCGATACCACACCGCCGCCAGCCCCATCATCGCCGGCATGCTTCGCGCCGGCGGCGCCTCCAGAAAGTGCCGGTCCATGCCGCGGGCGCCGGCCAGCAGCTCCCGGAAGCCATCCATGCCGACCGCCAGCGCCACCGGCAGCCCGGCGGCCGAGCACAGCGAGAAACGTCCGCCCACCCAGTCCCACAGGGGCAGGATGCGGTCCTCGTCGATGCCGAAGGCGCGCGCGGCGCCGGCGTCGCCGGTCACGGCGACGAAGCGCTCCCCGCCCTCCCCGCTCCACCGCCGGGCGCGGGCGGCGTTGCGCAGGGTCTCGGCGGTGGCGAAGGATTTCGAGACCGCCACGAACAGCGTGGTGCGGGGATCCAGGCCCGCCAGCGTCCCGTCCAGCGCCGCCGGATCCATGCCCGACACGAAATGCAGCCGGACCCGCCCCAGATCGAAATCCTCCAGCGCCCGGACCGCCATGGCCGGGCCCAGGGCGGAGCCGCCGATGCCGAGATGCACCACGTCGGCGACGCCGCCGCCGTGGACCTCCTCGACCAGCGCCTCCATCCGCTCCAGCGTCCGCGCCACCTCGGGCCGGGCGCCGGGGCCGGCCGGCGCCCGCAGCGCCGTGTGCAGGGCGGCGCGGTTTTCCGAGCGGTTGACCGCCTCCCCCGCGAACAGGGCCCGGACCGCCGCCGGCAGGCCGCGCTGGAGGGCCAGCGCCTCCAGCAGCTCCGCCGTCTCCGCCGTCATCAACTGCCGCGAGCCGTCCAGCAACAGCCCGTCGTGTTCGATGGCGAAGGCCTCGAAGCGCCCGTCCGAGCGCGCCAGCTCGCCCAGGCGGAAGTCCGGCCGCCGGAAGAAGGCGGCGTGCCGCTCGAGCGCCCGCCAGGCGGGGGTCCGCTCCGGTCCGGCCATGGACGACCCCTCCCGCGTCAGCCGGCGAAGTCCGGCGCGAAGAACAGCTCCCGCAGCCTCGCTCCGGGGTCCGGCGCCCGCATCAGGACCTCGCCGGCCAGGAAGCCGTACACCCCGCGCTCCAGCATCCGCCGCACGTCGCCGGCGCCGCCGATGCCGCTCTCGGTCACCAGCAACCGGTCCGCGGGCACCCGCTCGGCCAGCCCCAGGGTGACCTCGAGGGAGGTGGCGAAGGTGTGCAGGTTCCGGTTGTTGATGCCGATCAGCGCCGCCCCGGTCTCCAGCGCCGCCTCCAGCTCGCGCGCGTCGTGAACCTCCGCCAGCACGTCCATGCCCAGCGCGGCGGCGCGGCGGGCCAGCGCCGCCAGCCGGGCCCGGTCCAGCGCCGCGGCGATCAGCAGTACGCAGTCGGCGCCCAGCAGCCGCGACTGGGCCAGCTGGTACTCGTCCACGATGAAGTCCTTGCGCAGCACCGGCAGCGGGCAGGCGGCCCGCGCCGCCTTCAGATCCTCGTCCGAGCCCCGGAAGCCCTCCCGGTCGGTCAGCACCGACAGGCAGGCGGCGCCGCCCGCCGCGAGGCTTCGGGCGCAGGCGGCCGGATCGAGGTCCGGCCGGATCGGCCCCTTCGAGGGCGAGGCCCGCTTGATCTCCGCGACGACCGCCGGACGCCGGGCGGCGATCCGCCGGGCCATGGCGGCGGCGAAGCCGCGCGGCGCGTCGGCCGCCTCCAGCGCCGCCTCCAGCCGCGCCGCCGGAAGGGCGGCCCGGGCGGCGGCCACCTCCCGGCGCTTGCGGGCCACGATCCGCTCCAGAATGGTGGGCTCAGCCATCGGCGCCAGCCAGCTCCCGGCTGACGCGGACGAGCCGCTCCAGTTTCGCCAGGGCCAGTCCCCCCTCCATCGCC
>CAYSVD010000063.1:0-9017 GCA_964434395.1 uncultured Pseudohongiella sp.
GACGGGGACCGGGCGTTCCAGCCTTGGACCGAACTGGAGTGCCTGGAGCGGGAGAAGGCGGCGCTCGGCTTCTACCTCTCCGGCCACCCGGCGGACGTCTTTCAGGCCGAACTGGACGACATCGTCAAGAACCCGCTGGACGGTCTGCGTCCGGACGAGGACCCGCAGCTGGTGGCCGGCCTGCTGACCGACAGCCGCATGGCCAAGGGGAAGAGCGGGTCCATGGTCCGCATCACGCTGGACGACGGCAAGGGCCGTTTCGAGATCGCGCTGTTCGACAAGGAGCTCGAACGGTACCGGGACCTGATCCGGGAAAGCAAGGGCCGGATGCTGGTGGCGGAGTGCATGGTCAGCCCCGACGGGCGCAACGGCGGGGTGCGCGGCCGGGCCGGCCGGCTGATGACGCTGGCCGGGGTCAGGCGGCGCCACGCCCGGCGCCTGACGCTCCGGCTCCGGGGCGGCGACTGCGGACGGGACTTCTGCGAGCGGCTCGGGGAGATGTTGCAGTCCCACCGCCCGGAGCGCGCCGGCGGCGGATCCGGGCGCGCCGGTTGCCCGGTGGCCGTCGATTACGAGAACGCCCGCGCCAGAGGGTGTATAATGCTGGGCGACGCTTGGCGGGTCGTACCCGACGACGAGTTGATCCAGCGGCTGCACCTGGAGTTCGGCAGGAGCGCGGTGAGAGTGAAATACAACCGGCCGATCACGCTCGGCTGAGCGCTCCGGACGGCGTCCCCCACGCGCATCCCCGACGGCCATGGACCCGAACTATCTCGATTTCGAGCAACCCATCGCGGACCTGGAGGCGAAGATCCGGGAGTTGCGGCTGGTGGGCTCGGACAACGACCTCAACATCGGCGAGGAGATCCGCAACCTCCAGGAGAAGAGCGACCGGCTGACCGAGAAGATCTACGCGGCGCTGACGCCCTGGCAGATCTCGCAGGTGGCGCGGCATCCGTTGCGCCCCTACACCATGGACTTCGTGGAGCGGATCTTCACCGACTTCGACGAGCTGCACGGCGACCGGTTGTTCGCGGACGACCTGGCCATCATCGGCGGCCTGGCGCGGCTGGACGGCCGGCCGGTGATGGTCATCGGCCACCAGAAGGGGCGCGGCACCAAGGACAAGGTCCGTCACAACTTCGGCATGCCCCGCCCGGAGGGCTACCGCAAGGCCCGCCGGCTGATCCGGCTGGCGGAGCGCTACCGGCTTCCCGTGCTGAGCTTCATCGACACCCCCGGCGCCTACCCGGGGATGGACTCGGAGGAGCGGGGCATCAACGAGGCCATCGCCGAGAACATGGCGATGATGTCGACGGCGGCGACGCCGCTGATCGCGACGGTCACCGGCGAGGCGAACTCCGGCGGCGCCATCGCCATCGGCGTGGCGGACCAGGTCAACATGCTGCAGTACTCGACCTACACGGTCATCACCCCGGAGGGCTGCGCCACCATCCTGTGGAAGTCCTCGGACTTCGCCGCCGCCGCGGCGGAGGCCATGGGCGTCACCTCCACGCGTCTCGAGGAGCTCGGCATCGTCGACCGCACCATCGCCGAGCCGCCCGGCGGCGCCCACCGGGACGTCGACGCCGCCGCCGCCGCCGTCAAGGAGGCGTTGCTGGAGCAGCTGGAGCGGCTCGGGGCCATGGACATGGACGCGTTGCTCGGCCGACGCTACGAGCGGCTCATGGCCTACGGCATCCGGGCCGGCTAGCGGCGGTCGCGGCGGGACCGGCGGGGCGCCGCGATGGCCTTCGACGCCGAGTCGCTGGAGCGCCTCCTGGCCCCGCTGCCGCCGCGCGGCGCCTTGGCGGTCGGCTTCAGCGGCGGCATGGACAGCGCGGCGTTGCTGCACTGCCTGGCCGGGTTGCGCCGCGCCGGCCGGCTGCCCGGCCCCCTGCGCGCGCTGCACGTCAACCACGGCCTGGACCCCGAGGCCGGGCGCCGGCAGGCCCTGTGCGAGCGGACCTGCGCGGAGCTGGAGGTCGGCTTCGCGTCCCGCACGGCACCGGTTCCCCGCTCCCCGTCGCTGGAGAACGCCGCGCGGACGGCGCGCTACGCCGCCTTCGGCGAACTGCTGGGCGAGGGCGAGGCGCTGTTGCTGGCCCATCACCAGGACGACCAGATGGAGACGTTGCTGCTGCGCCTGCTGCGCGGCGCGGGGCCGGCCGGGCTGGCGGGCATGCCCCGGTCCCGGCCGGTGGGGCGGGGCTTCCTGTACCGCCCCCTGCTGGACGTCCCCCGGACCTCCCTGGCCGCCTACGCGCGGCGCCACCGGCTGGCCTGGGCGGAGGATCCCGCCAACGCGGACGAGCGCCACGACAGGAACTACTGCCGCCGCCGGGTGTTGCCAGCCGTGGACGCCCGCTGGCCCGGCTGGCGCGCCGGCTGGAGCCGGAGCCTGGCGCTGCTGGACGAGGCCGCCGGCGCGCTGGAGGAGCTGGCGGACGCCGATCTGGCGCGGGCGGCGGACGGCGACGCGCTGGATGTCGGGCGGCTGCGGGCCCTGAGCCCGGCCCGCCGGCGCAACGCGCTGCGGCGCTGGACCGTCCGGCTGGGCCTGGCGGATCCGGGATGGCGCCGGCTGAACCGGCTGGTCGCGGAGATCCTAGAGGGGGGGCCGGGCGGCGAGTTGGCGGCGGACGGCTACGCGTTCCGGCGCCACCGGAACCGCCTGTGGGTGCTGGCGGCGCCGGCGCCGGCGCCTGGGCCGCCGCCGCGCCTCCTCCTGTCCGCTCCCGGGCCGGTCCCGCTGCCGGGCAACGGCGCGCTCACCCTAGCGCCGGCGGCGCGCGGCGGCCTGGCGCGGAGCCTGGGCGAGCTGGAGGTGCGCTACCGCGCCGGCGGCGAGTCGCTGCGTCTGCCGGGCCGCTCCGCCAAGACCCTGAAAAGCCTGTTGCGCGAGGGGGGCGTCGCGCCCTGGATCCGGGAGCGGACGCCGCTGCTGTACCACCGGGGGAGCCTGGTGTGCGTTCCCGGCATCGGCGTGGCGGCAGGCGCGCTGGCCGCCCCCGGCGAGGCCGGCGTCGCCGTCGGCTGGCGGCCGCCGGAGCTGGCGCCCGCCGGGACCGCGCCCGGCTCCGGACAGGATCCGCTTGGTCAAGGCCGCGGCGAAGGCGCGCGCGAAGGCGCTCGGGGGGCCGCGGAGCCCTTGGACACGGATCGGAGTCGCGGCAGCCGGAACCGCCGCAGGAGCCGGCGACAGGCGGCGCACTGAAAGCCGGGGACGGTTAAGACTGAGGGTTGACACCTGCCAACGCCTGGCGCATGCTTCGCCGGGCGTGAGCTTGTCTAGGGTCGAGGCATTGGCGGCCTGCTGTGGACGGGCGACTGTGAATGTTTTACCGCGGAGGGCAGTGCCATGAATTCTACACCACAATCGCACAGCAGGTTTCGGCTGACCAGAAGTAGCGAAGACGGCTACTATCTCTACGATCTTGTATTCGGCCCCCCCAATAAAGAGGTTGTTATTGGGTCTTCTACGAGGAAGTTCTCTAAAGATAGGTTTGCATGGATCGGCATCTTTGCTGTAAGAGACCACGCGCCACATGACGGTTACTACCACATTTTCAGCGAAGGCGGCCAATGGGGCTACGAGCTGATGTCCGGCAATGACTGTATCCTGAAGTCAGGTGGGCATGAGTCAAGGGAAGAGGCGGAAAAGTACAAGGAATATGCGAAAATGTGCGCTCGCGATGCGACGGTGGACGACCAGGCTCGATACGTTACTTCACCCTCTTAGGCGCTAGACCTTGGACTCGCATAGGCGTCGGGCGCGTCGGACGGCAGGCGTGGGGGCGCGACCGTCCTGCTCGGTGGGTCTGGTTCGCGGCGTGTCCGCTGGGAAGAGCCGGGAGGCGGGTGGGTGTCCGCGCTGGTCCAGACGATCCGATATGCAAACGCCGGCCATCTTGCAATGACTTGACTAAAGATGCCGTGGCATGGAGCAAATTCGCCGTCGCGGGCAATCCACGAGAGATCCAACGATATCCGTGATGCGTTGCTGAATTTTTTGATAGGATGCATCGTGGAGGTGCGTATGGTTGATCTCCGTGCAAATCACAAAGGCGTTTTGGAATTTGTACTGAAACCTAAAGAATCCTAAAAAACCTTGCTCGGGGATAAAGTTATGCTTGAAGAAGTAATTAAAGCGGTTGTTGTAGCTTCCATAGTGGGATTGATTGGTTGGATTCTAAGAAAGGTATGGAGCCACCTACGCAAGAACAGGTCGTTCATTGTGCAGGAACTAAATCAAGACCTTGGGCCAAATGATGCGCCAAGCATGTTTCTGCGGGAAGAGTATCGGATTGTTGACTTTTGGGGACGTGAGAAAGAGCTTGATACCTTGATGAAGTGGGCGAAAAACGGTGATGCGCTCGTTTCTATTGCCTTTGTCACCGGTGGCCCAGGGCGAGGCAAGTCACGGTTAGCACGGGAGCTATGCCTAAGTATTAACGATCGATGGCGCAATGTTTGGATTGCCGGAACACCCCTCGTCAACACTCTGGAAGATTCCAGCCGCCTTATGGAGTTGACGGCATCATCAAACCCTCTGCTGCTAGTCGTTGAAGATGGAACTGTACAATGGAACTGGGTCAGGAAGCTTGTCAAGACCGCATTGGAAGCGCGGCGCAAAAAGCCGGTTAGAATTCTCCTGATAGCCCGGACGACGGAACGTTGGATACCGTTTTTTGAAACCGAATTTTCCGAACGTCGAGATAATCCTTTTACGGAGGATCGATTGACAAAAATCGAGCTGAAGGTGGTCGCAGGATGTCAAAACAAGGAGGGCAGGAAGAGGGAGTTTGAACGTTCCTTAGAAGCATTTTGTAAACGGTTGGGAAACGAAAAAATGTTGAGGAGCAACAACATTCCAGATGAGTTGCTACGTGCGCAGCAAGTCGAGATTCTTGATATCCACATGGAGGCTCTTCTGGCAGCCTTTGACGATATTCACGCCGAGTCGGCGCAGGCTAGCGATTATAAGATCCGCGCGGTCAAGGGGCTTATGGGGCGCGAGCGAAAAATTTGGAGCGAAGTAGTCAAAACGGATGATCTTGCAAATTGGGGAATAAGGGAGACAACTATAAAAAATGCAATAGCTTGGGTAGCGACAACCGATGGAATTCAAAATGAATCTGATGCCGTCAAGCGTTTGCGTCTGATTCCTGAGCTCAAAGATTCTACGGAATTGCTGTTGCGTAGGATCGCTGGAACTATACGGTCGATTTATCCGAGTGATCGGGAAAAATGGTGGGGCGGTGTCAAACCCGATCGGCTGACGGATTGGCTGGCCCAAGATCTTCCCGACTCAATCTTAGAGGAACCAATGAGCATAGCGAGTCTACCAGACGAATCCATTGCCAAGCTGTTTCGTCACTTGATAGAGTGCGCATGTCGGTATCAAAGCCATCATATGCTTATCGAAGTACTTCGCGCAACCGTCAACCAATTGAGCTACCGCATTTCGCAATCGCAACAAGGACTTGAACTGGCTGTTATCAGAGAGGTCCACTATCTTGCCGAATGGACGGTGAACAAAGGCATTGAGTTTCAAGACGTTCCGATGGATGACCTTGCGTTAATGGCTAGGGAGAGTCTTGGCCAGCCACTAACTAAGCCTGAACGCAGTCCCAAGTTAAAGGGAAAAATGGAGGAGAATTGATCGCTTGGCGTGAGGTTGCCGAATTTCTCTGAAATGTGCCACCTGTTTCGCGCCAAGCATGCCGCCCGTTTCACACCAAGTGTGCCACTTTCGGAACCGACACTCAGGGGCTGGACAGGCTCTGTGGAGGCCGACGGCCGGCCGGAATACCCCTGGCAACCGGCCCCGGCGCCCCGCGCCGCATGGAAGTCCCGCCACGCCATGCGCTGCCCCGCCGTTTCCGTCCGGGACTCCGAGTCGCTCTTCGGGGCCTGCTCCTCGGAGCCGGGCGAGGATGGGGGCGGCATCTTGCGCGGCGGGCTTCGACCCCCAAGCGCCGACCGGGCGCCAAGACTCCGCCAAGACACACGCCAAGACTCCGCCTTGAGCGGGCCGGCGGCTTCTGCTAGGCTGTCCCGCCATCTGAAAGGGCGGGCTCCCGCCGGCGGACGGGACCGCGGATGACGCGCTACATCTTCATCACCGGGGGCGTGGTCTCCTCGCTGGGCAAGGGCATCACCGCCGCCGCCCTGGCGGCGGTCCTGGAGGCCCGCGGCCTCAAGGTCACCCTGCTCAAGCTGGACCCCTACATCAACGTGGACCCGGGCACCATGAGCCCCTTCCAGCACGGAGAGGTGTTCGTGACCCACGACGGCGCCGAGACCGACCTGGACCTGGGGCACTACGAGCGCTTCAGCCGCGCCGCCATGTCCCAGAAGAACAACTTCACCACCGGGCGGGTCTACGGGGACGTGATCGCGCGCGAGCGGCGGGGCGACTACCTGGGCGCCACCATCCAGGTCATCCCCCACATCACCGACGAGATCAAGCGCCGGGTGGCGGAGGGCGCCGCCGGCGCGGACGTCGCCCTGGTGGAGATCGGCGGCACCGTGGGCGACATCGAGTCGCTGCCCTTCCTGGAGGCGGCCCGGCAGATGCGGCTCGAGCTGGGGGCCGGCGAAACCCTGTTCCTGCACCTCACCTTGGTGCCCTGGATCAAGGTCGCCGGGGAGATCAAGACCAAGCCCACCCAGCACTCGGTCAAGGAGCTCCGGTCCATCGGCATCCAGCCGGACATCCTGGTGTGCCGCTCCGAACGGGAGATCGACGAGGCCTCCCGCCGCAAGATCGCGCTGTTCACCAACGTCGAGCCGGCCGCCGTCGTCTCCCTGCCGGACACGGACTCCATCTACCGCATCCCGTCCACCCTGGGCGCGGCCGGGCTGGACGGGATCATCGTCGGGAAGTTCCGGCTGGACTGCCCGGCCGCCGACTGCGTCGAATGGGAAGACATCGTCAAGCGCCAGCTCAACCCCGAGCACGAGGTGAGGCTGGCCATGGTCGGCAAGTACATGGACCTGCCGGACGCCTACAAGTCCCTCAACGAGGCCATCGTGCACGCCGGCATCCGGAACCGGACCCGGGTCAGGACCAGCTTCATCGACTCGACCGACGTCGTCGAGCGGGGCGCGGGCCTGCTCGAGGGCCACGACGCCGTCCTCGTCCCGGGCGGCTTCGGCGAGCGCGGCTTCGAGGGCAAGGTCATGGCGGCCCGCCACGCGCGCGAGCGCCGCATCCCCTTCCTGGGCATCTGCCTCGGGCTGCAGGCGGCGGTGGTGGAGTACGCCCGGAACGTGGCCGGGCTCGAGGGCGCCGACAGCTCGGAGTTCCAGCCGGACTGCGCCCATCCGGTGATCGCGCTGATCAGCGAGTGGACCGCGGCCGACGGAACCCGCGAGGAGCGCGACGGCGGCTCGGACAAGGGCGGCACCATGCGCCTGGGCGGACAGGAGTGCGCGCTGGAGCGGGACTCGACCATCTGGCGGTGCTACCGCGAGGACGTCATCGTCGAGCGGCACCGGCACCGCTACGAGCTCAACAACAACTACCGGGAGCGGCTGGCGCGGGCCGGCCTCAGGCTGACGGGCGTCTCCGCCGACGGCGAGCTGGTGGAGGTGGTCGAGATCGCGGACCACCCGTGGTTCGTCGGCTGCCAGTTCCATCCGGAGTTCACCTCGAGGCCCCGGGAGGGCCATCCGCTGTTCACCGGCTTCGTCGAGGCCGCGCTGGCGCGGAGCCGGTCCGGCCGCGGCGAGTCCGGCGCGCGCCGGCCCCTGGCCGCCGCGTCCGGGGACTGACCGTCCGCCGTGGCCGACCGGCTGATCAGGGTGGGCGACGTCGCCATCGCCAACGACCGGCCCCTGGTGCTGTTCGGGGGGCCGAACGTGCTGGAGTCCCTGGACCTGGCCCTCGAGGTGGCCGGGCGCTTCCGGCGGGTCGCCGAGGCGCTGGACGTGCCCTTCGTGTTCAAGGCCTCCTTCGACAAGGCGAACCGCTCCAGCGCGCGCTCGAAGCGGGGCCCCGGGCTGGAGCGGGGGCTGCGGTGGCTGGAGGAGGTCAAGCGGCGTTTCGGCGTCCCGGTGATGACCGACGTGCACCTGCCGGAGCAGGCGCGGCCGGCGGCGGAGGTGGCCGACATCCTGCAGCTGCCGGCCTTCCTCTCCCGGCAGACGGACCTGGTGGCGGCGATGGCCGCCACCGGCGCGGCGATCAACATCAAGAAGGCGCAGTTCCTGGCCCCCGGCGAGATGGGGCACATCCTGGAGAAGTTCGGCGCCGGCGGCGCCCGGCGCCTGATGCTGTGCGAGCGCGGCACCAGCTTCGGCTACCGCAACCTGGTGGTCGACATGCTGGGCTTTGCGGCCATGAAGGAGTTCGGCTGCCCGGTGCTGTTCGA
Source organism: uncultured Pseudohongiella sp. (assembly GCA_964434395.1). GTDB lineage: Bacteria > Pseudomonadota > Gammaproteobacteria > Pseudomonadales > Pseudohongiellaceae > UBA9145. Next base: position 8,382 of record CAYSVD010000063.1, read on the forward strand.
CGTGACCCACGCCCTGCAACTGCCGGGCGGGCGGGCGGACGGGGCCGGCGGGCGCCGGGCCCGGCTGCCGGAGCTGGCCCGGGCGGGGGTCTCCCAAGGCCTGGCCGGACTGTTCGTCGAGGCCCATCCCGACCCGAACGCCGCCTGGTGCGACGGCCCCTGCGCGTTGCGGCTCGAGTTGCTGGAGCCCTTCGTGCGGCAGCTGCGGGACCTGGACCGGCTGGTCAAGTCACAGCCGCCGCTGGACACGGCCTGAGGCGGGGGAGGAGCGGTGAGCGACGCGATCGCGTCCGTGCGGGCCCGCGAGGTGCTGGACTCCCGCGGCAACCCCACGGTCGAGGCCGAGGTGGCGCTGGCCGGCGGCGCCCGCGGCCGGGCCTGCGCCCCCTCCGGCGCGTCCACCGGCTCGCGCGAGGCGCTGGAGCTGCGCGACGGGGACCCGGCGCGCTACCTGGGCCGGGGTGTGCTGACCGCCGTCGCCAACGTCAACACGCTCATCGCCGGGGCGCTGGCCGGCATGCCGGCGCTGGACCAGCGGGGGCTGGACCGGGCCATGACGGAGCTGGACGGCACGGCGGACAAGTCCCGGCTGGGCGCCAACGCGATCCTGGCCGTGTCCCTGGCCGCCGCCCGCGC
>CAYSVD010000064.1:0-18375 GCA_964434395.1 uncultured Pseudohongiella sp.
GTCTCCACCTTCATCAGGATGTGGGCGGGCTCCCAACAACGGCCGTACACGCCGCTTTCGGGGTCCGGGAAGAAGCGCTCGACGGCGGGGCCCTCGATGACGGCCGCGTTGTCGGAATAGGCCGACAGTACGCCCTCCGGCGACTCGTCGCGGGTGCGGCGGATCATGTCGAACAGAGATTTCTCCCGGGACCTGCCCTCGACCGTCCAGCCGGCGTTGAACACCTTGTGGCGGCAGTGCTCGGAGTTGGCTTGGGCGAACATCATCAGCTCGACATCGGTGGGGTCGCGGCCGAGCCGCGTGAAGCGCTCGAACAGGTAGTCGATCTCCTCCTCCGTCAGCGCCAGCGCCCGCTCACGGGCGGCCTCGGCCAAGGCGTTCCGGCCCCGGCCCAGGATGTCGACGGAGGTCATGGGGGCGGGCTCCGTCGACTCGAACAGGACGGCGGCCTGCTCGACGCGCTCCAGCACCGCCTCGGTCATGCGGTCGTGGATGCAGGGGTAGACATCGCGCCGGAGATGCTTGAGGCGGCCCTCATCGTAGACGCGCAACTCGAACAGCACGCCGCGCTCCGCACGGCGTACCTGCGTCAGGCCGCAGTTGCGCAGGATTTCGGTGGCCTTGCTGGACCAGGGCGAGATGGTGCCGGGACGCGGCACCACCAGCCGGTCGACGCGCACGGGGAAATCGATCGAGGACGGACCGTACGGCGCGTCGTCTTCGAGCAACTCGTCGTTCTCGGACGGCCCGCCGTTCTCGGGCGGCGCCCGCCCGTAGTCCAGCAACTCGTTCAGGACGGCTTCGGCTTTTTCGTCGAGCTCCCCGCTCAGGTCGAGGAAGTGCGCGAAGCGGGCAGACTGAACGGCGACATCGGCGCGTATGTTGCGCCGCAGACGCGACAGCCTGAAGGCCGAAAGCGCCGGCGCGCCGTATAGCACTATCATCGACCGCAGGCTCCGGCCCGTGGGTTGGCGGCGAGGCGCGATGATACCGCAAGGAGACGGGAATTGCAGGGGAAGTCCGCCGGAATGTCCGCCGGAAGTCCGCCGGTAAACCTATCGCACCTATCGCGGGGAAGCCGGCGGGAGGGGCGGCGGCGTTCGGGACCGGCCGCCGGGGGCGTCAGCCGTCCCGCTCCGGGACGTAGCGGCCCGCCTCGCGGCTGAGGATCTCGTTGCCCTCGGAGTCCTCGACCCAGAAGTCCACATGCCGGAGGGTGATGATGTCTTCGCGGCCGTCCCCGAACACCGGCTGGGCCCGCACGATGTAGCGCCGGCCGGACCGGACCTCGAAACGCAGGGTGCGCGAGACGGTCTCGCGGGTGGTGGCGAAGTCGATCAGGGCGGCCGTCAGCCCCCGGGCGCTGCCCATGTCCCAGGAGAAGTAGACCGTGAAGTCGCGGACGCCAGGCTCGACCTCGACCCGGCTGTGCAGGGAGCTGTTCTCGATGGGGACGCCGTCCACCCGGGCGAAGCGCACCGCGTCGACGTAGCGGTTCAGCCAGTCCTGGCGCAGGAATTGGGCCCCATCCACGACCGCCACCTCCGGGAGCGGGCGGGGCTCGCCCTCGTAGACCTGGTAGGCGCCGCCGCCGAAGCAGGCCGAAACGGCCAGCGCCAGCGCGACGGCGAGGGAAGGGTTCTTCATGGACGGGGCCGCGTTGGCCGCGGGACTCGTTGTTATGAGCCGGAATCTAACCCAACGTCTGGGGCGGGGCAAGGGGTTGTCCCAGGGGTTGTCCCAGGAATGTCTCAGGGTCTCAGGGTCTAGCAGATTGTCGGACTTAGGCCAAATCAAGCAAAATTCTGGGGACGGAAGTACTGGCACGCGCTTGATTGGACCAATTTGTGTGTCATAAATACTCAGTGTTGGCGTTTTCGACCGACAAAAACGGTCATGAACGGGACTTTTCTTGCGCTCATCGTCTAAGTCCGACAATCTGCTAGGGGTCGTCCCGAGACTCCCGCAACCAAGACCTTGCCGCCAGCCCTCCCGCGGCGGCGGCCGACGGTCGCAGGCGGGATGGATCGCCGGATGCCCATCGGGCGCGGTCAGCGCTCGCTTCCCTGGTTGCGAGCAGGCCGGCTTTCCGATCCGGCGGGCCTTGACCGCTCGTGCCGCCTGATCTCTTCCCGGATCTCGGCGGTCGGGCTTTGCAACTGCCCGTCCCGGGTCGTCTGCGCGATGTCCGGAACCGGGACGCCCGCCCCCGGGCCAAGGATTTTTCCAGCATGGCGAGTTTTCCTTTGAACGCCTTACATTGCCGTCGCTCTTAATTGTAATCATGTCGGCCACCCAAATTCACAACCAGAATCCCTTCTGGCTTACCATCCCGGTCGTTTTGAAATAACTTCGGGAACGGTTTAGAAACCTTTGAATAAGCCCCAGTCTTGGCCGTGAGGGGCGGTTGGCCAGTCCCCTCCGGTCTGCGTCCCGCTGACGGCCGTCCAGGAGTATCAGCCAATATCAATGCGCTCCCTTGCCAGTTTTTCCTGAACTTCGTCCAGCGTGACGGGATGTTTCTTTAGCCACGCGAGAAGCTTCTTGCGATCAACCAGCTCGACCCTCGCCTGCCGGGCACCCTGAACGACCCTCTTGCCGAACCCGGACACGTTGCTGATGGCGTAGAGATTGGAGAACGATCGTCCGAGTTTGTCCCCGTACGGGTTGGCTGACCACTTCACCCCGCGGACGATGTCCTCGGATCCGTAAACCTGTCCGCTGTTTTCCGAAAACTTGCACTGCGCCAAACCGCTCATGGAAGCGCCGATGAGCACGATATCGCATCCGCTATCGGCGCCTTTGGTGGTCAACTGCGTCTGGACGCCCAGCCTCTTCCCCAGAAGCACGGCGCAAAAAGCTTCGAACATTTCCCAGCCCAAGGTGTCAAGCCGGTCCGGGTCGACTTCTATTGTGGTTCCCCTGACCGCCCGATCAGTGAAAACCCCTCTGGCGACATCTTCGGGTTGCACATCCTCGGGGGTGACCACGGCGTCCTTCAGGGCGCTTTTCTGGTTCAGCAGACGGTTCAGGTTCTGATCGAAGGTTGTGACGCTGCTGTTGGGGTGATGCAACACGGGCAAATAAACATGCACGTCCTTCTCCTGCCCGATCCGGTACACCCGGTCGGTCGCCTGGGCTTCCTTGGCGGGGTTCCAGTGCCGTTCGAGATGAATCACGTTGTTGGCGGCGGTGATGGTCAGCCCCACTCCCGCCGCGATGGGCGACATGACGATGACACTGAAGCCAAGGGACGCCTGGAATTCATCGATCATCTTGCCGCGGGTCCGCGCTCCCCTCGAGCTGGACACGGCTTTGGTGTCGCCGTTGATGACGGACACCCGAAGGTTGAATACGAGCTCGCAGGCTTTGGCCACGAAGGCCTGCAACTGCTTGGTGATGGCGAACACGATCACTTTTTCGCCGCGCCCCCTGATTTCCTCCAGCAGTTCGAAGAGGCATTCCAACTTGCTGGATTCGCAGATGGACATCCGCGCATCCTCGACGGACCTAGGCAACGGGAGAACGCCGTTGTCCAGCAAATTAGGATGCAGCGCGACCTTGCGCAACTTGTGGATCCCGACAAGAAAACGCTGCCCGGGATCCTCGTCAGGATCCCCTCTGTTCACGCCGGCGACGACCATGTCGTAGGTGGCTGCCTGCCGCCCTCTCATGACGCACTGGAGCTGCGGCTGAAAGGCTCCGACAGGGTCGTCCTCCACCCCGACATAGACGTTTTTCCGGGGCAAGCCGTCCAGCTCGTCTTCCTTGTCGCGCCGGAGCATCAAGGCGCCGATTCTCGCCCGCAGCGCCTTGCCGACCTCGTTGCGCGCGGCCGGGCGATTCTCCTCCGCCCGGTTGATGGGACGTATGAAATCCCGGTTGAACTCCTGGTAGGCGTAGAGGTGCCCGGGTTGCGCCGTGTCCATCAGGTTCCATATGTCCCGCAAGCTGTTCTCGACGGGCGTACCGGTGACCATAAGCTTGAACCGCGCCTTCAGTCCTTTCGCCGCCCGCGACGCCAGCGTGTTGGGGTTTTTGATCATTTGCGCCTCGTCGAAGACCACGATGGACCAGTCGACCCTGCACAGCGAAATCTGATAATCACGCAACGTCTCATACGTGGTCAAAACCAGCCGCCGGGGCATGTCCAGCCTTTCGTGGGCATAGGATTTTCCGACCTTAAGCGCGTTGCGCACACGGACGGCAGCTTCCCCCTCCTTCCGGTCAGACGGCGCCGCGGGCGGCGCCCTGAAATTTCCCAAGTCGGCGTCAGCCTGCAGCTTGATCGTGCTTTCAAACGGCCCGCGTTCGTTTTTGAAACAAAGCCGAATCTCATCCTCCCAGTTGTTCAGCAGACCGAGGGGGGCCACAACCAGCACCGGCCGTTGCCTGTCGTCCCTCCGCTGGCCCTGCTGCAGATATTCCGATATGGCCGCCAGCGTCATGAACGTCTTACCGAGTCCCATGTCGTCGGCGAGGATCGCGCCGTATTTTCCCAGTTCGGTGTCGGGCAGGCTGTACGTGTGGCCCGCAAGGCCGAGAATCCACCGAATCCCCCGTTCCTGATAGTTGAAGGGAGTGAGCTTGAACTGATTCCAGTCGATGGCGTCCCCATACAGGACGTCCGCGATCCTTTTGTCCAGTTCGGAGGAGAAATCCACCGTGTCGTCATTAAGCGCGATATCGACGACCACCTGAGGCATTTTCCCTTTGGGCCTTTTCTCCTCCTCATCTCCGCCGAACCTGTCCCTTTCCTTCAGTTTTCCGGCCAGACTTTCCAAGGCGCGGTCCATGGCCTCCCTGTCGGATATGTCGACCTCGCGCTCCCTGAAGAAAAACGATGACTCGCCATTTGAGACGGCATCTTCATATCCGTGCGCGAATTCATCGAGCTGCTTCGGATTCTTGATCAATGCCTCGATGGACGAAGGCCCCAGCGGGCCCGAAGGCGGGTCGGCTCCGATCTCGACATCCCCAGATTCAACGCCCTCAAACCAAGAGATCCCGCTCTCGTCGGTCTCGCCGAAGTAGTGGGGCTGGAATTCCCCGATGCCCAGCACCCGTGCCGAAAAGCCCTCGTCGAGATCGACCTGCGTGGCATTGAGGAACGCCCCGGGATTCTCGAGAAACTGTCTGATCTTGCCAGGCTCGATATATCTTTCTTGCAGTATCTCGCGGGTCGCCCTGAAGTTCTTTTCGTCAAGGACTATGCGCTTGTCGCCCACACGCAATGAGCCTACTTTCGCTCCCGGCTTGAGCTGTCCCAGCCTTTTCTCGACCGGGCCGATCAGGGTCGAATCGCCATAGTTCGGCAACAGCAGGAAACCGCCGTCCTCCTGCCGGTCGATGGCCACCAACACTTTCTCCGGTTCAATGATCTCGATGGTGTCGAAGGCCGCCAGCTCTATCGGCATCCCTGCCTTTTTGGCGCGCTGCAGCGCGGCGACAAGCGTCAGGTTGCGCTGTTCGGCATCCGTCAGCCTCGCCGTTTCCTGATGCCGTTTCACGGCGTTGAAAGCCAGCAGTTCCTGCGGCTGCAACAGGTATCGCGTGTCGCTTGTTATTTCCAGCAACGGGCCGTTTATCGTATAAGACGGGAACGTTCTTGATGCGGAAAAAGCTGGGATGACGGCGACGGAAAAACGTTCCTGATCGCTAATGCCTCGAATGTCGGTCAAATAGATACCCGGAAAAGATGGCGGGAGCTCGAGCAACTGCTTTGCGTGCTCGTCCAGCTGGACCGCCAGTTCGGTGGTCAGCAGGTATCCGTTGGGAAGCGCCTCGACATAGCCCTCTTCTTCAAGGATCTTAAGATGAGAGTACTGGGTCAGCGCCCATTCATCGCCCTTGCCATGCTCAAGAGCGGACAACAGTTCCTTTGGGAGAAAAAAGTTGATGCCTTCGCTGTCCGCAACCCATTCAAATCCGGAATCAGGCGTTTTGCGAGAAAACAACTCAAGAAGGCTATCGGTAAGGGACATACTTCAAAATTCCATGCCATCGCTTGAAAACCTTGTAGTCTTCCTGGCTGAACAGATATTCCGGGTTTATCTGCACCCCGTGATTTTTAAGATACTGGATGGCGGTCCTTTGCCAGGAAAAACTGTCGGGGTGGTGGCTTTTCATCAGCACGCTCCTGTCCAACCCATCCGGTTTTCTGTGAACCCTCTTGAATTCGCGTAAAAACTCCTCCAGCAACCCCATGCCTAGGGAACGCTCGTTAAATTCTGTTGTGTCGGGGTCGAGTATTTTCGACTCGGAAGGCAATTTGGGCACGCCATACATCGCCCGGTTATGGCTGCCCTCCAGTATATGAATGCCGTCAACGTTCAGGTAGATCATGGACCGCTGATCGTTTTTCACTATGGCGTACACCGGCAGTTCATCCGGCTTGTAAGCTTCTTTGAGATAATGTTCCATGGACCGGCTGATAAACAGCCGGGATTGCTTGACTAGGTGCTGCTCGATAAGTCCTTCGAGAAATCTTTTCCGCGCGGGATACATCCGCTGCAAATCCATGTCGCCCTCCGCTTGGCCGTACTGTTCGAGGGCTTTCAGGAAGAGCTTCAAGTCGAACCCGGTCAGCCAGCCTTTCGCCTTTTCAACAAAATTTGGATCTATCCGCGCCCACCACTTTTGATAGAGCGGATGGCTTGGCGACACGCGCGGATCGCCGGCGATTTTCAGTATGGCTCCGCGCCAGGCATCGGATATGTGATGTGCGTCGGCGCGGCGGATCAGGATTGAAAGCACCGCATGCCCCATGAGGGAATCGCCGTCATATCGCGCATCGTAGACTTTCGATTCGCTTACCTGCGCAAGCAGGGGGGAGTTTTCCCCGACCTCGATGGTCTTCAGGGAATCAATGTAATAGCGGCATCTGACCAAGATCACCAGCCGCCCCTGGGTATACGGAGCAAGTCCGCACGCGTCCACCGCCTGTTCAAGATTTCCCATCCTCTTGGCTTCCTCGAACAGCCGCCGCGGGGCATCGCCCTGAAAAATCATATCGCTGCGTTCAGCCAACCGATGCAACGCGCCCCCGGTCCGGCGTCCATCCCGCAATGCGAGCTGTCTCTTGATAAGGCCGCCGAGGGCAGCCAATTTGTCGGACCCGCCGAGCTGATCGTGGCGGTTGCAGTAGGCGGAAACCAGCAATGAGAGGGTGAGGGTGGTAAGAACGGGCCTGGGATAGAGCAAGCGATCTATCAGTTCGTATGTGAGTTCGATGCCTCGGTGATCGTCGCTGTCCAATATGTCCGCGACAGCCCGCACATCTATGGGGTTTTCGATCTGCTCGCACAACTGCCGCGCCCCGGCCAGCGCCGCTTTCAGAAGATTTTCCCTGATCAGAGCGAACCGCTTGGAGCTTCTTCCAACTCCTTTGGCCAGGGCGGAGAGCCGCTTGTTGGCCGCGACAAAGGCTTTGAAGTCCGACGAGTCCCACTCCGCTAGGCGAACTTTCCTTTCAACAGGCATCTTATACGCCATTTACGGCTCCGCGCTTTGGTAGTCTTCCTGCGTAGGACGCCGGACCGTGAAGCGAATGTCGATGCGCCGATTCCTCTGCCGCTGCTCATCGGTGTTTTGGGGCATCTGTATGGGACGCGTCTCCCCGTAGCCGCTGACGGAGAATAGCGGTATGCCAGCGTGGTTTATAAGCTCAGACAGTTTGGGCGAGTCCGTGATATTGTCGTCCCAGTAGTTCCAAACCTCAATGGCGCGGTTGGTCGACAACCCCCAGTTGCCCATGATGACGGGATGGATGAACGGCTGGTTGTCGGTGTGGCCTTCCACAAAGATCGTGTCGAAAACCTGATAGCGGTCGCCCCTGATGATAGTGCCGCGTATCGCCTCCCCAATCTTGCGGATCACCCGGCGGGATTCCTCATCGACGGGAATTTCAGACCTGCCTGAAGCGAAGGTCAGCACATTGTCCGGAACGCGGAGCACGCTGTTGTTGTCGCTGATCTCTATATTGATGTTTTCTTCCCTCAACTCCCCTTCTATTTCCAACAGGACATCCGTTCGCACTTGCTCAATTCCAGCCATATAGTTCAGTTGACGGTTGAGTGCGTTGCGTTTGACGATCAGGTCCAAAATAAGCGCCAAGGACACCAACATGAACAACACAAGCAGGCCGGACATGATATCCGAAAAAGAAATCCAGTACGGATTGTCTTCGTCCGCCCTTCTGTGGCCCTGCCCAAGTCTCATGCCTTTCATGATTCATCAGGCTCCTGGGATCCTTTGGGCGTTTTCGCTTCCAGCTCGTCGATAAAGTCGTGCAATGCCTGCACGGCGGTCGTCATGCTTGTGGTGAACGCGGACGTTTGCTGATTCCACTGATTGAGCCGTTCCCGCGTTTGAGTGGCCACCTGCTCGGCATAGCTTCTCAGCAAATCATTGACCGTCGTGCTGAAACTGTCCGATTGCTTGTTCAAATCTTCTGCAAGCTGGCTAAAGTGCTTCTCCACATGCGACAGGCCCTCGGCCGACTTTTTCGCCGTCTCGCCTATGGTGCCCACCGCTTCCAGCAACGAAGCGGCGAGGTTGCCCGCCTCCTGCAGAACCTGCTCCGTTCGCTCGCCGATGCTCTGATTTTGCTCGGCGAGTTGCTGAGCGGCCTGCGTCGCGTTGCGGATGTCGGCGGCCAAGGTTTCACTGGCGGCCTGTATCGTGCCTGTAATGTTCTTGATGGTGTCGATTTTCTCCATAAACCCGTTGGCCGCATCACGCATTTGGTTGCCTATGTCCTGATGACGTTTCGCCATAGCTTCTACTTCGTTCGCAACCTTCGAAATATTCCCCAGAATTTCATTTTGGTGGGACTTCTGATCAGACATCATCTGGTTCAGGTTTTCTTTCAACGCCTCCTGGGAGGAGGTCATTTCTTCCACCTGCTGTTCGAATATCTGGTTGCGCTTCAGCGCAGCCTCATGGTGTTGATCGATTTGAGCGGTCACAACCTGTTGCACTTCCTGCATGACAGCGCTGTTGGTCGTCACAATGGAATCTGACTGCGCTTCCAGTTTGATTATGAAATCCCTGAAACTCGTTTCCAAGTTGTTGACCGTCTCCTGAACTTTCTCGGACGCCGCGTTCATTTGCTCGCTCTGGTGTCGTCCTTCGGTCGTTATCGCTCCCATAAAGCCTTCGACCAGGCTCTTCAATGCGGTTTCGGAACTGGCCTTGGCGTTGCTGACGAGCGCCTCGACACTGGGCTGCAACACCGCCTCCAGGCTTTCTATGAGGCTGTTCTTGATTTTGTCCGTGCTCTCGACCAAAGCCTCCTGCATGCGCTCCCCGATTTTTTCCGCCAGCGTCTGCATGATCTCCCGGCTTTCCCGGGAGTGGCCTTCAATATCGGAAAGAGATTTTTCCGGGGTCAGCCGGCGATACAACCTGTCGACTTGAAGTTGTAATTTAAACACCGATGACCGAACATTTCTTTCAAGTATCTTTTCAATGAAATTGAAAAGGATGCTCGCCCCCACGCCCCACACAGATGTCATAAACGCTATGGTGGCGCTGCTGATCAGATTTCCTATGCCCTGATTGATTTCATCAACCTCCGTCAAGGATGTTCCCAAGCCTGAGCTTGATATTTCTCCCAAGCCAACCTGCAAACCAACGAAGGTGCCGATCACGCCCATGGCTGTGAGCAGCCCCGGAATGGCGGCGATCAGCCTGTTGTCGGCAAGGGTGTGGGCGAGGCTGTGGACGTTGAAAAAATGAGAAGCGTCCAGAGTGTTGTGCAATTCCCCCCTGAAATCCACCAAGGATTCATCAAACTCCTCCCATATTCCCTGATACTCCGGATTCTTGATCATCTTCTGGGTGATCTCTTCCCTCTTCGAAAGCAATTCGTCGGATGTATAGGGTTTCAACGTCCTTTTATAGAAAGACACCCTCCGGTACGCCTTGCGAAAATTGTATACCGCGTAGATTAGAGCAAAAGCCGTCACGCCTATGATGACAAGGACAACGGTGGTGCTGAATCCCGCAGCTGAGTTAAGCGGAATTTCACCGAAGAGCACCTCGCGAAACCGAGGGATCAGGTTGCCGAAATCAAGAATGGTATCCATGCTTCAATTCATTCAGGTCGTGTCGCCGCCGCAGGGCGGGCGTGGACGGCAATGAGCCTTCCAGGCGATAGGGCGCCAGCGCAATGATCTTGGCTATCAAAAGACATTTTGCGATCAATCCTTTTGGTTTTTATGGGGGCTGGTGAATCCCCCGATACTTCCCTGCGAACTCTATCAGGATTTCGCAAGAATTGCGCGATTCTGGGCTGGAATTCCCCTCGCAGTCAAGGGCGGGTGTGGCGCTGTGGCGCATGTCGCGGGGACTGGCTGATAGTGCTGACCACCTGGCCGCACCGGACCCCTCTGGCCCGGCGATCAACCCCCGGCGCGCCGGGCCTGGAAAAACGCCTGCATCAGGTCTCGGCAACGCCCGGCCAGCACTCCCTCCAGATGGTCCAGCCGGTGGTTGTGGCCGGACCGCTCCGGCAGGCGCTGGCGGCTCACCACCGCCCCGGCCTTCGGCTCGCGGGCGCCGAAGACCAGAAGCCCGACCCTGGCGTGGATCATGGCGCCGACGCACATGGTGCAAGGCTCGATGGTGACGTACAGGACCGTGCCGGGGAGACGGTAGTTCCGCTTGCGCAGGGCCGCATCGCGCAGGGCTAGGATCTCGGCGTGGGCGGTCGGATCGCTCGCGCCGACGGGCCGGTTGCCGCCCCGTCCGATGATCCGGCCATCCTCCACCAGCACGGCGCCCACCGGCACCTCGCCTTCGGCTGCGGCGGCCGCCGCCAACTCCAGCGCCTTCTCCATCCAGCGCTCGTGATCCGGGGCGCGGGCGGCGGGGCGGGCATCCTCGTCTGCTTCCGAAACGGCCATGATCAGCGGCGATGGTGCCCCATTCCCCCGCGAAAGGCAATCAGCAACGCATCCGGTGGAAGCGCCGCCACGAGGGGACGTGCCCGTCCCCGCATTCATTTGCAGACCTCCGCCGCCTCGATCTCGGCGGACATGCACGGAGCCTCACAAGGCTGGTGCCGAAGCGGATCAGCGCTTGCGAGACCAAGCTCCGATGCCAAGGCGGCGCGGGCTCCGGATTCGGCGCAAAGGGCGGTGCTGGCAGGGTGCCGGGACACGGCGGAGCGGTTTCGCCCGGACGGTGAGGCGGCTCCGTCCTCTACGGATGAGTTGCCAGGAGGGGCGGGAACCCGCCAAGCCAGCCCGTCTCCGAGATTCCTGTGCGGACCGGTTGACGGGGCGCCGGAGGGGACCGGTTCGGCCATTCGGCAACGAGGGATGCGGGCGGGGGTTTTCCTGCCGGATTTGCGTTCACGCTTCCGGGACAGCCATAATCGGCGGCGATGCCGCCGATTCCACGGCGGGCGACGGTCAGGGCGGCGCTCCCTCCATCCGGTGGAATGCGGGCTTAAAGATGTCGACAGGAACAGGGATGGACCGCAAGCATTCCGACAAGACCATCGGCTTCTACGACCGCGAGGCCCGGCGGCTGGCGGAGCACTATGAGTCGATGCCTTTCGAGACGGTGCATGGCGCGGCTGTCGAATGGGTGCCGGACAGCGGACTGGTGCTGGACATCGGCGCGGGATCCGGCCGTGACGCCGCATGGTTCGCCAGGCGCGGTCTTACGGTGATCGCGGTTGATCCCGCCGACGGCATGCGCGAAGCGGCCAAGGCCCGGCACGACAGCCCCTCCATTCGATGGGTCGATGACCGGCTGCCCGAGCTCAAGCGGGTGTTGCGGTCCCGGGCGACTTTCGACCTGGTCTGGGTCAGCGCGGTGTGGATGCATCTGGATCAGCGCGAGCGGGCCCGGGCCTTTCGCAAGGTCGCCACTCTGTTGCGTCCCGGCGGACGGATCGTGATCAGTCTGCGGCATGGCCCGTCGCGGGACGAGCGAACCATGCACATCGTGCAGGCGAGTGAATTGGAAGGTTTAGCGCGGCGGCACGGACTGGGCGTACTCAAGACTTTCCGTTCCAATGACTGGATGGCGCGGGCGGATGTGTCTTGGGAGACGGTGGTCATGCAGTCGCCGGACGACGCCACCGGCGCCCTGCCCCTGCTACGGCACATCATTGTCAACGACGTGAAATCGGCGACCTACAAACTCGCGCTGTTGCGGGTGCTGGTGCGGATCGCGGACGGCGCCACAGGGCTCGTGAAAGATATCGACGACGGGACCGTGGCCGTGCCGCTGGGCTTGGTGGCTCTGTATTGGATCCGCGTGTTCAAGCCCCTGATTGAGCAGGACATTCCCCAGAAGCCGCCGTCCCGGCACAAGACCGGCTACGGCTTCGTGAAAGACGGTTTTCGGGGACTGCGGGAAATGTCCCCCTACAGCCTGCGGACCGGGGCCCGGTTCACCGGCGGCGGCGCCAGCGCCCTGTTCAGCGCCCTGCGCGACGCGCGGGATACGATCGTCAAGATGCCAGCCCACTTCATCACCTATCCAGGCACGAAAAAGCACGTGTTCGCCACCAAAAAGGAAGCCGTCCGCAGGAGCGGGGCGTTCACGCTGGACGAACGCTTCTTGAACTCCTTCGGCCACATGCGGATTCCCCGACACCTGTGGCAGGCTATGAGCCGCTACGCCGCCTGGATCGAGCCAGCGCTCCTCAACGAATGGACCGAGCTGATGCAGGGCTACGAAGGGGCGGACCGACGCAGCTGGGACGAGCACATCAATCTACTGCGCTGGCTGGATCCGGAGCATGACACCCGCTTGGTCAGAAACCGGGTAGAGGAGTTGCGAAAAAGTCGCAAACGACTGTACTGCCTGTGGAGCGGGCAAAGGCTCCAAGGAAGTTTTGCTGTCGACCACTGCCTTCCTTTCTCGGCCTGGCCATGCAACGACCTGTGGAACCTCTTCCCGTCGCGCCCGGCGGTGAACCAGAGAAAGTCCAGCCGGTTGCCAGCCGCTGAAACGCTGGCCAGCGCGCGGGACCGGATCCTGGAATGGTGGGATGCGGCGTATATCGGGCAGGACATGTTTGAGGATCGACTGCTGGATGAGGCGGCGGCGGCGTTGCCAGGCGCTCTGACCCTGTCCGAGACCCCTTCGCCCGAAGACATTTTCGACGGGATCATGTTACAACGGGCGAATCTAAAGCGGGACCAACAATTAGCAGAGTGGAAATTCTGATAAGGAATCTCTGATCAAGTCCCTTTGGGGCCTCTTAGGTTGTCGTTTCACAGCAATTTTCAGTCATCACCATTGGCGTATTAGCGCTTGATCAGAGGTACCCTAAGAATAACGGCCTACCGTTCAACCACTTGCATATCGAATTGTTCGATCCGACCAGCACGTTCAGCTCCTTTAGCTCCAAGTCGCATTCGCGGATGGACTCGTACACGTGCGGCACGATGCGGTCGAGCCGGGCCGGGTTCACTTTCGCCGCCTCTTTTTCTTCTTCTTGCGCCGAGCCTGCGGCTTCGGCTTCGGTTTCCGTTTCTTCTTCGGTCTGGATGCCGGTTCCGGCTCCAGCTCCGGCCCCGCCCCGGGCATCGCCCCCGGACCAGGCATCATTCCCGGCATCGCCCCGGGCATTGGTCCCGGTCCCGCCATCGGCGCCCCCTCGGGGCCCGGCCCCGGCGGCATCGCCGGCGGGCCGTCCCCGGAAGCGGCGGGGATCTCCTCCTCGTCCGCCCCCTTCAGCGCCGCCGCCAGCCTTTCGCTCTGCTCCCGCGGGCGCTTGAACCGCATCTTCCCATCCGCCTGGATGATCTCCGGCGGCGGCAACGGCACCCCGAACATGGCCTCGGTCATCTCCATCATCGCCTTCGTCATGCCGTCGGGAAACCTCGCCACCCGGCGGTCCGCCCCGAACAGGAACAACGGCGGCTTCGGGTCGGCGAGCCGGTAGCCGTCCGGCGCCTGACGCGACCTTCTGGGGTGATAGGGGGACAGGAGCAGCGCGTCCCACTTCTTCCCGTCGAGGGTCACCGTCTCGTAGATGTCCACCGGGCCGTGCGGGCCCTCCATGGACCCCCGCTTGTGGAAGGTCAGCCGCTCGCCGGTGTCCGTCGAGCGGAGCAACGACAGGTACATCAACTCCCCGAACGCGCCGTTGACCGGGATCGGGTTGCCCGGATCCCGCCCGAACTCCCCCGATGCGTCCGGCAACTGGTCCACGTCCGGCCCGCCGAGAATCTTGGCCCTGATGGCGCGCGGGTTCTTCGCGTTCTGGCGCTTCTCGCTCGCCATCAGTTTCGCGACCTCCCAAAACTGCTTCTCCAGCTTCGGCGGCGGGTCCAGGGGCCACATCTCTTCCTCGCCCTGCCGCTCCTCCTTCCTCCGAGAAAAGCGGCCGAGCAGGCCCAGCAGGCTTCCCAGCAGGCTCATCGGACCGCCTCCCCCGCGCCGCCGCGCGGATCCGCCAGGCCGTCCGTCACGGCCTTCAGCCTTTTCCGATGCTCCGGCGGCCGCCGGAAGCGCACGGCCGGGTCCGCCAAGCGTCCCATCGGCAACGGAAAGTCCAGCCCGGAGATCTCCTTCAACGTCTTCGACACCTGCGCCCTGACGCCGTGGGGGAAGTTTTTGACCCGTCGCCCCGACCCGCGCATCGGGAGCGCGGTCGCGGCGTCCTTGCCCTCGGCGAAAGCGTAGCCGGCGGGCGTTTTGCGCGATCTACGCGGATGGCTCGTGGAGAAGTACAGGATATCCCACCTTTCGCCGTCGACGCTCACGGTCTCATGGACCGCCACCGGCCCCAGCCGCCCCGTCTTCTGCCCCAGCCGGTGGTGGAACAGTTCCCGGCCGGCGCCTTCCGTCGTCAGCAACGACAGGTACAGTTGCTCCCCGAACGCGCCGTTGACCGGAATCGGGTTGTCCGGATCCCGCCCGAACTCCCCCCTGGCTTCCGGCAACTCGTCCACGTCCGGGCCGTTGACGATCCGGTCTCTGGCCTCGGCGTCGCTCCTTTCGTTCTGAAGGCGCTCGTTCTTGGCCAGTATCACCAGTTCCACCAGGCTCCGGCGCGCCCTCTCCAATTCCGGCGGCGCCTCTTCCACATCCGTCAGCTTCAGCATATCAGCCATCACCTCGACGTGCTCGATGCCCACTTCGGCGAGATCCTCCATTTCCTTCTCCTTCTCCTCGGGGCTCAATGCCCCGGACTCCTTCACGGCGAGGTCCGGCGAAAGAACCTGCTGGGCGACCTGTTTCAGCTTCTTCCTGTGCGCCTGCGGGCGCTTGAACCGCACCCCCTCAAGCCCTTTCGCCAACTCCCGCCGCAGCGATGCCTGGGGCGCATCGAGCTGTCTCTCCATGCACTCCGCGATGACGCCGTCCATGCCCTGCGGAAAATTCTCGATGCATCGGCTCTCGCCGTACAGCACACCCCGCAACTCCCGCGGATCGACGGTCACGTAGCCGTCCGGCGCGAGGCGGGTCTTCCTCGGGTGGAGGACGGACGTGTACAGGATATCCCACATCCGCCCGTCCGCGGACACGGTCTCGTACGCTGAGACCGGCTGCTCCAAGGCTTCGGACCACCCCACTCCCAGCAGATGATAGTACAAACGCCGGTCGGTGTCCCGCGTCCTCAGCATCGACAGGTAGACCAACTCGCCCAACATCCCGTTGACCGGGATGGGATTGTCCGGGTTCCGCCCGAATTCCCCCTGGGCGCCGGGAAGCTGGTCCACCGCCAACCCCCCGGCGGCCTGTTTCCGAATCACGTGGGGGTCCATCCGAGCCTGCAGATCATCGTCCTCCAGCGTCGCCATCCACTCCGCCAGGTTTTTGGAACTCAATTCGCCCTCCGGCGGCGCCCCTTTCCTCTCCCTCCTGCCGAGCAGTCGGCTGAAAACGTTCAAACTCCCTCCTTGCGGGGCGGTTCCCGCCCGGCGGCGCGAATCCGGGGTCCGCGCCCGAATTCCCGCCGCATCATGAAAAAACCGGGCGGGGCCGTCCCGCCCGGGCCGGTTTTCCACCCCCGCCGTTTCCTGTTCCTTCTTCGCCGCCCGCCCCGGCCGTCCGACTTCGGCGCCGGTTTCGACAGCGAATCCGGTTTCGGCCGCCGGCGCCGGCCTCATTTCTCCGACCCTCATCATGGTCGAGCGCGCCCTTCGTCCCGCCCAGCCCCGCCCCCCACGGGCGGCGGGGCCGCGTCGCGTCGCTCCGCCCTGATGATCCGCGGCAACACGCCCCGGCATGTCCCCGGCCGTTCCCGCATCCTCCGTCATGCCCTGGGAACGTCCTGCGCGGTTCACCCCGAACGGAGAGAGCGGCGGCGGGCCGGCGGCCCTCCAGCGCCTGATGCGGCTGTCCGGGATGATACACGGTGGAGCGCGGCAGGTTCCAATCTTGTTCGTCATCTTGTTCGTCATTTCGCGTCCCATCGCCATCCCGTCGCGTCCCGTTTCCGTCCCATCCATTCCCGCCCAAGACGACCGCCTCGCGGACCTCCGCCGGGCTGCGCCCGCCGCGACGCACGGCCTCTGGGGCGTCATTCGCCGGCGACCCCGCCTTGGCCTCGGAGCCCGCTCCGCAACCTCTCGCCCGCCATCGGTCGCATGATCGCACGAAATTTCTTCCTCCCGCACCCGGCGGCGGGGCCGTGTGGCGGGGCCGGAGCCGTCTCCCGCCCTTCGGCTCCTGCTCCGCTCCGCCCCCCGTCCCATCCTCCCTTCCTCCCGGGAAAGCGGTCGAGCGGGCTCGCCGCCCTCCCGGCTTATGTCCCCGCGCCGTCCCGCGGATCTGCCAGGCCGTCCGTCACGGCCTTCAGCCTGGCCCGGTGCTCCGGCGGCCGCCGGAAACGCACGGCCGGATCCAGCAACCTCCGCGGCGGCGGCGGAATATCCAGCCCGGATATCTCCTTCCATGTCTTCGGCACCAGCGCCCTGACGCCGTGAGGGAAGTTTTTGGCCCTCCGGTCCACCCCGCGCATCAGGACCAGGTTCTCGCCGGAATCCTCGACGAGGGCGTAGCCGGCGGGCGCCTTGGTCGATTTGCGCGGATGGCGCGCGGAGAGATACAGGATGTCCCATTTTTCGCCGTCGGCGCTCACGGTCTCATACGCCGCCACCGGTCCCAGCCGCCCCGTTTTCAGCCCCAGCCGGTGATGGAACAGGCGCTGGCCGGAGCCCTCCGTCGCCAGCAGCGACAGGTACAGCTGCTCCCCGAACGGCCCGTTGACCGGGATCGGGTTGTCCGGATCCAGCCCGAACTCTCCCTTGGCATCCGGCAACTCGTCCACGTCCAGGCCGTTGACGATCCGGTCCCTGACCGCGGCGCGGCTTCTTTCGTTCTGGAGGCGCTCGGTCTTGGTCAGCATCATCAGTTCCATCAGATTCCGTTCCGCCCCGTCCGGTTCCGGCATGCCTTTCTCTTGATACAGCCAATCCGCCAATTCCCCGGCTCGCCCGATGTTCTCTTCGGCGTATTTCCGCATTTGCATCCTCATCTCCTCGGGACTCACGGGCTCGACGTCCTCCAAGCCGAGCTCCAGCCGTTGGCCCGGCGCATCGACCCGTTCCAGCCTCTCCCTGTGCGCCGGCGGGCGCTCGAACCGCACTCCCTTGTGCCTTCCAGCCAGTTCCCGCCGCAGCGAGTCCTGAGACGCATCCAGTTGATTCTCCATGCAATCCGCGATGACCTTGTCCATGTCCTGAGGAAAATCCTCGTTGCGCCAGTTCACGCCGTACAGCACGTCCTGCAAATCCGATGGTTCGGCGAGCGTGTAGCCGTCCGGCGCGAGGCGGGTCTTCTTCGGGTGGAGTATGGACAGGTACAGGATGTCCCACACGCGCCCGTCCGTGGACACGGTCTCGTATACGCCGACCAGCCTCTGCGTAGCGCCGAACCACTTCATCTTCAGGCAGTGGTAATACAGGCGTCGGCCGGCGTCCCGCGTCCTCAGCAACGAGAGGTAGACCAGCACCCCCATCTCTCCGTTGACGGGAATGGGGTTGTCCTGATCCCGCCCGAATTCCCCCTTGGCGCCGGGAATCCGGTCCACCGCCGCCCCTTTGGCGACCTGCTCCCGCAACGGGGGGTCGTCCGTCTCGATCTGCAGATCGTCGCGCTCCAGGATCGCCCGCCACCTCAGCAGGCTTTCGACATCCCCCTCGACTTTCAGCGTCGCACCTTCCTTCTTGCCGAACAGCCGGCCGAAAACGCTCACGCCACCTCCTCACGGGTTACGGGCGGTTCCCGTCCGGCCGCGGGGATCCGGGAGGCAGCGCCCGGACATCCGCCGCCTCGCGAAGAAAACCGGGCGGATCCGGCCAGTCCCGGCCGTTCGCCTCGGTCGGAGCGTCCATGCCCCCAGAGCCCCAAGCTCCATACCGCGCCCGCGGACGGGTCCGCCCCCGCGCGGAC
>CAYSVD010000065.1:0-5685 GCA_964434395.1 uncultured Pseudohongiella sp.
CCCCGACACCCATCGCAGGCTGGTCTCCTTGCCGCTGAAGCTGTTGATGAAGTCCTTGTGCGGCATCCCCGCGCGCTCCACGCACAATTCCTTGATGTCCCTCTCGTGCCTGCGCAGCTCCGTCAACACCGCCCGGGGGAGGGCCCTGATGGGCTCGAACCGCTTGGGCGTCAGCTTGAGGCCCTTGAACATGTCGCCCAGAACCTCCATCGCCTCGACGGTGCGTTCGTCGCGGCGGCCGTAGCGCCTGATCCGGGTATTGGTCAGATGGTTCTGCTTCCGCATCGCCTCGAATCGGACGCGGGCGGCCTCGGGGTCTGGTCCGGAGGGCGCATCGCTTTCGTCGCCGTCGCCCGCGGCCGAGGAGGATTCCTTCGCCGACCCCGCGGCGGCCTTGCCTCCGGGCTTGATGCCTGCGCCCGCGCTCTCCTCGTCGTCGAGGTAGCCGACGATCAGCTCGTCCAGACGCATCTTCGGATCATCCTTTCCAGTCTTCCGGGTCCGTTCATGGAGGCCGAGCATGTGCTCGACTATGCCTGGAAAGCAGGCCATGGCCTTCATCATTTCGCGCAGGCCCTCCTCGATGCGCTTGGCGATCTTGATCTCGCCCTCGCGGGTCAGCAGGTCCACCGCGCCCATCTCGCGCATGTACATGCGCACCGGGTCGGTGGTGCGTCCCACTTCGTTTTCCACCGCCGCCAGCGTGGCGGCGGCCTCGGCGGCCGCCACGTCGTCGGCGCCGCTGTTCCCCTCGTCGCTGAGCAACAGGCTGTCGGTGTCCGGAGCCGTCTCGAACACCTTGATGCCCATGTCGTTGATCATCTGGATGATGTCCTCCACCTGATCCGGGTCCGAGACGGATTCCGGCAGGTGGTCGTTCACCTCGGCATAGGTCAGATAGTTCTGCTCCTTGCCCTTGGCGATCAGGGCCTTGATGCTGGACTGGGGTGGCACTCGTTGTTCGACCATGGGCACTCCGTTTTGAATGACGCCGCCGCGCCCGGCGCCCGGCCGGGCATGCAAGGGGGAACCGTGCAATATAGCACAGTCCCGCCCTGAAATGCATATCGGCGGTTCCGCCCAAAAGTGGACGACCCCGGCTATGGAGACCGGGCCGGCTCCTTACTTCGTTCTCGTTCGGCCCACTCCTGCAACCGCCGTTTTTTCTGCTTTCGCTCAAGGGTTGACAGTATGTTGTCAATTATTTCCTCAAACTCCTCGGCTCTCCCTTCCGGCGGCGTGATGGACGGCCTCATCACCACCTTGGCCAGCTGGTCGCCGAGATCGGAGCCGCGGCAGAGGCCCCAGAGCCTCCCGGGCAAGGATTTGGGGTTTTCCTGCACCGTTTCAATACATCGCAACAGCAACCCGTGGTCCGAGTCGGACGACCCGCGCAGGAGATCAAGGCTCCGGTCCAGCCCCAGCGCGATCTGCGGCTCACGGAACAGCAACTCGGCCGCCTTGACCGCCGCCGAAGCGCGTGGGGGCGGGGCGGGCCGGTCGTCGCCGGGAGGCTGACCCTGACGCGGCGCTTCGCGCCAGCCGGAGGGCGGCGCGGGGGGCGGCGGCCTCCGCTCCGCCGGACCCCGCTCCGCCGCGGGGGACGGCCGGGAGCCGAGCAGGCGGTTCACCTCCTTCAGGTCCATGCCCAGGATTTCCGCCAGCCGCTTCCGCATCATCGCGGCGTAGAAGCCGTCCGGCAGCTTGTGGATCAAGGGCCGGGCCCGATCCGCGAGCCGGGCCTTGCCCTCCGCCGAGTCCAGGTCCAGCTCCTGGGAAAGCCGGTCGAACAGGAACTGCTCCAGCGGCGCCGCCGCGTCGACCTCCTCGAGGAACCGCTCCCTGCCCACCGCCCGCACATGGGTGTCCGGGTCGGCGCCGTCGGGCAGGAACAGGAACCGGACCCGGCGGCCGTCCTCCATCAGGGGCAGGGCGGCCTCGGCCGCCCGTCTGGCCGCGGCCCGGCCCGCCTTGTCCCCATCGAAGCAGAACACCGCCTCGGGCACCTGGCGGAACAGGCGGCCGATGTGCTCCGCGCTGGTGGCGGTGCCCAGCGTGGCGACCGCGTTGCCTATGCCCGCCTGCGCCAGCGCGATCACGTCCATGTAGCCCTCGACCAGCAGCAGCCGTTCCGTCTTCGCGCCGCCCGCCTTTCTGGCCTCGTACAGGCCGTACAGCTCGGAGCGCTTGCGGAACACCGGGGTTTCCGGCGAGTTGAGATACTTGGGATGCCTGTCCCCCAGCACCCGGCCGCCGAAGGCGATGACGCGCCCGCGGGCGTCCCGGATGGGGAACATGATCCGGTCGAAGAAAAAGTCGCGCAGGACCGGCTTCGCGCCATCCCGGTCCTTGGCGACCAGCAGGCCGGCCCGCAGCAGCGCCGCGCGCTTCTCCTCGTCGGCGCCGAGGGCGTCCAGCAGGCCGCCGTTGGGCGGGGCGTAGCCCAGGCGGAAGGCCGCGGCAGTCTCGCCGTCGAGGCCGCGGCCCTTGAGATAGTCCACCGCCGCCTTTCGCCGCGGATGGCTTTTCAACTGCTCCTGGAAATACTCGCCGGCCCGCTTCAGCACCTCCCACAGCTTCTCGTTTTCCGAGCGTCTTTTCGCGGCCTGCGGCGATTCCTGCCGGGGCACCTCCAGGCCGACGCTCCGGGCCAGCGCTTCCACCGCCTCCCCGAAGTCGAGCCGGTCGAACGCCCGCACGAATTTGATGGCGTCCCCGCCGGTCTCGCAGCCGAAGCAGTAGTAAAACTGCTTGTCCGGATTCACGTTGAAGGAGGGCGTTTTCTCGCTGTGGAACGGGCACAGCGCCTTGTAGGTGTTGCCGGCTTTTTTCAGCTCGATTCGCCGGCCCACCACATCCACGATGCTGGTCCGGTCCAGGAGGTCGTCGATGAAGGGTTGGGGGATGGTGCCTGCCATCGGCGTGAACGCGCTCCAAAGGTTCGTGTCGGCCCGACGCGGCGGTGCGGCGGTCAGCCGCCGGAGGCCCGGCCGCGGTCCTGCAGGGCGGCCCGGACCCGGGCGCTGACCTGGCCCATGTCGGCCCTGCCGGCGAGCCGGGGCTTGAGCAGTCCCATGACCCGGCCCATGTCCCGCATGCCGGAAGCCCCGGACTCGGCCAGGGCTTCGTCGATGGCCGCCGCCACCTCCCGCTCGCCCAGCGCCTCGGGCAGGAATTCCCGGATGACCGCGACCTCGTCCCGTTCGGCGGCGGCCAACTCGTCGCGCCCGGCGGTCTGGAACTGCTCGATGGATTCGCGGCGCTGCTTGACCATCCTGTCGAGAATGGCGGTGACGCGCCCGTCGTCGGGGTCGACGCGCTCGTCCACCTCGACCTTCTTGATTTCGGCCAGCATCAGCCGCAGGACGCCGAGACGCGCCTTGTCCCGCGCGCGCATGGCGTCCTTCATGGACTCGAGGATCCGCTGTTTGAGGGGGCTGTCCGGCATGGGCGCTGGCCGTGGACGGCGGACCGGGGGCCGCCGGGAAGGGGTCAGTACAGGCGCTGGGTCTTCCTGCTCTCCCGCTGGAGTTTCTTGAGGTGCCGCTTGACCGCCGCCGCCGCCTTGCGCTTGCGCACGGAGGTGGGCTTTTCGTAGTACTCCCGGCGGCGCACCTCGCTCAGGATGCCGGCTTTCTCGCAGGAGCGCTTGAATCGCCGCAAGGCGACGTCGAAGGGCTCGTTCTCCTTCAGTCTGATCTGGGGCATGTTCTCTCCGTTTGTGGGTCCGGTTCGGCCGCGGCGCGATCCGCCGCCTCCGCCCCGTCGGGAGGGCATTCTAAGCCCTGCCGGGGGGAAAAGCAAAGACTAGACTGACTGGGAGGCGAGTATTGGCGAGTCTCGGCGGTTTCCGGCGACATCCGGCCGTGCGCCGCTCGTCGGTTCCCGGCCGTCGCCGCAGGCATGCAGGCGCCCGATTCGGAGGCTCCTCAATTCTGCCCTGCCAGTACAACCACCATCTCAGGGCGGCGGCGGTTCCAAC
This sequence comes from uncultured Pseudohongiella sp., assembly GCA_964434395.1. Taxonomy (GTDB): domain Bacteria; phylum Pseudomonadota; class Gammaproteobacteria; order Pseudomonadales; family Pseudohongiellaceae; genus UBA9145. Next base: position 3,983 of record CAYSVD010000065.1, read on the forward strand.
ACCCGCTCGGCGGGTTGTCTCGGGGAAAGTCTCGGGATCGGTTCCGCGTTGCCGAAGTCCGGGCTCCGGACCACCTCATCGGCCGGCCGTTCCTCAGGAGATCGTAAGGCATGCAGCCGCCGGGCGCGGATGCGAACAGTGCAGGCTTCGTTCTGCCGGGAGCGCCGCGGTCGATGTATCGAATGATTCCGAGAAGCCTGTCCAGGCGGCCCTGACCGGCTTCGAGCATCGGCCTTCCGCCGATTCAAAAGCGAATACCGCGGATGGAGAGGCCGAAAATCTGCGCTGTTCAGCAGGCGGACCGCGCGGATTGTGTCGCCGGACGCCATCGGTCGGTCGACCGGCTAGTCCGGGCGCATCGACAAATGGTCAAGATCGAGTTGTGTGCTTTCAGAGTGCTCTGAGGCGGTCATGTCGCCAAGCTCGACAACCGCGCCACTCACGGATTTGTACCTCCCTTCGGCGGCGACCAATTTCAGCCAGCGGTCGGTTATCTCGTTCCAGTTGCGTCTGCGGTCTTCGGCGTCCGCGGCGATAAGAATGAACCAGAAGGTTTATGGAATCGCTGCCCCACGAAGGCGACGCATCAACGCGAATTTCCCGGAGCGCCCGCAGATCAGCGCCCTCGTCGCTTTGCCTGTCGTGCTTTTCCCGGATCCGGTCGAGAAGCCCGCCCGCAACCCGGATGAAATCGTTCGGGAAGGCGAATCGGGTGAATTTTCGCGCCAGCGCCTGTCTGATCGAATCCGAATCGTCATTGTCCCCGTATCCCGGAATCCGTTTCCAGGCGGCGACGACTCCTTTTTCCATCGTCATCACACGGTCCAAGTCGGCCACGAGACGCCTGTCCTCAAACGCGGGAATCCAAACATAGCGGGGCCTGAGTCTGCGCTTTATCTCACGGAAGGTTGAATCGTCAACGCTGACAAGCGGAGCGACTTCCAAAAAAGGTCGATCGGAACATTTGCGTACGATATCGCAAGTCTGAGACAGTACGACAAACCCCGGCACCTCGACCTCCGCCAGACTGACCCCATGATCCGCGGCGGCGACCGCTTCATTCGTCAGCGGCGCCGGAGGCGCGAACCGATAGACGAACCACTGCCCTTCAGCAATGCAGCAGTCGCCTTGCCGCCAGTCGTTCAGTGCGGCGTCTATGACGCCGTGCTTGTCCTCATCGTTTTTCGACGACACGATTGTCCTTGACCCTCGCCGTGCGGGTGGGGCGCCACCTGCCGTTGCTTTTGTGCGCCGCGCCATGCAGCGCCCCGACAAGCTGCCAGGGCGGCGGCGGTTTCAAAGTCTGCTCGGCAGGATCTTTCGGGGGAAATCCCGGGATCGGATTCGCATTTCCGAAGCCCAGACGCCGGACCACTTCATCGAACAAGCCTCTCTTCAGAAGATCATAAGGCGTGTCCCCGTCCGGCGCGGCGGTGAGCAACGCGGATCTCGTTTCACGGGAAAGGCCGCGGTTTATGTATCGAATGATCCTGAGCAGCCTGTCCAAGCGGTCTTGATTGGCCTCCGCAATCCCCCCTTAGAACACTGGAAATGACGATTTCATGAGATTTTTTGGCTTTTTCAGCGCGCCTCGTCGATTCTGCGGCGGCAAATCCGCATCAAACCGTGCGCTTGACCTTCCAAAACACAAAAAACGGCCGCAAACGCGGCGCGCGAGGCGATTTCGCCTTATGACGGGCAGG
>CAYSVD010000066.1:0-1902 GCA_964434395.1 uncultured Pseudohongiella sp.
GAGCGTCTGGCCGACCGAGGCCGAAACGGCCCCCATTGCCGATCCCCCGCCGCCGCCAGGCATCTTCGATACGTATCTGCCGAATCTGTCATGGGTCGACATGCTGGCAGGCAACGGCAACCGGTTGCGGATCGTGGATCCGAGGACCGTGCCGAATTGGCCGCCGGGGGCGCGTCCGCCCGCCGGCCGCGCGAACTTCTTCAATGTCATCGCCGAGATGGATGATATGGGCGAGGCCCAGCGCGTCCGCGCGTTGCTGGGCGGGGGCGCCATCGTGCTGGAGAATCCGCCGCGGGTGTTGCTGTCCGCCGCCGTCCCCGGCACCGCCGCCGCCACCCAGCGCTTCCTGCTCCGGGATTGCCCGGCGGGCGATCCGCAGTGCGCGATCACCGGGGAGATGCGGTTCGAGGGACCGAACGCGCGGATGACCTTCGATCCGGACGCGGTGCTGTCGTCGCGCGGGAGGATGGTCATGGCGGATGGCTCCAGACTGGAATTCGAGGACGGCTCGGAGGTGGAGGGGGATGTGCGGTTCAACCAAAATGCGAATTTGGAGTTCGATTGGAATACCAGCCTTGAGTTTGATGATCCGCCAGCTGGTTGCGCTGCGGATCCAGGATGCTGGCAAGCGTGGATCGATTTCGGCCTGCGCGATCTTCGCAACGTCAACACCGTTTCTGCGGATACCTTCATTGGCGCATCCGGACAATTCGATGATAATGTGGAGGTCGGCGGCGTAGTCGTCGACATCCCCTGATCGGATTCCCCTGTTGATGCGCCGAATGCCGCCGCCTCGGCGGGCGCCCGCCTTCCGGTTCCCCTGATCGTCCGCCGGCATTGCCGGCGAGGCCGGAGCGTTCCCTTACGGCGCGGGACCTGCGGGACCGCCGTCCGGCTTCTCCTTCCGGCGACGGGCCCATTGAATCCGCTGGGCCGGCCCGCCCGCGCCGGAGGGCGCGATCGGGGGCGACAGACGCGACGCAGGGCCGCCCAGGGTGCCGCCCAGGGTGCCGCCCAGGGTAGCGGCCCGGCATTCTCTGGTGTACCATCCCCCGAAGCGAACGCGAAGCGCGGGACGCCGGCCCGCTGGACGTGCCCGCAGGGAGGCCGCGATACGCCACGCCGGGCGGCGGAACGACCGCCGCCGGCCCCGAATCGGGCGTCGGCGCGCGGGAATCGGCGAAACCGGCGCTGGCCGGGTGGATAAAACGGGAGATGAAAAGTTGGCGAACGCGCTTGGTCCCATCTCAATGGGCCGCATACTGGCGATGAAAATGGGTCCGGCGCCGATAGGAGGCGCGCCGGATCGGAGCGAAGCGGCGCAGGAAGTTGCGCGCGCCGGCGGGGGTATGGATATATGCGCTCCCTTTGACGGAATGCGAGCGGAGGCTGGTCGATGTTCACCTTTTTCCTTTCCATGGCGCGGGGCGCGCTTGTTGCCGGAGCGTCCGGGCGGCCGAAGACCTCGGTCGCCGCGGGTCTGCGCCTGGCGGCGAGCCTGTGCCTGGCCGCGGCCGCGCCGGCGGCGAAATCCGATGTTCTGTCGATGATGACCACCGACGGTTGCCGGTATATCTGGACCCTGTCTCCGCCGGCGGGAGTCACGTACTACGCCTCCCTGAAAGACCCGCGCGCCCGGTCCTTCGTGCGTTCGGCGTTGCCGGGGGGATACCTCGCATGCAACAGGCATAGAACCTTGGCTGCCGGGGACATCATCCGGTTCACCGACGGCAGCGAACTCGTCGCGCGCGCCGGCGGCGGCGTCGACCGAACCCTGTGGGTGTTGGATCCGGCGGACGAATCCCGCGCCAACTGCGTCGCGCAGGCGGCCCCGGTCCCCCCGCTGGTGGACAAAAACGGCGATCCCGTCGTCGAGTGCCTGCTCCGCCAGGCGGCGGACAA
>CAYSVD010000067.1:0-7941 GCA_964434395.1 uncultured Pseudohongiella sp.
CGGCTACTGGACCGAAGTTTGCTCACTTTCAGTCTTCCCCCTTTCCCGCCCCCGCTTTCGGCCCCCCTCAACCGAAGGTGGGGGGCCGAAAGCGGGGCGCGGGAAACCCGTCCCTGCCGAGGCTCTCCGGTTTTTGGATCCTGCTGATCGAAGGGCCAACGCGTGATCAGCCACACCAAAAGACGAAGCCCCTTCGCGGGAAACTGCGCTTCGGTCCGGACGCGCGGCGCGGCATGAAAAGCCGGGCCAAGGCGTTGAACGGCCTTGTCTCCGGGGCGGAAAACGCCGGCGTGCTGGTCATGCGCGGCGGCATGGTGTTGAACAACGTTCGCCGCAAACTGGACCCCGATGAATTCAGCGGTTTCGCGCTTGCGGATGAGCTGGCGCCTGTCGTGTTCGTCAACGATGCCGCCAACGAATCCGCCCAAATGTCCGCGCTCGCGCGCGGGCTGGCGTACCTGCTGTTGGGACGGGACGCGCTGTTCGATGCGGGCGTTGGCGGCGGTGAGGGAAGTGAGGCGAATCGCTGGTGCGAAGCGGCGGCGGAAGAAGCGCTTGCGCTCTTCCATGCGTCCGATGCCGTAAGCGAGCTTGAAAAGCCGGAGCATCCATCCGCGGCGCCAAGGAGGAATTTCTACCTTTCCGTCGTCCGCAGGGCGGGCCGAAGGTTCGTGGAGGCGCTGATCGAGAGCACGCTTGAAGGGCGCACCCTGTACCGCGACGCTTTGATGTTGCTGGGGCTGAAAAAAGTGGCCAAGCTTAAAGAAGTAGGACGTGGCCTCTGCATCGCGGATCGATAGACTGTCTTCCCGGCTCCAATGCTTACTCGACATCTATCCTCTTTTTCAATTTTTTGTATATGCGCTCCGCTCGCGCTGTCAGAAACTTGCCGTAGTCGTCATCTTCAATGCCGAAACCCTCCTCGTCCAGGAGGTGGGATTTGAGCGCTTTCTTGATATCGGAGTTCTCTCGGCGAAAATCGTCGATATAAACAGATGGCGCCTTTGCTCTGATTTCATACTTGTTCAGGCGGTCACTAACGAGGGTTATATTGACAAGGCTATTTCCGTTGACAATCATCTTTTCCCCTAAGTACTTCTTCGGAAAAAAGTGATGGTAGTTTTTGCTGTTTGCCCGCTGCAACCATGTGTTATCAAGAATGACCTCTCTGTTGTCCCGGAAGTCTTTCGGTCTGTGATATGCCAGCAGACAGAGCACCGCCTTGCAATAGCTATTGCCTGTGCTGAAATCAGTGTCAATAAGCGCTTCCGGAGAATCCAACTCGATTTTAATGTCGGTGTAGTCAGGCCGTTGATTGTTGTCCAGCATCATATCTATCCGCTTGATATCCTGAGCAAGGCGCGCATCCTGCGCAGATGAGTAGCGGTGCGACAGAGACATTCGCCAGAAAAATTCCCTCAGCCATTTTTGATGATCTGCTCCAGGTCTTTCTCCCTTCGTGCGGAAGAAGAAGTAGGCAAACGGCACCAACAACAAGTCATACGGCAATAGTTGAGAAACCGGTATCCGATATTTGGTGCGGAAGTAGTCAACGCTGTGCTTCAACGCCGAAACCACATCATCCCACCCATCAATAATCAATTGCTTGTCAATAGACAGCATTGTTTTTCTTTTGCACTCCCTAGTGGGGCTTAAAACAAGCGCAAGCAAGTATAAAATAACCGTGCTGGATATGGTTTCGTAGTTTGATTTCCGCAGCTTTTCAACAACGCCTTCCCATTTGGATTGCATATCAAACTTTTGTTTCTCGTCGTACGTTTTTGCGGACATGATTTCAAAAAGAGTAAGCGTCTTGCCGCCCGTATTGATGCGGGTAAAAACCTCTATGGCAGATTCGATGTCCTCCTTGCGCAGAATGACAGTAGAAAAGTCGTAATTTTCAAATGCCTTGTTGTAGTCATGGATCAACCTCACCTCGTCCTCGCTGAAATGGTTTCTTAATTCCATCGCATCAAGAATGCTGAGGTTTAAGACTTTGGTTAAGGGAATAGATTTGTTTCCCGTTGGCTCCATCGTAATGATTTGGTCACCGCTCTCGTCAAGTCCTTCATCAAGGTTCACAACAATGGTTTTATAGTCTGTGGTCCTTTTTTCACCCGCCTTTCGGATCTCTTCGCCTTTGTATGCGGCAAAAAGCGACGCGATCCGCTGTTGGCCGTCAAGCACATATTGAACCTTTGTCCCTTCGGGCGTTTCCGGGAGATCGGTGTTCCCGATTTTTTTGACATTGCTCATCCGTTCATCTGTCTGCCAGAGGATGAACGTTCCTATCGGATACCCCTTCAAAATACTGTCCAGCAATTTCGCCGTCATGTCGATATTCCAGACAAAATCCCGTTGAAATTTTGGGATCTTGATTATTCCCGTCTCTATCTCTCTTATAATGTCTCCGAATCTCTTCGTATCTGGTTTAGGCTGTTCAAAAGTCATCAAAGCATCCTCGTTGTATGGCGCTTCGGCATCCCTATCCGCAGGTTATCGGGGGATCGGCCACTCTGGCGAGCACTCCACGCCACCGCTGGGTGCGCCAAGAAGGCTTTCACTTCTTCAAAATACGCCTTTCACTTGCCGACTACCGCCTCGGCCGGTCGAACCCCAGCGAGAAGAACAGGCTGTTCATGAACAGCTTGTTGGTGCCGAAGAAGTAGGCCCGGAAATTCGGGTTGTCCGCGAACAGGATCACGCTGCCCTCGCCGCGCCGCTCGGCGATCGCCATGGCCTTGCCCGCCAGCGCCTGCAGGTTCTCTTCGCTGGCGTAGCCGGCCAGCAGCGCGTCCTCCGGGATCTCGACCACCGTGGCCCAGGGGTTCTCCGGCCGGTCGAAGGCGATCAGGGTGTTGCGCAGGCTGGGGATGGACCGGTCCGGGACGCCGTAGCCGACCGGGTGGGTGACGTCCAGGTCGCCCTCGAGGATGGAGCCGCCGATGATGGCCTCGGCCTCGATGCCGTCCTTGTCGCCGTAGTCGTGGCGCTCGGGCTCGTCCTCCTCTTCCTCTTCTTCTTCGGCGCCGGGGTAGAGGATGCGGTCGTGGGCCCAACTCGCGCCCTGGCGGACGCCCACCAGCGTGCCGCCGTCGCGCACCCAGTCGCCGATGCGCCCGGCGCCGTCGTCGAGATCCCCGTGGCCGCCGCCCACCAGCACGATGTGGGTGTAGTCCCAGATGTCCAGCGAGTCCAGGCGGCGCTTGTCGTACATGTGCACCGGCATGCGCATGCGGTGGTCCAGCAGGTGCCACACCTCGCCGGCGTCGTAGGCGGCGACGCCCTCGCCCACCAGCAGCAGCACCCGGGGCTTGGGGATGTCCGAGAAGTTCCGGCTACCCAGGTCCATGCCCGCCTGGGGCGTGTGGCCGGAGTCGACGGCGTGCACCTCGATGCCGTCCTCGGCCGCGATGACGGAGACCAGCTCGTGGATCTCCTCGTCGTCCAGATCGCCGCCCTGCCAGCCCAGCGGCACCAGGATGGCGCCCCGGCCCAGCGCGCGGGCGCCGGCGGCGGTCTCGACCGTCACCGGCCGGTGCGCGAACTTCGGCCGGACCCCCGCGTCCAGCAGGCGGTACACGGCCCGCGGCGCGTAGTAGTTCGACCAGGAGAACATGTAGGCGAACTCCGCCCGGGGCGGGGCGGCCTCGGCCGGGAATGCCGGCTCGACCGCCTCGCCCGCCGCGCCGCGCAGATCCCGGGCGGCCAGCGGGGCGTAGGGGAAGTCGAAGGCCAGCGGCAGGGTCCAAGCGGACACGTCGTAGAAGGTGTTGTCCTCGAACTCGGTGATTTTCTCGAACAGGCCCTTGACCATGCGATACTGGCTCTGGGCGGTCTCGACCACGTAGGAGTCCGCCGCCGCGAAGTCGACGCCGTCGACCGTGACGTCCCGCGCCAGCCGGTTCACCCGGATCCGGTGCCGGTCCAGGATGTCCAGCGCGTGGAAGGCCCGGGCCGGGTCGCCGGGCGCGCTGAACACGTAGCCCTTGACCTCGTCGGCGGCGGCCAGCCCGATGCTGTCCCGGGAGAACTCGCGCTGGTACCGGAGCAGCTCCTCGCGCATCTCCACGCCGGCGCGGATCATCTCCAGCGAGGTGCGGTACTGGGTGCGGATGTTGTCCCGGAAGGACAGCACCCCGTGACGGGTGCCGAGCAACCCCTCCGAGCTCGCCTGCTCGAACAGCATGCCCATGCTGGCGTGCATGTGGGGGTAGGTCGAGCCCTTGCCGATGTAGTAGTTGTCGTAGTTCTCCTCGTTGTAGTACAGGCGCCGCTCGCCGTCCAGCCACGAGCGCGGACGGTCCGAGACCCGGTCCAGCAACTCCATGGAGCGGGCCGGGATGTAGGGGAAGGTGCGTTCCGGAACGCCCGGGTGGAAGTAGTAGGTGGTCTCGGGGCCCATCTCGTGGTAGTCCACGGTGATGTTCGGGCGCCACTGGTGGAACTTCGCCACCCAGCCCCGGGGCTCCGGGTGCTGCAGGATCAGCCACTGGCGGTTCAGGTCGAACCAGTAGTGATTGGTGCGCCCGCCCGGCCAGAAGGTGTTGTGCAGGCGGTGCGCGGGATCGGTCACGGGCACGTTGGCGCCGTGCATGTGGTTCCAGGCGGACATGCGGCTGTTGCCGTCGGGGTTGAACACGGCGATCAGGATGACGACGCTGCGCTCGAGGGTCTCCTCGATCGCCGGCCCCCGGGCCGCCGCCAAGTGGTAGGCGACCGCCATGGAGGCGTCGGTGGAGCTGACCTCGGCGCCGTGCACCCCGTAGTTGAGCCAGGTGACCACCGGCATGCCGGGCTCCACCTCCTGACCGGAGCCGGCGTCGCTCAGCGCCACGTGCGCGGCGCGGATCTCGTCGATGCGCCGGTGGTTGGCCGGCGAGGTGATGGTCAGCGCCAAGATCGGGCGGCCCTCGTGGGTGCGGGCGATCTCCTCGACCGCGATGCGCGGCGACAGCTCGGCCAGCTCGCGCATGTACCGCACCAGCAGGTCGTTGCGGGCGATGCGGTGCCCCAGGGGATGGCCGATGACCGATTCCGGCCGGGGGACGGCCGGGTCGAACGCGATCTCCGGGGGGTAGAAGGGCTCGGCGCGCTCGACCTGCTGCGCGGCGAGTCCGGGCGCCAGGAAAAGCGCCGTCAGCGCGGCCAGCCGCCATCCGCGGCGGCGTTCGAATCGGAAGGTCATGCTTGTCTCCAAAAACAAGGGAACGACGATCGCCACCAGCATCCACCCAAGCACCTTCCATAGTGTGCCAGAGGCCAGACCGATGCCGCAGAACCCCACCCTCCGGCGACAGCGGCATCACGGCCTCCTCGTCGCCGCCTGCGTTCTCTGCTCCGCCCGCAACTCCACAACGCGGGCGGCGATGATGGCGAATGGCCCCCTTCTGGGCGTAGTCGCCGCGACCGCTCGCTACCCGCTGGCGTAGGCAGTCAGTAGAACGGATGCGGCGAGTACAGCGGCTATCCCGCTTCCTCTCAGCATCTCAACACCGGCTCAACATCTCGTTCTGGATGGCGAGAACGCGGCCCTTGGATTCGGCAACCTCCTCCTCGCTGTCCGGCGTCAACGCCCCCAAACCGGGGATCAGCAACCAGTTGAATGCCGTGTCCCACGCTCGTGCGTTGCGCTGATCCCTAGAAACCAGCGCCAGAGTCTCCTCCTCCGTCGACAGCGCCGCCGCCAGTGCTTCGCAGGACGCGCTCTCATATTGCGCCGTGGGCACGGCCGCCGGCTGGATGCGAGACGGCGGCGCCGCACAAGCCGCAACCGCCGACAGCGCCAGAAACGCAAAAGCCCAAGCGCCCGCTCGACGGGCGGCGTTCACATGATTGTTCATGCTCTTCTCCTTGTGATGGTCACGCCAATCTCGCTTGGTGACAAGACGACGCGTCCGGGGCGGAATGCCTCGGAACGAACTCAGGCTACTAGGCAGTGGTCGAAAAGTCAAAATAAACTTGAGGAATAAACTTGAGGACTTGAGGACTGTGTCGCGGGGACAAATATTGTGGTGTTCGCGGACAATGCGGGGCGGGGGCGGCGAAGTCCAGCCTTTCCGGCGGGTCCGGCGCCGCGGTCACGGCGGGAGACGCTCCTTGATGCTCTCCATGAACTCCGCCGACCTGCGCTCCTCCTCCTTGTCCAGCCGGTCCAGCTCGGCCTTCACCATCCAGGCCTCGCCGGCCTTGCCGGCCCGCTTGGCCCGGTAGTAGGTCATCTGCAGCCGGCGCTTGCGCTGACGCTTGCGCTCCTCCTCCCGCTCCCGCTCCTCGCGCTCCTTCGACTCCCGCCGCGCGCTCCAGATCGCGAGAGGAACCATCACCGGCAGGACGACGAAGAACAGGAAACGCGGCACGGCGAGCAGCAGCACGAGAAAGGTCAGGGCCGCGACCGCCCACTGCGGCAGGCCGATCAGGTAGTTGAGCGGCCACAGCACGATCATGCAGATGACGAGCACGAGAAGGCCCGCGACGAACTGGTCCGCGAAACCGAACTCCACGATCAGCCCTGGCGCTTCCCCGCGCCGCGCCGGCGGCCCGCGCCGGACGCCCCGCGCCTTCGCTCGCTTTCCGCCGCCTCGCGCTTCTCCCGCTCACGCTTCAACCGCTTGCGCCTGTGTCCCTCTTCCGCCGCCCTGCGCGCCTCCTTCTTGCGGCGGGCCTCCGCCTTCGCGGCGTACTCCGCATCGAGTTCCGCCGCATGACGCGCCGCGTTCTCGATCTCTCGAGGCCGGATCAACGCCCACCAGAGCACGAAGACCAGCGCCGCGAACGGCAGGGCGACCCAGAGCAGGAACAGCGGCGCGAACAGCAACAGCGCCAGCAGCGTCAGGGACCAGACGGCCCACTGCGGCAGGCCGATCAGGTAGTTGAGCGGCCACACCGCGATCGCGCAGGCGCCGAGCCAGAAGAGGCCGGGGAGCAGCACGGCCTCGAAGTCGGTCTCCACGGCCGGCCTTCCCGCCGTCCGGGCCGCGGACGGCCCTCAGCGGGCGTCCTCGGGATGGCCGATGGGCGTGCCCGGCTTGCGCCACTCGCCGTACAGGTACTCCTCGGAGAACTCCGCGCACTTGAACTCCAGCAGCTGCATGTTCTCCTCCACGCGCCGGTACAGCGGGAAGCGCACGGTCCACGGCCGGGTGAAGGTGCCGGGGTCCGTGATCACGGCGCTGTAGTCGATGTGGTTCGGGCCCGCCGGCGTCCAGCGCTCCTCCACCACCATGCCCTCGCCGTGGTGGTTGCCGGAGCGGTCGAACCAGGTGTCTGGAACCTGTCCGGTCACCCGGATCACCAGCGTGTCGCCCTCCCAGTGGGCGTTGGAGTGGCCCATCCAGGCATCCACCTGGGAGACGACCTCGGGCTGGTCCACGTACACGATGCGGTTGGACTCGGCGAACTCGTAGGCGATCAGGATCACGTCGGTCGACTGGACGATCTGGAACGGGAACGGCAGGTAGTTGGCCCGCGGCACGCCGGGCATGTAGCACTTGGCCAGCGGATCCCGGTTGATGGCGTCCGCCCGGTTCTCGTCGCGCAGGCGCCGGGCCGGCTCGGTGTAGGGGATGCGCCCGCCCTCGACGATGCCGAGCCCGGCCGGAAAGGCCGACAGGGCCCCGAACTCCCGCTCGTAGGGGCCGCGCCGGGCCGCGCGGGGCTCGATGTCGTAGTGGGCCGAGCCCAGGGCCTGCCAAATGCCGCTGAAGTCGGGCCGGCCCGAGGGCGTCCGCGGGAACTCCCCGTCCTGGGCCGCGGCCGCGCCGGCCGCCGCCAGCGATGCCGCCAGCAACGCCGCCCGCGCCGTCCCGGACGCCCCCATGCCGCCCCCTCCTTCCCGGCCGCCCGTCATTGGCCGCTTGCGGCCGCCAGCCGCTCCTGCACCCGCGCGCCGCGCAGGATGTTCACCATGCCGTAGTTGCCCTCGTGGCAGGCGTACTCGTA
>CAYSVD010000068.1:0-1880 GCA_964434395.1 uncultured Pseudohongiella sp.
GCGCAAACAGCAAGCCGAAGTGTTTCTGTACCGCGAGAAGGAAAGCGCGACAGAGATGATGAGGGAAGTTCGAGATTATTTTGACATGAGGCTGTCAGGGATTGATCCATCGGGGGCCAAATCAGCGGAGGAATTGAAGGAGGGCGTTCAGACGCTTATGGGTGAACTGGACGCGTTGGGACTGGCCCCGCCGGCTGGCGCCGATGATGCGGAGTGGGTTTTGCTTTTGAACAAATTGTTGCCAAGGGTGCAGATATACGGGATCGGTGGAGCGAGGAAAGCGAGAGATGCTATGTATGCGGGCGGGAAGGGACGCAAATTCGAACGCGTCCTTCAACCTGAACAAGGGTGATGTGATTCTGTTCCAGTGCGTCGACTCCCTAGGTTCAGCCTGTGGCGCGCACACGGCAAGTGCGCCGCTTTCTCAGCGATGCTGGGTGTCGTCCGGCATTGATCTTGCGAAAGGATGTTTCGACATGTCGCCAGCCCCCGTCTCGAAACTCCCGACAATACGCTTGCCCTTCCGGACGCGGGTCAGTGATTGCCATGCGGTGGGGTTATACAGTCAAAACAGCGCTCTCGACCTTGATCCTTTGCCGACTGTCGCAATGGCATTCGGGCGGGTTGCGCGGTTCCCATGGGTCTTCCCGTGCTTCACCTTGCTGATTCGGCTACGCAATTCCTGAAATGTGCCGCCTGTTTCGCGCCAAGCATGCCGCCTGTTTCACACCAAGTGTGCCATCCTTCGGAGCCGACACCGCAGGAACTGAACAGGTTCTATGGGGGCCGACGGCCGACCGGAACCCTCCCTTGGTGGTTGGCCCCGGTGCCCCGCGCCGCATGGATGTCTCGCCACGCCATGCGCCGACCTGCCGTTCCCGTCCGGTACTCCGAGCCGCCTTCGGGGTGTCCACGCTCAGGAGCCGGACGAGAAAGGGGCGGAGCGGTACCTTCGGTGCGAGCCTCGATCCTGAAGCGCCGGCCAAGATTCGACGACCCGGCTGTAGAGCGGCTGGCGGAGCGGGCTGGGGCCGCGGACATCGCCCGCGGAGAGGCCGCGCCCGCGCCCGGGGCGGTTCGGGTCGGCGGCTCGGCGATATCCAGCGGCGTCGATGCCGGCGAGCGGTCTGCGCCAGCCGGGATCGTCGCCCGGGAGCTGGTTGCGGTGGATCAACATCATTAGTGCGCGGCGACACCGCGGGCTCGGAACGCGGCGGCGGGTGTCAGTCTTGACGGTTGCCGCCCCTGAAACCCGCAGGCCGGACGCAACCTGTGGCGGATGGTGCGCCCGGTGCGGATGTGCCGAAAGGGATGGCGAACCCGACCGGATGCCGGGTCTTTGGCGTCCGCGGAGGCTTTTTGACGAGGCCGGGGGCAGGGGAAGCGGTCATAATGGATGATATAGACAGCGTCTTGCGCAGGGAGCTTTCCGTCGCTCAGTACAATGCCGCCGTCGATATGACGGACAGGGTTCTCACCCTTGCCTGCGCCGGATCTGGAAAATCGAGAACGCTCGCCTATCGCATCGCCTTTTTGATCGCCGAGGGAGCGGACCCGAAGGGCATTGTCGCCTTCACCTTCACCGTGAAAGCTGCCGATTCCATAAGGAGAAACGTGGCAAGGGCGCTGGCTGCCGCGGGAATGGACGAGCGCATCATCGGATCCATGTACATCGGCACGGTGCATGCATACTGTCGGCATGTTCTTGAGAAAATGGATGCCCGGTACCGTCAGTTTGATCCCAATCCCCGGTTAAGGACAAAAAGCCGGGGCGCTCGGCCGGCGGCCGGCACGGCATGCGAAATTTGACTTCAACCGGCGGCGGCCGGTTTCGCTCGGGCCGGAATGGGAGAGATTTTTGTCCGAAAACCGTCCGATCC
>CAYSVD010000069.1:0-12139 GCA_964434395.1 uncultured Pseudohongiella sp.
GTTCCAGCGGGGGCGCCACCGGAACCGCCCCCGGTGCCGCCGCCGCCGGTACCACCGCCGGACATCGGATCGCCCAGCGCGTCGATCGCCGCCCGCACGGTGGCGTCGTCATCGGTCACCGAGGCCAGCGCCTCGCTCAGCTCGGCGGGCTCGCCGTCCAGCATCCGGACCGCCGAATGCTCCGCCGCCACCTCGCCCCGGTTGAGGAAGGCCTCGGCGAAATCCTCGAAGCCCGCCGGAGCGACGGGAGCGCTCAAAAACCCTTGCCCCAACAGCACCAGTTCGGCGGGCGTTCCGCCGCCATCAAGGTGGGGGACCACGACCTCCCGGCCGACCGCCAGCAGGTCCGCGCCGACCCCGGGCAGCAGGATGCCCAGCCAGGCGTCCGAGAACTCGGCCGCGGTCTGGGTCGACGGGTACAGCGCGGCCCAGCGTTCGTTCTCGACCAACACCTCGGCCGCGGCGGACAGACCGCTGGCGGCGGCCGCCTCCAGCTCCGCCAGCAGGGCGGCGCCCGGCGCGGCGCCGTACGCCGCCACGGTCAGCTGGACGAGATCCTCGGTGGTCTCGCTCTCGACCAGCTCATCCATCGCCTCCCCGCTCCGCTCAAGGAAGCCGCGGGCGAAATCGGCGAAGTCCGCCGGCGCGTCGGGGGCGCTCAGAAAGGCCTGCGCCGCCAGCACCAGGCCGCCGGGCGAGCCGCCGCCGTCGATGTGGGGAACCACGACGCTCCGGCCGAAGGTCAGCAGATCCGCGCTCACCCCGGGCAGCAGGGCCGTCAGCCAGGCGTCCGAGAACTCGGCCGCGGTCTGGGACGACGGATACAGCGCCGCCCAGCGCTCGCCGGATGCCAGGGCCTCGGCCGCATCGAGCAGGGAGCCGCCCCCGTCGACGATCGCCTCCAGCTCGCGCATCAGCGCGGCATCCGGCGCGGCGTCGTAGGCCGCGACGGTCAGTTGAACAAGGTCTTGTCTGGTTTCGCTGCTGGCCATCCGCAGATCTCCTCATCGCCCTCAGGCATCCGGGCCGGCCGCCGACCTCATGGAGGCCGCGCCGGGAAGACGGCAGTATACGTGCGCCCCCCCCCCCCCGGCCAATTCGGGTGTCGCGTCGGGGTCGCGTCGGGGTTCCGTCCCGAGCCGGCCTCGCCTCTCGCTCCTCGCTTGTCGCGCATCGCGCCTGTCGCGCATCGCGCCTGTTGCGCATCGCGCCTGTCGGCGGTCCGCCCGTTCTGGTAGACTGTCCCCTTTTTTCGCCCGGACCATGCCCGAGACCAGCCGCGAAAAAACGCTGCGCGAAGCCCTCGACCGACGAATCCTGCTGCTCGACGGCGCCATGGGCACCATGATCCAGGCCCGGGGGCTGTCCGAGGACGACTTCCGCGGCGAGCGCTTCCGGGATTTCCCCCGCGAGCTCGCGGGCAACAACGACCTGCTGTGCCTGACGCAGCCGGAGTTGGTCCGGGACATCCACCTCCAGTACCTGCGCGCCGGCGCGGACATCGTAGAGACCAACACCTTCAACGCCACCCGCGTCTCCCAGGCCGAGTACCGCCTTCAGGATCTCGCCGCCGAGATCAACCTCGAGGGGGCCCGGCTGGCCCGGGCGGCCTGCGACGCGGCCGCCGCCGAGGATCCGGGACGGCCCCGCTTCGCGGCCGGCGTGCTCGGGCCGACCTCCCGCACCGCCTCGATCTCCCCGGACGTGAACGACCCGGGGTTCCGCGACGTCGATTTCGACGAGCTGGCGGCGGACTACCTGCTCGCCGCCGGGGCCCTGCTCGACGGCGGCGCGGACATCCTGCTGATCGAGACCGTGTTCGACACCCTCAACGCCAAGGCGGCCATCCTGGCCGCCCGGCGCGCGCTGCGCGAGCGGGGCTCGTCCGTCCCGCTGATGGTGTCCGGCACCATCACCGACGCCAGCGGCCGCACCCTGTCCGGCCAGACCGTCGCCGCCTTCTGCCATTCCGTGGCCCACGCGCGGGCGCTGGCGGTCGGCTTCAACTGCGCCCTGGGCGCCGAGCAGCTGCGGCCCCACGTCGAGGAGGCCGCGGCCCTCGCGCCCTGCCGGGTGTCGGTCCACCCGAACGCCGGCCTGCCCAACGAATTCGGCGGCTACGACCAGTCCCCCGAGGAGATGGCGGAGATCATCGGGGAGTTCGCCGCCGCGGGCCTGGTCAACATCGTCGGCGGCTGCTGCGGCACCACCCCGGAGCACATCGCCGCCATCGCCCGGGCGGTGGCGGGCCGCGCGCCGCGCGCCCTCCCGGCGCCGGCGCCCGCCTGCCGCCTGAGCGGCCTGGAGGCCCTCGAGATCCGGCCCGACTCCCTGTTCGTCAACGTGGGCGAGCGGACCAACGTCACCGGCTCCGCCCGGTTCGCGCGACTGGTCCGGGAGGAGAACTACGAGGAGGCGCTGGACGTCGCCCGCCAGCAGGTCGCGGCCGGGGCCCAGATCATCGACGTCAACATGGACGAGGGGATGCTGGACTCGGTCCGGGCCATGGAGCGCTTCCTCAAGCTGCTGGCGGCGGAGCCGGAGATCAGCCGCGTGCCGCTGATGATCGACTCCTCCCGCTGGGAGGTCATCGAGGCCGGACTGAAGTGCGTCCAGGGCAAGTCCGTCGTCAACTCCATCAGTCTCAAGGAGGGCGAGGAGGACTTCCTGGCCAAAGCCCGGCTGTGCCTCGAGTACGGCGCGGCCGTGGTGGTCATGGCCTTCGACGAGAAGGGCCAGGCGGCGGAGCTGGCGCGCAAGAACGCCGTCTGCGAGCGCAGCTACCGCCTGCTGCGCGAGCGGCTCGACTTCCCGGCCGAGGACATCATCTTCGATCCCAACGCCCTCACCATCGCCACCGGCATGGCGGAGCACGACAACTACGCGGTGGACTTCATCGAGAGCTGCCGCTTCGTCCGGGACCGGCTGCCGGGCGCCTTGACCTCGGGCGGCGTCAGCAACGTCTCGTTCTCCTTCCGCGGCAACGACGCGGTCCGGGAGGCGATCCACTCGGTGTTCCTGTACCACGCGGTCCGTGCCGGCCTCTCCATGGGCATCGTCAACGCCGGGCAGCTCGCCGTCTACGACGACATCCCGTCCGAGCTGAAGGCGGCGGTGGAGGATCTGGTGCTGAACCGCTCGCCCGACGCCACGGAGCGGCTGATGGCGCTCGCCCCCCGCTTCGGCGGCGCCGCGGGCGGCGCCGCGGCGGAGGAGGATCCCGGCTGGCGCCGGCTGCCGGTGGCGGAGCGGCTGGCCCACGCGCTGGTGAAGGGGATCACCAGCCACATCGACGAGGACACCGAAGAGGCGCGGCGGGCGGCGGAGCGGCCCATCGAGGTCATCGAGGGCCCCCTGATGCGCGGCATGGACCGGGTGGGGGATCTGTTCGCCGAGGGCAAGATGTTCCTGCCGCAGGTCGTGAAGAGCGCGCGGGTGATGAAGCGGGCGGTGGCCTGGCTGCTGCCCCACCTCGAGGCGGAGAAGGACCGGGGCGCGGCGGCGAGCAAGGGCCGGATCCTGCTCGCCACCGTCAAGGGCGACGTGCACGACATCGGCAAGAACATCGTGGCGGTGGTGCTCGGCTGCAACAACTACGAGGTGATCGACCTCGGGGTGATGACGCCGTGCGCGAAGATCCTCGACACGGCCCGGGAGCGCGAGGTCGACATCATCGGCCTGAGCGGCCTGATCACCCCCTCGCTGGACGAGATGGTGCACGTGGCCGCGGAGATGCAGCGCCTGGGCTTCGCGACGCCGTTGCTGATCGGCGGCGCCACCACCTCCCGGGCCCACACCGCGGTCCGGATCGAGCCGCGCTACGAAAACGGCAGCACCGTCTACGTGCCCGACGCCTCGCGCAGCGTCTCCGTCGTCGGCTCGCTGCTGAGCCGCGAGCGCGGCGAGGCCTTCCGCCGCTCCGTGCGCGAGGAGTACGGCGCGGTCCGCGAGCGGGTCGCGAAACGCCGCCGGACGGCGGCGCTGGAGGACTATCCCGGGGTCAACGGACGGGGCCTGGAGACCGACTGGGCCGGCCGCCGGCCGGTCCGGCCGGCCTTCGCCGGCCGGCGGGTGCTGGACGACTACCCGCTCGGGGAACTGGTCGAGTACATCGACTGGACGCCCTTCTTCGTCACCTGGTCGCTGGCGGGCAAGTACCCGGCGATCTTCGACGACCCGAAGATCGGCGCGGCGGCCGCGGAGCTGCACCGCGACGCCCGGCAGCTGCTGACGGACATCGTCGAGCACCGGCGGCTCGCCGCCCGGGCCGTGGTGGGCTTCTGGCCGGCGCGGCGCGAGGGCGGCAACGACGTCAGCGTCGGCGGCGGCGAAGCCACCCTGCACTTCCTGCGCCAGCAGGCGCCGCGGGGGAAGGAGCGGGAGCGGCTGTGCCTGGCCGACTACATCGCCCCGCCCGAGGCCGGGATCGAGGACCACATCGGCGCCTTCGCGCTGACCGCCGGCATCGGCGCCGAGGAGCTGGCCGCCGATTTCGAGGCCCGGGGCGACGACTACAGCGCCCTGCTGGTCAAGGCGCTGGCGGACCGGCTGGCGGAGGCCTTCGCGGAGCGCCTGCACGAGCGGGTGCGCCGGGAGTTCTGGGGCTACCGGCCGGACGAGGCGCTGGACCTCGCGGAGC
This sequence comes from uncultured Pseudohongiella sp., assembly GCA_964434395.1. Lineage (GTDB taxonomy): Bacteria > Pseudomonadota > Gammaproteobacteria > Pseudomonadales > Pseudohongiellaceae > UBA9145. The sequence goes on from CAYSVD010000069.1 coordinate 4,640, forward strand.
TGATCGCCGAGAACTACCAGGGCATCCGCCCGGCGCCCGGCTATCCGGCCTGCCCGGACCACTCGGAGAAGGCGACCCTGTTCCGGCTGTTGGACGCGGAGGCCGTCGGCATCACGCTGACCGAGAGCTTCGCCATGCGCCCCGCCGCCAGCGTCTGCGGGCTGTACTTCTCCCATCCGCGCGCGAAATACTTCCCCGTCGGCCGGATCGGCCGGGACCAGCTCGAGGACCTGGCCCAGCGCAAGGGGGTCGATCCCGAGGGGCTGGCCCGGTCGCTGGCCTCCCTGCTGTAGCGGACGGGGCCATGGAGTCCGGCTCCCTGCTCTTCACCTTCTTCCTGCTGTTCAGCGGCGCGGCCCTGCTGAGCACCGGCGCGCTGTTCCTGCGCCAGCCGCTGCTGGTGGCCTACATCCTGGCGGGCGCGCTGCTGGGGCCCTTCGGCCTGGGCCGGATCGACGACCCGGCCCTGCTGGCGGACATCGCCGAGTTCGGCATCATCTTCCTGCTGTTCCTGCTGGGCTTGGACATGCAGCCTGTCAAGCTGTTCGCCACCCTGCGCAAGACCTTCCTGATCACGCTGGCCAGTTCGGCGGCCTTCTTCGCCCTGGGCTACGGCACCGGCCTGCTGTTCGCCTATCCGCCCGGCGAGAGCCTGGTGATCGGCTTCGCCATGATCTTTTCGAGCACCATCATCGGCATCAAGCTGCTGCCGACCACCGTGCTGCATCACAAGCACATGGGCGAGCTGATGGTGGGCATCCTGCTGATGCAGGACTTCATCGCCATCCTGATCCTGGCCTTCCTGGACTCCGGCGGCCTCGGCCAGACCCGCGCGCTGCGGGTGTTGCTGGCGCTGCCGCCGCTGCTGGGCGGCGCCTGGCTCGGCGCCCGCTTCCTGTTGCCGGGGCTGATCGCCCGCTTCGACCACTTCAAGGAGTACCTGTTCCTGCTGGCCATCGGTTGGTGCCTGGGGGTCGCGGCCGCCGCCAAGGCCATGGGGCTGTCCGCCGAGATCGGCGCCTTCGTGGCCGGCGTGTCCCTGGCCGCCAATCCCATCGCGCCCTTCCTGGCCGTGAGTCTCAAGCCCCTGCGGGACTTCTTCCTGATCCTGTTTTTCTTCTCGCTCGGGGCCGGGTTCAACGTCGGGCTGCTGCCGGAGGTCGCCGCGCCCGCCCTGCTGCTGGCCGCGCTGATGCTGACGGTCAAGCCGGCGCTGTTCCGCCACCTGCTGCGGCGCTTCAGCGAGCGCGACCGGCTGGCCTGGGACGCGGGGCTGCGGCTGGGGCAGATCAGCGAGTTCTCCCTGCTGATCGCCTTCGTCGCGGTGCAGTCCGGCGCGATCGGGGAGCGGGCCTCCCTGCTCATCCAGAGCACGGCGATCGTCACCTTCCTGGTCTCCTCCTACATCGTGGTGCTGTTCTGCCCCACGCCGATCGCCATCTCCAGCCGCCTGCGCCGCGACTGATCAGGGACTTATGCGTCCGCGACACGCCCGCGACACCCGCGACAGCATGCGCGACAGCATGCGCGACAGCACGCGACAGCACGCGACAGCATGTGACACACGCGACAACGCGACAGCATGTGCGACAGCATGTGAGAGCGACAGCATGTGAGCGACAGCATGTGAGTTGACAAAAGCCGCCGGCCCGCTAAAATGGTCCGATAGCGGTCAAGCGCACCCGCCAGGGCGGCGTTTGGGAAGAGGAGAATGGACATGAACGAGATTCCGAGCTTTGAGGACGTGTGGCTCCAGAGGATAATTCTCGGGGGGATATTTACGTGGGTGGTCGTCTGGTGGCGGGATAGACTCGCCGAGCGCAGGGAACGGCGCGAAGATATAGGAAAACTGAGCGATACGATCGTCGCCCAACGCAAGGAGGACCGCGAGGAGGACCGCAGGCAACGCGAGCAGGACCGCGAGCAGGACCGCAGGCAACGCGAGCAGGACCGCGAAAACATGCGCGAACTGCTCGAGGCGAAGTTCGCCCTGTTCGAGCTGAAGTTCCAAGATGTTCTCAGGCGGCTGGAAGCCGTTGAAGAGCAGGGGGCCGAAATCCGCCGCATTGTGATGGATATGCTCGCCAGAAAGCCGAACCCCGAAGCGGCGCCGGGCTATGTCGCTGGATCCTCCGCGACAGGCCGCAGCGCGGTTGCGCCCGCCGGAGGGGATGAGCGGCGGGAATCGCTGGCGGCCTCGCCTTCCGACACCGTCCCAAGCGGTCGTTGATCCGCCTGCGTCGCGGGTCCGGCGCGATGCTCCGTCCGTTCCAGTCGGAGCGCGGTCCCACCGGCCACGCTCCTCCGGCGACGATCGGCCCCGCGGTTTGTCGGACTTAGGGAACCTCCGAGTAAGTCCATTTGGCACCTCTTGGACCGCCGTCTCGCGGCGCTTTCCGGCGCTCGCATCGACGGATTGGGGCTTGATCAGAGGCTCCTTAGACCAACCCCAAGCAAATCCGTCTCGGAAGTGTTGGCACATGCTTGATTGGACGCATTTGTCATAAATACTCAGGTTGGCTCGTGCGTTTTTGGCTGACTGCGATCGACGAAAACGGCTGTGAACGGGACTTTTCCAGCGCCCGCAATCCAAGTCCGACAAACCACCCGGAGCGGGACGGATAGAAGCCGGGGCGGCCCCGGTCCGGCGTCGCAGGTTCCGCCCGCCGGCGAGGCCGCCGCGGGGCTGGACCGTCCCGCGGCCGCAAGCGAGCTGGATAGGGTCAAGGCGAGCCGGATTCGTCTTGCTTGATTTGGAGCATAAGTTCCGCCGGTCAGCGCTCCAGATCCACCACGAAGCGCCCCGCGGCGCCGCCGGCGAGCACGGTCCGCAGGCATTCGTCCAGCTCCTCCAGGCCGACCTCCCGGGCCGCGAGCCGCTCCAGCGCCGGCGGCCGCCACTCGCCGGCCAGCCGGCGCCACGCCGCCCGCTTGGCCGCGATCGGCAACTCCGCCGAATCGACCCCCAGCAGACTGACGCCTCTTAGGATGAACGGCAGCACCGAGCCCGGAAACGACGGCGAGCGCACCAGGCCGCAGGCCGCGACGGCGCCGCCGTAGGCCAGGGACTTGACGACCCCGGCCAGGGTCTCGCCGCCGGCCACGTCCACCGCCCCGGCCCAGCGGGGTTTGAGGAGCGCGCGCCCCTCCGGCCCGGGCAGCTCCGCGCGGTCGATGACCTCCGCCGCGCCCAGCTCCCGCAGCAGTCCGGCCGCCTCCGGCTTGCCGGTGGCGGCCGTCACCGCGAAGCCCTGCATGGCCAGCAGCGCGACGGCGACGGCGCCGACGCCGCCGCTGGCGCCGGTGACCAGCACCTCGCCGGACTCGATCCCGTGGGCGCGCAGCCGCTCCACGCACAGCGCCGCGGTGAGCCCGGCGGTGCCGAGGATCATGCTCTCCCTAAGGTCCAGCCCCGCCGGCAGCGGCGCCGCCCAGGCCGCCGGCGTCCGGATGTACTGGCCGAAGCCCCCCGGGGTGTTCATGCCCAGGTCGTAGCCGGTGACGATCACCCGGTCGCCGGGCCGGAACGCGCCGCCGTCCGCGCGCTCCACCACCCCGGCCGCGTCGATGCCGGGGGTGTGCGGATAGGCGCGGGTCACGCCGGGGCGGCCGGCGGCGGACAGGGCGTCCTTGTAGTTCACCGAGGAGTGGCGCACCCGGATCAGCAGTTCGCCGGGCGGCAGCGCGTCCGCGTCGCGCTCGACGATCCGCGAGGCGAAGCTCCCGTCCTCCCGCTGGTAGGCCTCGAAGGCCCGGAATCCGGCCACGCCCCCTCCTATTGGTAGCCGGAGCGCCCGAGCCAGCGGTCCAGCGCACGGTCCAGCGCGTGCCCGAGCGCCGCGCCGAGGCGGTCCTGGAGCGAGCGGCGGGGCTCGTACTCCACCTCGAACACGTCGGCCGCCCTGCAAGCCTCGACGACGCGCTCGTCGCTGGTGCCGATCTCGTCCACCAGCCGCCGCTCCCGCGCCTGGGCGCCCACCCAGGTCTCGCCGGTGGCGATCGCGTCGATGTCCACGTCCGGGCGGTGGCGCTTGACCCAGTCCTTGAAGATGCCGTGGATGACGTCCACGTCCTCCTGCGCCTTGTCGCGGCCCTTCTGGGTGATCTCGCCGAAGGCGGTCAGGGTCCGCTTGTACTCCCCGGCGGTGACGATCTCGTAGTCCACGTCGCGCCGCTTCAGCGCCCGGTGGAAATTCGGCGTCTGCAACAGCACGCCGATGGAGCCGATGATGGCGAACGGCGCCGCGACCAGCCGGTCGGCCAGGCAGGCCATCATGTAGCCGCCGCTGGCCGCCACCTTGTCCACGCAGACGGTCAGCGGGATGCCCTTGTCCCGCAGCCGCATCAGCTGCGACGCGCCCAGGCCGTAGGCGTGCACCATGCCGCCGGGGCTTTCGAGCCGCAGCAGCACCTCGTCGGTGGTCCGCGCCATGGACAGCACCGCGGTGACCTCCTCGCGCAGGCAGGCCACGGCCTCGGCCGCCAGGTTGCCCTTGAAGCTCAGCACGAACACCCGCTTCCGGCCGCCGGCCTCCGCCGCCTGGTCGTCCGCCGCCTTGCCGGCCCGGGCCTTCTCCGCCCGGCGCTCGGCCTTGGCCTCTTTCTTCTCCCGCCGGGCGATGCGCTTGAGCCGCTCCTTGTCCAGCGCGGCGCGGCGCAACGCGTCGCGCATGCCGTCGAGCCGCTCGTTCAGGCGGGCGATGCGGATGGTCCCCTTGCCGGCGCGCCGCCCGCCGCGCCGGGCGCCGGCGAAGACGAAGGCCGCCACCAGGACGACGGCCGCCGCCACCGTCGCCGTCCGGGCCAGAAACATCCCGTATTCGCTCAAAAACTCCAACCGTCCGCTCCCGTCGGATCCCGGCGCCGCGCCGGGCGCACTTTATACTTCAATCGGCCCCGGACCGCACCCGCCGGACGTAGTCCCGGATCAACTCGCCGGCGACGCTGACCTCCGGGGGCGGCACCGGCGGCAGCCGGCCGACGTCGAACCAGTCCGCCTCCTCGATCTCCCCCTCCTCCGGCGCGATCTCCCCCGCCCGGTAGTCGGCGTGGAAGCCCAGCATCAGCTGGGACGGGAAAGGCCAGGGCTGGCTCTTCACGTAGCGGACGTTGTCCACCTCGAGCCCCACCTCCTCCCGCACCTCCCGCCGGACGGCCTCCTCGGCCGTCTCGCCCGGCTCGACGAAGCCCGCCAGGCAGCTGCGCAGGCCGGCCCGAAAACGCGTCCCGCGGGCCAGCAACACATCCCGGCCCCGCGTCACCAGCGCGATGACGCAGGGATTGACCCGCGGAAAATGCGAGCGCCCGCAGCCGGAGCAACGCAGGGCCCGCAGGGCCTCGTGATGGCGGTTGGGCGCGCCGCAGGCGCCGCAGTGGCGGTGCGTGGCGTACCAGTCCAGCAGCTGGCCGGCCTTGCCGGCCAGCGCCAGATCCCGGCGCCCGCCGGCGAGCAGCAGGCCGCGCAGGGAGCGCATCTCGGCGGACAGGCGCGCCGAGGGATCCTCCGCCAGCTCCAGCGCGACGACGCCCTCGTCGACGAGCAACGCCCGGTCGCCGCGGCCGAGGGCCGCCCGCGCCTCGGCGGGGCGCCAGGTCACCGCCTCCCCCCGGACCGCCAGCCTGCCGCCGTGGAACAGGAGCAGGCGGCCCGTGTCCGGGAGCCGCTCCGGGTCGGGAAAGTGCGGCCGGGCCGTCACGGCCCGCCCCCGCCGGCGGGCGCGGACCCTAAGGCAGGGGGTTCTCGAAGAAGGGAAAGAACAGCCACATGATCACCGTGCAGGTCACCAGCGTGGCCAGCATCACCGGCAGGCCCTTCTTCATCCACAGCAACGGAGTGATGGCCAGGCTCGGATCGCCGGCATCCTTCGCCATCTTCTCCGAGATGGTCACGATGAACACGTTGGCGGTCGAGCCGATGTGGGTGCCGTTGCCGCCCATGCCCACCCCGGCCGCCAGCCCCCACAGCAGCGGCGTGATGTTGATGCCCTGCGCCTCCATCCCCGCGAGGATCGGGATCATCGCGGCCGTGAAGGGGATGTTGTCGATGGCGGCGGAGAGGACGGCGGACACCCACATCAGCAGCAGGGTCGCGGTGAGCAGGTCGCTTTCCACGTAGGGGATGATGAACTGGCCCACGTACTCCAGGAACTTGCTGTGCTCCACCCCGCCCACGATGATGAACAGCGAGATGAAGAACATCAACAGGGCCAGCTCGGTGTGGGAGAAGGCGTCCTCCAGATCCAAGTCCTTGGCCAGGTAGGCCAGCAGGGTCAGGCCCAGCGCGGTGACGAACCAGGGCTCCCAGTGCAGCCTGTCGTGCAGGACGAAGCCGACGACCATGACCCCCAGCACGGCCAGGGAGCCGTACCAGGTCCGGGGGTCCGACAGGGGCATGCGGTCCTTGAGGTCCAGCGGCTGCGGCGTGACCGCCAGCTCCTGCTTGAACAGGTAGCGCAGCATGACCAGCACCACCAGCCAGGCGATCAGCACCATCCAGCCCATGTGGTAGACGAAGGGCATGAAGGCGATGTCGAAGGCCGAGCCGATCATCAGGTTGGGCGGGTCGCCCACCAGCGTCGCCACCCCGCCGGTGTCGGACAGGAGGGCCGCCGCCAGCAGGAACGGGATCGCGTTGACCCGGAGCGCCTGGCAGATCAGAATGATCAGCGGGCCGAAGATGACCACCGTGGTGACGTTGTCCAGCAGCAGCGACAGGCCGGTGACCAGCGAGCCGATGAGGGCCAGCAACAGGTACAGGCGGCCCTTGCTGACGTCCGCCGCCCAGTAGGCCAGCTGCTGGAAGCCGCCGGTCGGGATCATGATGGCGACGATGGCCATCATGCCGCCGAGCAGGAACACGACGTTCCAGTCGATGGCGTGGACCGCGCCCTCGGGGTCGTAAAAGCCCATGATCTGGCCGGCCACCACCATGGCGGCGGCGCCCGCCATGGCGCACTTGACCCGGTGGATCCGGTGGATCTCCTCGGTGAAGATCCCCAGGAAGGTGACGGCCAGGATGATGGCCGACACCAGCATGTCGTTGTTCCATTCAAGCAGTTCCATGCGGTCGGTTCCTCTGTTGTCGGACTCGTTGTTGTCGGCCGCCGAAGGGCCGGACGGGGCGCGTCCCCGGATCCCGGCCCTCCCCGCAACGGGGGAAGGCGGATACTACCGCCTTGGCCGAGCGGGTTCAATACTCAGTCGGGCGGATTGTCGGGCGGATTCGGTGCGGCGGGTTCGCGGCGCGGGCGGGGCGGAACGCTCCGGACGGGCGGCGGCCCGGGTCAGCGGAGCGGCGGGCTGTCTTGGGGCGGCGGATCCCCGCGAGGGAAATCCATCCGCGCCTCGAGCTTGGCCAGACGCTCGGCGGCGGCGCTGATCCGTACGTGCAGCAAGTCCATCCTGTTGCTGACGCCGTCGAGTTTTTCCGACACCTCCTGACGGAGGGCGGCCATCTCCTGACGGAGGGCGGCCGCCTCCCGGCGCAGGCTCTCGTCGATC
>CAYSVD010000070.1:0-21174 GCA_964434395.1 uncultured Pseudohongiella sp.
CGCCTCCCCCGCCGACCCGGACGCGCCCACCGAGATCGACCTGGCCTTCCTGTACACCCCCTGGTTCGCGGACGCCGCGGCCGCGCCGCCGGCGACCCGGCTCAACCTGATGGCGGAGCGGGTCAACGCCTACTACGCCGCCAGCGGCGCGCGCGTCGTCTTCCGCCCGACGGGCCACTTCCGGATCGAGCACACGGCGCGCGGCGCCGAGCTGCGCATCCGGGACGTCTTCGACCGGGTCGCCGACGCCCTGGACGGCCGGGGCGAGGGCGCGTTCCGGGACGCGCGGACGCTGGCGGACGCCGTCGGCGCCGACGTCGTCGCCATGGTCATCGGCCCCCTGGATGCCTTCGGCGAGGAGCCCGGCTGCGGGCTGGGCTCCATCAGCGGGATCGGCCTGGACGGCGAGACGAGGGCCCGCCGGCAGCCCTTGTCGGTGGTCTACAGCGTGTGCGGCGCGGAGGCGCTCGCCCACGAGCTCGGCCACAACCTCGGGCTGGGGCACTCGCGGCGCGACGGGACGAGCTTCGCCGGAACCTTCCACTGGGCGCGCGGCCACGGCGTCGACGGGACGTTCAGGACCATCATGGCCACCGGGACCGAGTGGGGGCGGGCGCCGTGGCTGCCGCTGTTCTCCAACCCGGACAGCCTGGACTGCGCCGGCATGCCCTGCGGCGCGCCGCGCCACGACTGGCGGCGGGGGGCGGACGCCGTGTCCGCCCTCAACCACATGCGCTTCCAGGTCGCCGCGCTGCGCGAGCCGCGCGTGCCGCCCGGCGCCGAAGTCCTGCCCCTGGCGGGCGACGCCGCCGGCGCCGTCATGTACGGCGGGGCCCGCCTGTCCGGGGATCCCGGCACGCGGCCCGCATCCTTCCTGCCGGACGACCGCATCGACGTCCGCGCCGCCATCGAGATCCCCCCCGAGCACCGGGGCGAAACGGGGGAGACCTACATCGTCGCGGCGCCCACGCGCTTCCGGGACGCCTTCGGGCGGTGGCGCCGCCCCTCGGACATGTACTTCCTGGACAGCGGCGGACGCTGGCGGCGCTGGCCGTCGGCCGATCCCGGCGCCTTGGAAAGCAGCATCGTCCCGCGGCCGCTGGATGCGGTCGAGGAGCTGACGGCCTTCGAGGGATTCGTCCTGAGCGAGTCGGGGACGGGCTACGACGCGCTGGTCGCCGACGTGTACTTCGCCTACGCGGTGCCGTCCCTGGGCGTGCTGGTGTACAGCTCCCCCGGGGTCCGGCTCAACATCCAGCCGCCCTGAGCGGGGCGCGGACGGCCGAGGCGCGACGACCGCCCCGGCCGAATGGACCCCCGTTGCGCCGGGCGGCATCCCTCGGACGATCGGAGGGCCGACAGCCTTCGAGGGGTTCGTCCCGAACGGCTCGGCTCCCGGCATCGACGACCTGGTCGTCGACCTGTATTGCGCCCGCGCGCGGAGAGTCGGAGAGAGGCCAAGACTGAGAGAGTCCCGTCCCGGGGCGTTCTGGGGTACACTCGGCCTCGGGTCCGGTTGCGCGTTCCCGCTCCCAATTTCGACCCCGCCCGGAGCGGGCGGAGGCGGCTGGCGCGAAGCGGCGCGGGCGCATGCCGGGACGGGCGGGGATGCCGTCGAAAACCGCCCGGCGGGTCAAAACCAGGCGACGATGCTGGAAACCATGACGAAAGCGGAAAGGAAGGAAACCAGCCCGGCCCGCGGAAATGTACCGGCGACCGCGGCCGACGGCGCGGAGGCGAGCGGATGAGACTGCCGGGTGTCCTGGGAGGCCTGCCCGATCGGATTTCCCGGCGGAGGGGGGTGCCGGAGGAAGGGGCATCGCCGCCGGAGATGGATGAGACGCTCCAGTCCATCGCGCGGCTGATGGGGAGCGAGAAGCTCCAGAACAAAAACATCGATCCCGGTTTCAGGAAAGCGGTCGTACGCGGACTGGATGTGGACAGCCTGCCGGGCGCCGCGGGGGAATTCGGGCGGGATCTGGGCAACCCGATCCCGGCCAACGCCACAATCGGGGAAATGCTGTACCTTTCGCGGCTCGCCGCGGAGGACACCGATCAGCGGTTGATGTTTCACCTGCTCGGCGGCGTGATGGGCCCGCACTGCTCGGTGGACATTTTCGAGACGGTGACTCTGGACGGGAAGAAGTGGGATGTACTGTGCTTTTCCATGTTCCACCCCAGAAAGTCGCGCCGGACACCGGACGGCTACAGATTCGTGGATCCGAGCCCGCCGCACTTTCTGTTCGGGGTGAACCGGACCGTGCTGAACTTTCCCGAAAACATGCAACAGGTGGTGGCGAAGTGGACCGAAAACGTGTTCGGCGTGCCGTTGCCGCCGCCGCAGATCGTCCAAGCGGAGAAGACCGTGCGGTTCAAGCGGCCGCCGGAGCATTTGGAACGGATCAAGGCGTTGGTGGATGCGGGGCGGGAGAACCATCGGGACAACCCTCTGGAGCTGGTGCCGCCATCGATGCCGGCGCCGAGACCGAAGGCGAAGGCGAGGCCGAAAAGAAGGCAAAAAGAGCGGGTCATGCGGCGCAAACACAAGAAGAAGAAGCGGCGAAAATGAAGTCGGTCCCGACGCGGCGCCGGAGCCGACAGGCATGCCGCCGCGCCGATGCGGCCGACGGCTTTGGCCGCGGCGCCCGCGCCGCGGCGAGGTTCGGAACATGAGGGAGATACGCGGCGACGCGAGGTCGATACGCGACCTGCTGCAGCGCGAGAGATACGCCATCGATTACTACCAAAGGGAATTCAATTGGGGGCAGAAGCAGGTTTCCGACCTGATCGAGGATCTGTCCGAGAAGTTCCTGGAGGACTACGACGATGCGCACGAGCGCTCCGACGTCAGGGGCTACGGACGCTACTTCATGGGGTCGATCATCATCAGCCAAAGGGACGGCAAGCGCTTCATCGTCGACGGACAGCAACGGCTGACGACGCTGACCTTGCTTTTGATTTTTCTGAACAACCTCCAGAGGGGCCGCGACGAAGACGTCCAGGTCGCCGTTGAAGACCTGATCTGCTCCGTGATCTATGGCGCGCGCGCGTTCAATTTGGACGTCCCCAGCCGCGCCCCATGCATGGAGGCCTGTTCAAGGACGAGCCTTTCGATGCCGCCGGCAAGGATCCTTCGGTCCAGAACATCGCCGCCCGGTTCGCGGACCTTGACGAGCTGTTCCCCGATGATCTGCGGGACAGAGCGCTCCCGTTCTTCATCGACTGGCTGACCGGGCACGTGCATCTCGTCGAAATCACGGCGTTTTCCGACGACGACGCCTACACGATATTCGAAACCATGAACGACCGCGGCCTGTCGCTTACGCCCGCGGACATGCTGAAAGGTTTTCTACTCGCCAACATCAAAGAGCCTGATCTACGCACAAGGGCGAGCGACGTCTGGAAAGAAAAAGTCCGCGCGCTCAAGGAACTGGGCAAGGACGAGGACGCCGACTGCACGAAGACATGGTTGCGAAGCCAGTTCGCCGACAGCATCAGGGAACGCAAGCGCGGGGCGGAGCCGCGGGATTTCGACCGGATCGGCACGGAATTCCACCGCTGGGTCGGCGACCACAAGGATCGCCTGGGCCTCGGCGGGAGCGACGACTTCTCAAGATTCATCGAGAAAGACTTCGACTTCTACGCGCGCCAATACATGACAATGAAAAAGGCGGCGAAAGCCCCGATGTCCGGCATCGAGTCGATCCATTACAACGCGCAACACAACTTCACCCTTCAGTATCCGCTCATCATGGCTCCGTTGAAGCCGTCGGACGACAACGATGCGATCGCCCGCAAAATGGGCATGGTCTCGGACTTCGTCGACATCCTGATCGCCCGAAGGATTTGGAATTGGCGCACGATCAGCTATGCGACGATGCAATACAACATATTCACCCTGATGAAAGAGATCCGAGGCCTCGCTCCCGACGAGCTCGCCGATGCGCTGACCGGGAGACTCGCCGTCATGGAAGGGGAAGATGCGGCCTTCAAGGGAGTCTTCGACCTCAACAAAAGAAACGGGAAACAGGTTCAGCGCGTCCTCGCCCGCATGACGGATTACGTCGATACGCGGTCCGGATACCCGTCCCGGTATCAGGAGTATTCCGCGAGGGGCGGCAAGGATGGATACGAGATAGAGCACATCTGGGCCAACCGCCCGAGGCGGCATTCCGGCGAGTTCGAGCACCCAGACGATTTTTTGCGATACCGCAACCGCATCGGCGGGTTGCTGCTGCTTCCGAAGAGCCAGAACGCGAGTTACGGAGACCTGCCCTACGCGAGAAAACTGCCGCACTACCTGAAGCAAAACCTGCTGGCGCGCTCGCTGCATGAAAAGTGCTACGAGCGCGACCCGGGGTTCGCGCGCTTCGTGAAAGAATCCGGCGCTCCGTTCAAGGCGCATCCCGAATTCAAGCGGCGCGACCTCGACGAAAGACAGGAGCTGTACCAGTGGCTGGCAAGGCGGATCTGGGACGCCGGACGGCTGAAGAGGGCTGTTGGGGGGTGACCCTCGGACCGCCCCCCGTTCCCCGCTTCCTGCCGGCGGCCGGAACGGCCCGGTCCTTTACCCCCCGCGCGGCGGGCTGATAGACTCGGCGCGTGTTCCGCCGCCGGACCGAGCCATGCGCCGCCTTCTCCGCGCCCTCGCCGTCGCCCTGCCGTGCGCCGCCCCCCTCGCGGGCGCCGACACCACCCTCCTCGTCAACGTCAACGGCTACACCCTGAACGCCGAGCGCGAGCTCGTCCGCTTCGCCGCCCTGCGCTTCACCGACGACCGGATCGACGCCCTGTACCGCGCCGGGGAGGAGCCGCCGGCGGGCGCGGACGCCGTCATCGACGGGGGCGGACGGACCGTGCTGCCGGGGCTGATCGACGCCCACGGGCATGTGCTCTCCTACGGCCTGTCCCTGTTGCGGGTGGACCTGACCGGCGCCGCATCCGAGCGGGATGCGGTCGAACGGGTCGCCGCCTTCATGGCCGCCAACGAGGGGCTGGCGTGGATCCAGGGGCGGGGCTGGAACCAGACGCTGTGGGACGAGGACCGCTTCCCCGCCGCCGCCAGCCTGGACGCGGCGGCCCCCGACGCCCCGGTGTGGCTGACCCGGGTCGACGGCCACGCCGGCTGGGCCAACAGCGCGGCCATGGCGCTGGCGGGCATCACCCGCGCCACCCCGGACCCGGACGGCGGGCAGATCGTCCGCGGCGCCGACGGCGAGCCCACCGGGGTGCTGGTGGACAACGCCATGGCCCTGGTGAGCCGGCGGATCCCGCCCCTGTCCGACGGAGAGATCGAACGGGCGCTGCTCGCCTCGATGCGGGCGCTGGCCGCCCTCGGCCTCACCGGCGTGCACGACGCGGGCATCGACTCCGCCACGGTACGCGCCTACCGCGCGCTGGCGGCGGCGGGCCCCTTGCCGATCCGCGTCAACGCCATGATCGCCGCGCGCGACCCGGACTACAGCTCGCTGCTGGCGCGGGGCCCCTGGGAGAGCGCCGACGGGACGCTGGCCCTGCGCAGCGTCAAGGTCGTCGCCGACGGCGCCCTGGGCAGCCGCGGCGCGGCGCTCGAGGAGGACTACTCCGACATGCCGGGGCACCGGGGGCTGTTGCTGCTGGCGCCCGAGCGGCTGGAGTACTTCATGCGCGCGGGCATGAACGCCGGCTTCCAGGTCAACACCCACGCCATCGGCGACGCGGCCAACCGCATCGTCCTGGACCACTACGAGCGGCTGATCGCCGAGACCGGCACCCGGGGGCTGCGGCACCGCATCGAGCACGCCCAGGTGTTGCGGCTCGACGACGTCGAGCGCTTCGCCGCGCTGGGGGTGGTGCCCTCCATGCAGGCCACCCACGCCACCAGCGACAAGAACATGGCCGGGGACCGGCTGGGGCCGGCGCGCCTGCGGGGCGCCTACGCCTGGCGCCGGCTGCTGGACGCCGGCGCGCGGATCGCCAACGGCTCGGACTTCCCGGTGGAGCCGCCCGACCCCTTCTTCGGGCTGCACGCGGCGGCGACCCGGCAGGACCGCGGCGACGAGCCCCCGGGCGGCTGGCTCCCAGGGCAGGCGATGACCCTGGCGGAGGCCTTGGCCAGCTTCACCCTGGACGCGGCCTGGGCGGGCCTTCAGGAGGACGACCTGGGCAGCCTGGAGCCGGGCAAGAAGGCGGACTTCATCATGGTCGACCGGGACGTCTTCGCCGTCCCGGCCGGCGAGATCTGGCGGACCCGGGCGCTCGAGACCTGGGTGAACGGCGCGAAGGTCGCGCCCTGACGAGCACGGCGCCGCCGAGGCGCCCGGAGCCTTCCCATGACCATCTCCACGAATCCCGCGGCGTTCCCCGGAGCGCCCGCCGGCGCGCGGGCCCGCGCCCTGGCCGCCGGGCTCTGCGCGCTGGCGCTGGCCTTCTTGGCCGGCTGCGCCCCGGAGCGGGCCGCCGCGCCCTTCGACGCGGAGGAGCTCGCCCGCTGGGAGCGGGCCGCGGCGCGGGTCGAGATCCTAAGGGACCGCTGGGGCATCGCCCACATCTACGGCGAGACCGACGCCGACGCGGTGTTCGGCGCCCTGTACGCCCAGGCCGAGGACGACTTCAACCGAGTGGAGACCAACTACATCAACGCGCTGGGGCGGCTGGCGGAGGCGGAGGGCAAGGCCGAGCTGTTCCGGGACCTGCGGATGAGGCTGTTCATCGACCCGGAGGAGCTCAAGGCCCAGTACGAGGCCAGCCCGGAGTGGCTCCGGGCGCTGATGGACGCCTTCGCCGGCGGGCTGAACTGGTACCTGCACACCCACCCGGAGACGGAGCCGCGGGTGATCCGGCGCTTCGAGCCGTGGATGGCGCTGGCCTTCACCGAGGGCAGCATCGGCGGCGACATCGAGCGGGTGAACATCGCTCGCCTCGCGGACTTCTACGGCCGGGACGGGAGCGCGGCGGGACGGGATGACCGGCGCGGGCGGGAGGCGGCCATCGCGGCCGCCGGCGACGGGGAGCCCCGGGGCTCGAACGGCTTCGCCATCGCCCCGTCCAACAGCGCCACCGGCAACGCCTTGCTGCTGATCAACCCCCACACCTCCTTCTTCTTCCGCTCCGAGCTGCACATGGTCAGCGGGGAGGGGCTGAACGCCTACGGCGCGGTGACCTGGGGGCAGTTCTTCGTGTACCAGGGGTTCAACGAGGACGCCGGCTGGATGCACACCTCCAGCCGGGCCGACGCCATCGACGAGTACCTGCTGACCGTCGTCGAGCGGGACGACGGCTGGTACTACCCCTTCGGCGACTCCGAACGGAAGCTGGAGGAGGAGGTCATCGCCCTGTCCTACCGCGACGGCGGCCGCATGGCCGGCCGGGAGATCGCCGTCTGGCGCAGCCACCACGGCCCGGTGATCCGGGAGGAGGACGGGCGCTGGGTGGCGATCAGCCTGATGCAGGAGCCGGTCAAGGCGCTGAGCCAGTCCTTCGGGCGCACGAAGGCCCGCGGCTACGAGGATTTCGCGCAGACCATGGAGCTGCGCACCAACTCCTCGAACAACACCGTCTACGCCGACAGCGGCGGCAACATCGCCTACTGGCACGGCAACTTCATCCCGCGGCGCGACCCGTCCTTCGACTGGAACCGCCCGCTGGACGGCAACGACCCCGCCACCGACTGGCGGGGGCTGCATCCGGTCAGCGAGACCATCACCCTGCTCAACCCGGGCAGCGGCTGGATCCAGAACACCAACAACACCCCGTTCAACGCGGCGGGCCCGGGGCACAGCCCGGACCCCGCCGACTACCCGGCCTACATGGCCAACAACCCGGAGAACCCGCGCGGAGTCCACGCCGTCCGGGTGCTGGAGGGGCGGACGGACTTCACCCTGGACGGCCTGATCGAGGCCGCCTACGACCCGTTGCTGACGGCCTTCGAGGAGCTGATCCCGAGCCTGTTGCTGACCACCGCCGTGGACGGCGTGGCCGGGGCCGACGGCGCGGCGCCGGCGTCCATCGCCTCGGAGCTGCTGGAGCGCATCGACCTGCTGCGCGGCTGGGACATGCGCTTCGCGCTGGACTCGACCGAGACCTCGCTGGCGGTGCACTGGGCCCAGAACCTGATGGACGCCGTGCGCGGGCAGGCGGCGGCGGCGGGCGTGAACGTCTACGAGTACATGGCGACCCGCTCCACCGCCGCCCAGAAGCTGTCCGCCCTGCGGGAGGCGGCGGAGACGCTGGAGCGGGACTTCGGGGACTGGCGGGTGCCCTGGGGGGAGATCAACCGCTACCAGCGGCTGACCGGGGATCTGGTGCAGGACTTCGACGACGACGCCCCCAGCATCCCCGTGCCCTTCGCCTCCGGGCGCTGGGGCTCGCTGGCCTCCTTCGGCAGCCGCAGGTACCCGGGCACCCGGCGCATGTACGGCACCAGCGGCAACTCCTTCGTGGCGGCGGTGGAGTTCGGGCGGCCGCTGCGGGCGAAGGCCATCACCGTCGGCGGGCTGCAGTCGGACCCCTCCTCGCCGCACTTCGATGACCAGGCGCAGATGTACGCGGACGGGGAGTTCCGGGACGTGCTGTTCTACCGGGCGGACGTCGAGGCGAACCTGGAGCGGCGGTACCGCCCGGGGGAGTGAGGAACGGATGCGGGCGGACCGGGAGGGGATGCGCGCATGAAGACGGCGGGCCGATGGCCGCGGTCCCTGGCGGCGGGGGCGCTTTTAGCGACAGGGACGGCGCTCTCCATGCCTGCCGCGTCCGATGCCGGGGAAGAGCCGGAAAGCGAGGCGGAACGGGTCGCGCGCCGGTGCGTGCACCGGACCTTCGAGACGACGATGGGCGACGGCATGCCCTTCGTCCGCGAGACCGAGCATGCCCAGGCCCGGCGGTGGATCGAGGAGAACCCGTTCACCTTCGCCGAAGTGGCCCGCCAGCTCGGCGCCGGCGAGGAGTTCGCCCTTGAGGACGAGCATCGAAGAGGCCTGGAGATCGAGGCGCTGCTGCGGGGCTGCCGCCACTTCATGATCGAGCAACTGATCGATGCGGCCCTCTCCCTGTCCGAAGCGCCGGACTGACCGTACCCGCCGGTTCTTCACGCGGAGGACGCAACCATGCGAATGACGACGACGATCCTGGCCGGAGCGGCAGGCATCGCCCTGTCCGCCGCCGCCGGGGCCCAGCCGGAGCTGGAGCGGTTCATGCGGTTCGCGCTGTACAACGAGTGCCGGGGCGTCGCCCTCACGGCGAACGACGCCAACGACACTCTCGCCGACTCCGGCATCGGCCTCACGGCGGGCGACATCGAGGATCTCGCCGTCGAGCGCCTGCGGGCCGCCGGCCTTCACGCCGATCTCGACGGCGCCTCCCCGTTCGTGGGGATGGAGGTTTCGGTGGCCGGCGCGGCGCACAACGTGAGCCTGGTCCTCTACAAAATCATGAGCGACGACGTGTCGGGGGTGCGGGCTTTCGGCATGTCCTGGATGTTCCAGGTCACGGGAACGCACGGCGACGCCCCGGAGCGCGTGCTTTCGGACGCGTCGAAAGTGGTGGACAGGTTCCTGACGGACTACCGGAGGGTGAACGATGACGCCTGCGACTGACCGGCCGGCCCGCCTCGGCGGCGGACCGCCCAAGCCTCACCGACCGGGCCGACCGGCCCAACCGCCGCGGCCGCCCAGACCGTCGCGGCCGCCTCAGCGACCGCTCCGGCCGCCCCGAAGACCCCCTCCGACATCCCGCTGACGAGGTCGGGGCGGTCGAAGGACGGGCGCCGGGATGATTTCGGCGGGCCTCAGGCGTCCGCCGCGGCATCGGCGGCGAGACATTGCTTCAGGATGCTCCTCCCCCAGCGCCTGATCGTCCGAAAACGTGTGGATGCGCATGCATTCGCGCGGCGTGAGGCACCTGTCCTCGACGGATGGTGGAAGGCCTCGCCGCAGCGTGGCGTCAGGTTCGGCTCGCCGAAGGACAGGCGCTGAATTTCGTCGTGTCCTTCCGGGGGTCGAGCCTGCCCCGCCGGCTCTCCGGCGGGTGCGTCTGGCGCGCCAGGCAACCCCCCTCGGGCACACCCCTGATCCTTTCCGCGTCCCGCGCCAAGGTGACGTCCACGCGCCCCTTGATGCCCCCCCCTTCCCCGCCGGCGGCGGGAGATCCGCTATCGCGTCGCGCACCGTCGCGAGCGGCCTCCTCCAGCGGGCGGGCGGCCCGACGCCGCCCTCATGGGTCGGGGCGGGGATAGCGAACCTGCCGGCCCTCGAAGCGACGACGAACAGCCTTTCCCTGCGTTGCGGGACGCCGTAGTCGGAGGCCTTGAGCGCCTCCCAGCTCACGCTGTAGCCCACTGCCCACTCCTCGAAACCTTCCAGCAACGCCGCCCAGGCGCCGCCGAGCCTGCCGCAGGCCTCTTTCGCGCTGATCAGCCCCTTGACCTGCTCGACCAGCACCGCCCGCGGCCGGAGCGCCCCGGCGAAGCGGACCATCTGGTAGAGGAGCGGCCCCAGGCTGTCCCCGAGCGAACCCCGCTTGCCGATCAGCGAAAACGCCTGGCAGGGCGGGCCTCCCGCCAGCAGCGGCAACCGGCCGGGCTCCGACCCGAGCCGCTCCGCCGGGGCGCCGGGGCCCACGGCCGTCACATCGCTCCGGAAGAGCGGAGAGACCCTTCGGAGGGCGGCCCAGCCCCTCATCAAGGCTGACCATGGCGTGGCGGTCCAACTCGCAACAGAACAGCGGGCGGAAACCCGCCCGGTGCAGGCCCTCGTCCAGGCCGACCGCCCGATGCGGGCCGTCGGCCGGCCATTGGAACACACCGAGGCGGCCTGTTGGAATCTCGACCGGCCCGATGCCGCGGCTCAGTTTCGCCGACCCAGCGGCGGATGCTGGAAACTGGCCGCCCTAGGATGTATAAACCGCGCGTTCCCAGCGAGCGGCGGCTACAGCATGATCGGCGCTGGCGGGCCACGGAGAAGATCTCTAGCGAGGTTTTAGCCATGCCAAAATCCGCTTGGACATCAGAGGAGAATAGTCTGATCATTGCGGACTATTTCGTAATGCTGGACAAAGACATTCGAGGTGAAAAGTACAACAAAACGCAACATCGTCGCGGTTTGCAGAAACTGATCGATCGATCAGATCCGTCAATTGAATACAAGCACCGAAATATAAGCGCTGTACTCAAGATGCTGGGCGAGCCATGGATTGATGGATACAAACCCGCCGGCAACTACCAATCGAGCTTGGTCGATGCTGTGCTGCATCAGTTGGACCATGCTCCCGGATGGGTCTCACAAAATCCCGTTCACAGGGATGTTGGTGAATGTTTGTTGGAAATCGGGATCCCGCCATTACCGGTCGACCAACTTCCAGCGCGCGAACAGGAAACTTTGATAAAGATGAGCAGGTTCGGCAACAAATACGACGTTGCGGGCAGACAGGCGCGCAACCGCACTCTGGGCCGCGCGGGAGAGGAATACGTCTTGGCGCACGAACGCGCCTCGTTGAGGATGCATGGCAAACATAGGCTTGCCGATAGGGTTTGCTGGATATCCGAAAAGGATGACAGCGTAGGCTATGATATCAAAAGCTTTACGCCGCATGGAGGCAACCGACGCATCGAAGTGAAAACAACCAACGGATGGGAGCGTACGCCTTTTTACCTAACGCGCAACGAGTTGGCTGTGTCCAAAAAATTTCAGGAAGAGTGGCTCATTCTACGCGTTTGGGATTTTTCGCGCGGCCCTAAAGCGTTTGAGCTGCGGCCGCCTCTTGATCCCAATAAGATCTTGCTTACTCCGACCAACTTCCTTGCCAGCTTTGAAGTATGATTGAACGTAAAAAACACTCCCTTGGCATCGAAACGGGACGGGACGGGACGGTCGCTTTCGCCCCCGACCGGCTTCGTAATTTGTAGCGTATGGCGCACAGCGAAGTCGGGCCGCTCCGTCTCGATGCCATGGTCGATTCAAACTGATTTTCGAGAGGCGCTTGTGGCCGACACGATCACCAAGGAAAAGAGGAGCTGGATCATGTCCAGGGTGTCGGGAAGGAACACGAAACCGGAAATTTTATTGCGCTCTCTCCTACACCGAAGAGGTTTCCGTTTCCGGCTGCACGACAAAAAACTTCCCGGAAGGCCGGATATCGTGCTGCCCAAACACCGCGCCGTCGTTTTCGTGAACGGGTGTTTCTGGCACAGCCACAAGAAGTGCAAGCGCGCGCGAACGCCGAAATCCCGCCGGGACTACTGGGTCAAGAAGCTTGAAAAAAACGTTCAGCGCGACCGTGAGCAGCAGAAACAATTGAGAAATCTCGGTTGGCGAGTCGTCGTCGTATGGGAATGCGAATTGAAGGAGAACAGCGAGAAAGCGGCGGCTAGTGTTTCCTCTAAATTGCTGAGGCGACCGCCCCGCGGTCGAGCGTAGGTGTCGCTGAGAACGCAGCAGTCACGTCGCGGATCGCAAAATACCTCCCGAGCTCCGGGGGCCAATACCCCTAAAGCGGCCATACCCTCGAGAGAAAAGTCCGGATGCGCCCCGGCGCGGATTCCTGGCCCTTCTGCCTTTCCGTGCCGGTTCCGGCCTTGATCGGCCATCGCCGACGCACGCTCGACGTTCTGGTGCGGCCGCAGCCTGTTCCTCCATCCGGCCCCGGCGTCCGCCCGGGGCCGCCCACGGTCAGATGCCCAGCATTCCCTGACCATCCGGCTGCCAGCCTCTGGCCCCCGCCTTCAACAGCGCCTCCGTCACATCGGCGCATCGGTCGGGGGCCGCCATCGCCAGGGTCAGCGGCGTCGCCCCTTCGTCGTCGGCGGCGTTCACGTCGGCGCCCGCATCCACCAGCGCGTCCACCATCTGAACGCCGCCGCTCCGGACCACCGCATGCAACAGCGTTCGACCGCCGCCGCCAGCGGCGTTCACATCGACTCCCGCCGCCAGCAGCATCCGCGTCATTCGAACATCACCCCCCCGAACCGCCGCATGCGGCACGGTCCATCCGTCGCCGTCGACGACGTTGACGTCGGCGCCCGCCTTGATCAGCGCCTCCGCCGCTTGGACGCTTCCCTTCCCGACCGCCGTACGCAAAGGAGTCGCGCCGTCGGCGGCGGCGTTCACGTCAGCCCCAGCCTCGATCAGCGTCTCCACCGCCTGGACGTCTCCACTCCCGGCCGCCGCATGCAGAAGGGGCGCGCTTCCGGCCGTAGCGTTCACGTCGGCCCCCGCCTCGATCAGCATCTCCATCACCCGGACGTCCCTCTTCTCAACCGCCGCATGCAGAGGGGGCGCGCTTCCGGCCGCAACGTTCACGTCGGCCCCCATCTCTCAATGATGGTGTTGCGGAGAGGTTCGGTGAACCTTTCGGTGTAGACGACATCCACATCGGCCCCGGCCTCCGTCAGCATCTCCACCATTTCGTCGTTCCCGATGCGGACCGCGTGGATCAGCGGAGTGACGCCGGGGAACCCCCGGACACTCCCCTCCGAGAGAGCCGCGTCCGATACCGCCTCCAAGTCGACCCCGAGGCCGATGAGCGCGGCCAGCGCCTCGTTGTTTCCCTGGCCGATGGCCATGATGACGGCATCTTCGAGCGCGTTCATCCCCCGCCCCGCGCAGCGTTCGACATCCGGCCCCGTCGCCAACCGCCAGAAGTTCTTGGCCTCCCGGTTCGCGCAGTCCACCCTGAGGATTCCGGCACCCCCGGCTCCGGCGCCGTCGTCGCAGGCCGCCAGCATGCCCGCCGCCGCCATGCCGGCGGCTTTCAGCATGCCCGCGAGCCGGGCGGACGCGCCGACCAACTCCGCATGGGGCCGCCGTTTCCTTGCCGGGTCCATCTGCCCCCCTGATGCGGTTTCGCCCGGAGCGCCGGACTGTGCGCCGACCCGCCGAAGCGCCCGGGAAGAACGCCAGGCCAGCAACACGCACACGCCCGCTATTGCAGGCCCTCGCCGGCCCGGCGCAGGCGTTGCCCGATCGCTCGGCTTTCACGATAGTGGAGGTAATCCGCGAGTTCCAGCGGAGTCCAGCCGTCCCCGCCGGCGCCCGCATCCGCGCCGGCGTCCAGCAACGACTGCAGCGTCTCGGCGTCGCCCCCGATGACCGCCGCGAGCAACGGGGTCCATCCATGGCCGTCGGCGGAGTTCACGTCGGCTCCCGCCTCCGCCAGCCGCCGCGTCGCCTCGGCCTCGCCCCGGAAAGCCGCCCCGTGCAGCGGGGTCCATCCGCCGCCGGGGTCCGCATCGACCCCCGCGTCCGTCAACAGCCGCGCCGTTTCGGCGCCTTCATCCCCCATGGCCCGCAAAAACGGGCCCAGACCGGCGGCGGCGGCAAGATCCGCATCGGCCCCCGCCTCCAGCAAGACCCGCGCCGTCCCGGCATCCCCCCTGAGGGCCGCCCAAAACAGCGGCGTCGCCCCGAAGCGGTCGACGGCGTCCGCATCGGCCCCCGCTTCCGCCAACATCCTTGCCGCCCCGACATTCCCCCCGAGCGCCGCCCTGGTCAGCGGGGAGCCTATGACGCTGGTCGCGTTCGCGTCCGCGCCGGCATCCAGCAACATCCGCATCATCGCATCGACGTTCCGGTGGGCGGACAGCGCGATCAGCGGCGTCACCCCCAAGTGATAGTCGGAGGTCCGGGCGGCGTTCGCGTCCGCTCCGGCATCCAGCAGCATCCTCATCGCTTCGACGTTTTCCTCCGTCGTGGGCCGCCGGGCGGGCTGGTCCGCCACGCCCGCGCCCACCCACACCATCCTAACCTCGTTCTCCCCGTTGTAGGCCGCCTGCAACAGCGGCGTCATTCCGTCCCGGTTGACGGCGGCCGCATCCGCGCCGGCATCCACCAGCAACTTGACCATTTCCAAGTGGGTTCCACCGTAAAGCGTCTTGATCAGCGGCGCGTCCTTTTTTTCGTCGACGGCGTTCGCATCCGCGCCGGCATCCAGCAGCATCCGCACCGCTTCGACGATCTCGTATTCGGCCGCCTCGAGCAACGGGGTACGGCCCCGGCGGTCGGCCGCGTTCGCGTCCGCCCCCACATCCAACAGGATCCGCGCAATTTCAACGCGCCCCCGCCCGATCGCGTAATGCAACGGAGTCATGCCCTGGTAGTCGGCCGTGTTCGGGTCGGCGCCCGCTTCCGCCAGCATCCGCGCCGCCTCGACCTTTCCGCCGCGGACCGCCCTGGACAACGGGGTGAACCGGAGAAAGGCGGTGCCGGAGGTGTCCTGGGCGGACAGCGTCTCCTGCTCTTCCAGGTCGACCCCGAGCCCGATCAGCGTTTCCAGGGCCTCCAGGTTGTTCTCGTCGATCGCGAAGAATACGGAGCTCCTGTGGATGGCGATTCCCTGCTCCATGCAACGCCGGATGTCCTGCTCCGTCGCCTGATGCCAGAAGATATCGCTTCGCCAATCCGAGCACTTCGCCCCGGCGACGCGGCGCAGGAGCCGCTCCATCCTCCGGCTTTCGGGATAGTGGAGATAGCGCGCGAACTCCAGCGGAGCCCACCCGTTCCTGCCGACGTGAACGTCCGCGCCGGCTTCTATCAGCGACTGCAGCGTTTCGGCATCGCCCCCGATGATCGCCGCGAGCAACGGGGTCCAGCCATGGTTGTCGGCGGCGTTGACATCGATATCCGCCGCCGCCCGCCGCCTCGCGGCACGGGCCTCGCCCCGGAATGCCGCCCCGTGCAGCGGGGTCCATCCGCCGTCGCCGGCGGAACCCGCATCGACCCCCGCGCCCGCCAGCAACCGCGCCGTTTCGGCGTCCTCGTCCCTCATGGCCCGCAAAAACGGGCCCAACCCGGCGGCGGCGGCGAGACCTGCGTCGGCCCCCGCCTCCAGCAGGAGCCTCGTCGTCGCGACATCCCCCTTAAGGGCCGCCCAAAACAGCGGCGTCGCCCCGAAGCCGTCGACGGCATCCGCATCGGCCCCCGCCTCCAGCAACATCCACGCCGCCCCGGCATTTTCCCCAGCAAGCACCGCCCTAGCTAGCGGGGAGCCTATGGCGCTGGCCGCGTTCGCGTCCGCGCCCGCGTCCAGCAACATCCGCACCATCGCATCGATGTTCCGGTGGGCGGACACCGCGATCAGCGGCGTCACGCCCAGATGACGGTCGGAGGTTCTGGCGGCGTTCACGTCCGCGCCGGCATCGATCAGCATCCGCATCGCCTCGACGTTCTCCTCCGTCGTGGGCCGCCGGTCGGGACGGTTCTCCACGCCCACCCACGTCCGCTGCACCAGGTTCTCTCCATTGTAGGCCGCCTCCAGCAGCGGCGTCCTTCCGTCCTCGTTGGCGGCGGCCGCATCCGCGCCGGCCTCCAGCAACATCCCGACCGTTTCGACGACGGTCATGTCGCGAAGCGTCTTGATCAGCGGCGTGTCCCCCTCCTCGTCGACGGCGTTCGCGTCCGCGCCGGCCTCCAGCAGCATCCGCACCGCCTCGACGACCTCGTATTCGGCCGCCAGATGCAGCGGAGTCCGGCCCCGGCTCTCAGCCGCGTTCGCGTCCGCGTCCGCATCCAGCAGCATTCGCGCCGTTTCGATGTCCCCCTCGTCGATCGCGTAGTGCAGCGGAGTCGAGCCCCGGTCGTCGGCCGCGTTCGGGTCGGCGCCCGCATCCGTCAGCATCCGCGCCGCTTCGACCTTCCTGCCGCGGATCGCCCAAGACAGCGGAGTGAAGTTGAGAAAGTAGGTGTCGAAGAAGCGGACGGTCATGGTTTCCTGCGAGTCCAAGTCGACCCCGAGCCCGATCAACGCCTCCAGGGCATCAAGGTTGTCCTCATCGATCGCGGAGAAGACGGCGGTCCCGGGAATGGCGTTCCCCTGCGCCAAGCAAAGCCGGATGTCCGGCTCCGCCGCCCGGCGCCAGAAGCTCCCGTCCCGCCACCCCGCGCAGTCCGGCCCGGGAGCTTCGACATCTCCGGGACCGGCGGCGCAGGCCGCCAGCGCGGCCGCCGCCAAGCCGGCGGCCTTCGGCATGCCCGAGCGGAAGCGGGCGGCCGCGCCGCCCGTTTCCGCTCGGAGTTTCCGCATCGGCGTGGACCTCATCGGCTCGCCTCCCGGGGCCGCCTCGAGACAACCTTGATTATTCGCCGAAGCGCCGGGAAACCGCAACCGTCAGCCGAAAAGCCGCCGTCCCGCGACCGGGAACGCGTCGAGGGTCGGTCCCCATCCAGCGGGCTACGGCCGCATCCTGTTTTCCGGGGGCCGGCGACGGCACCCGCCTCGATCAGGATCCGCGCCGCTCCGGGCCGCTGCATGAGAACGGCCGCATGCAACGGGGTCAACCCTTCCTCGCCGACCCTTCCTCGCCGACGGCGCCGACATCGGCCCGAAGGAGCGCGGCCAGCGCGCCGGCATCGTCCTCCCTGACCGCCCTGGCGAGCGCGTCCTCTTCCGTCACGTCCATCGAACCGCCTCCCCGGCGAGCCCGCGGCGATGCCCGATCCCGCCCCCGGCGCGGCGGAAAACGGCCGCCGGACCGCCGAGGCCGGCCCGGACGGCGCGTCGCCGCGGTCGGGCGCGCGGCATGGCGGGAACGGTCAGTGAACGACCCGGCCGGGGCCCCGCGGCCCTTTCCGGGAGCGTTTCGACGGACGGGCGCCGGCGTCCAGCAACATCCGGACCACCTCGTCGTTCCCCACGTGGCGTGCGATGTCCAGCGGCGTATCGCCGTCCTTGTCCGCGACGTTCGCGTCGGCGCCGGCCTCCAGCAGCATGCGGACCGCCTCGCCCACCCCCATGGCCACCGCGAAATGCATCGGGGACGCGCCTTCGAAGTCGGCCGCGTTCACGTCGCCGCCCGCATCGATCAGCATCCGCATCGCTTCGACGCGCGGTACGCTGGCCGCCACCTTCAGCGGGGTCGACCTCCGGGCGCTGAGGGCGTTCACATGGGCGCCGGCGTCCAGCAGCGCCCGCAGTATTTCGACATTTCCCTCGGAGGCCGCGTTGTGCAGCGGGGTCCGGCCGGCGCCGTCGACGGCGTTCGCGTCGGCGCCCGCATCGACCAAAGCCCGCAGCGCCTCGGTTTTCCCCGTCAGGGCCGCGACATGCAGCGCGGTGTCGCCTTCGGCGGCGGCGGCGTTCGCGTCCGCGCCCGCCCCGGCCAAAACCCGCAGCGCCTCGGCGCTCCCCGCGAACGCCGCGTTGTGCATCGGAGTCCATCCGTCGTCGGCGGCGGCATCCGGATCGGCGCCCGCCTCCGTCAGCACCCGCATCGCCTCGATGCGCCGCTCGAGAACCGCCACCAACAACGGGGTCCGGCCCTCGGCGCCGACGGCGTTCACGTCGGCTCCCGCGTCGATCAAGGCCCGCATCACCCCCACACTCCCACCGCAGGCCGCGTAATGCAGCGGAGTCCAGCCATCGTCGCCGGCGGCGCTCACATCCGCGCCCGCCTCCGCCAGCGCCCGCACCGCATCGCCCTCCCCCGATGCGAGCGCGCAGCTCAACGGGTCGTCGCCGTCGTCGTCGACCGCGCCCACGTCGGCGCCCGCCTCGATCAGAACCCGCATCGCCTCCATGCGTTTTTCGGCGATCGCCATCATCAACGGGGTCCGTCCATCCTCTTCGTCCCTGGCGTTCAAGCCGGCTCCCGCGCCGATCAAGATCCGCGCCGCCTCGGCCTTCCCCCAGAAGGCCGCGTCATGCAGCGGAGTCCGTCCGGCATCGTCGACGGCGTTCGCGTCGGCGCCCGCCGCGATCAAAACCCGCAGCGCCATGGCGTTCCCCGCGTACGCCGCGTGATGCATCGGACTCGACCCGTCGGCGGCGGCGGCGCCCGGATCGGCGCCCCCTTCGATCAGGGCCCGCATCGTTTCGATGCGCTGTTCGATGGTCGCCGTCGGAGTCCGGCCTTTTCCGCTCCCGCCGTCCGCATCGGAGCCCGCGTCCATCGAGACCGCTTCATGCAACGGAGTCCGGCCGCCGCCGCCGGCGGCGCCCGGATCGGCGCCCGCCTCGATCAAGATCCGCACCGCCCCGGCCCGCCCCATGAGAGCGGCCTCGTGCAGCGGAGTCACCCCCTCCTCGCCGACGGCGTTGACGTCGGCCCCGACCCGCACGAGCGCGGCCAGCGCGCCGAGGTCGCCCAACACCGCCGCGCCGAACAGCGCCTTTTCCCGCTTCGCCGGGCCCGCCGAGCCGGCCTCCGGCGCGTTCGGGGCGGCGCCGGACCGGGCGCCGGCATCCAGCAGCGTGCGGACCGCATCGTCGTTCCCCGTGCGGCGCGCCATGTCCAGCGGAGCCGCGCCTTCGGCGTCGACGGCGTTCGCGTCGGCGCCCGCGTTCAGCAGCGCCCGTAGCATGTCGGCGTTCCCCTCGCGAGCCGCGTTGTGCAACGGGGTCCGGCCGCATCCATCGGCGGCGTTCGCATCGGCGCCCGCCGCGATCAGCGCCCTCACCGCCGTGATTCTCCCCGAAAGAACCGCGAGATGCAGCGGATTGCCGCCCTCCCCATCGACGGCGTTCGCATCGGCGCCCGCCCCGACCAAAACCCGCAACGCCTTGACCCTCCCCTCGAAAGCCGCGACATGCAACGGAGTCCAGCCGTTGTCGCCGACGGCATCCAGGTCGGCGCCGGCTTCGATCAGCGCCCGCATCGCCTCGATGCGTTTTCCGATGATCGCCACCATCAGCGGGGTGAGGCCCTTTTCGCCCCTGCCGTCCAAGCCGGCGCCCGCCTCGATCAAGACCCGCGCCGCCCCGTCCTTCCCCCCGAAAGCCGCGTAATGCAACGGAGTCCAGCCGCTGCGGTCGGCGGCATCCGCGTTCGCGCCCGCATCCAGCAGAGCCCGCACCGCCCCGGCTTCCCCGGATTCGACCGCGTAGTACAACGGGTTGCGGCCGCCGGCGTCGACGGCGTCCACATCGGCGCCCGCATCGATCAAGACCCGCATCGATCCGGCCTTCCTCATGACAAGAGCCACATGCAACGGCGTCAGCCCCTCCCCGCCGACGGCGTTGACGTCGGCCCCGGTCCGGACGAGCGCGGCGAGCGCGCCGAGGTCGCCCGCCTCCGCCGCGCCGAAGAGCGCCCTTTCCCGCCCGGTCAGATCCATCAGCTCATCCTCCGGCGCGCTCGGACCGGCGCCGGGCGGTCCCCGGCGCGGGGGAAAACGGCGGCGGCGGGCCGATGCGGGCCGGCGGCGCTTCGTTTCGGTCGGGCGCGCGCATGGCGGGAACGGTCAGCGATCGGTCCGGCCGCGGCCCCGCCGCTTTCTCCGGAAGCCCTTCGGCGGACGGGCGCCGGCGTCCAGCAGCATCCGGACCGACTCGTCGTCCCCCACGTGGTCCGCCATGTCCAGCGGAGTCACGCCTTCGGCGTCGGCGGCGTTCGCGTCGGCCCCCGCCTCGATCAAAACCCGCGCCGCCCCGGTCTGCCGCATGAAAACCGCCACATGCAGCGGAGCCCGCCCCTGCCCCTCGACGGCGTTGACGTCCGCCCCGTCCCGCGCGAGCGCGGCAAGCGCGGCGATGTCGCCCGCCTCCGCCGCCTTGAAGAGCGCGTTTTCCCGCTCCGCCAGACCCGTCGGGCCATCCTCCGGAGCGTGCGGGACGGCGCCGTTCCCCTTCCCCCCGCCGGGGCGGTCAGCGGACATCCCGGCCGCCCTCCTGTCCCCCCTTCCCGGCATCCGCCGGCGGGCGGGCGCCGGCCCTTTTCAGCATCCGCGCCGCCTTGCCGTTCTTCTCGGCCTCGGCCAGGCGCAACGGCGTCGCGCCGTCGCCGGCGGCCGCGTTCACGTCGGCGCCCGCCTTCATCAGCGCCTGCATCGCCTTGAACTTCTCCAGGCTGACCGCGAAGTGCAGCGGCGTCCAGCCCTCGCCGTCGACCGCGGTCGCGTCGGCGCCCGCATCGAGCAGCATCCGCATCGCCTGGGCCTTTCCCGGACCGACCGCGAGATGCAGCGGCGTCCAGCCGTTGCCGGCGGCGGCGTTCACGTCGGCGCCCGCCTCCAGCAACATCCGCACCGCTTTCGTCCATCCGGCATCCATCGCCAGATGCAACGGCGTCCGGCCCTCGCCGTCGACCGCGTTCGCGTCGACCCCCGCCTCCAGCAGCATCCGCGCCGCTTCCATCCGCCCGCCCGCCATCGACAGATGCAGCGGCGTCGACCCCTCGCCGTCGACCGCGCTCGCATCGGCCCCCGCATCCAGCAACATCCGCGCCGCTTCCGCCCGCCCGCCCGCCATCGCCCGATGCAGCGGCGCCGACCC
>CAYSVD010000071.1:0-9941 GCA_964434395.1 uncultured Pseudohongiella sp.
CCCCTGAGCCCCCTCGATCCTGGCCTCGTCGAAATAATCGTACTGAAACACGAACGGCAGGAAGGAGTCTCCCTCGTTGATCGGTTCGTAGGTGCCGACCAACTCGAACTCCCAGCGCCTTTCGACCCCGTTCAGCAACCAGATGTCCCCTTCGATGGGGATCCTGTCGCCGACCCGCCACCCGTGTTGCCGCGCCAGGTCCGCCGGGGCCACCGCGCCGATCCGGTTCCGCTCGAAGGCCTCGAGTTGCGCCGGATCGATGACGTACTCGTCGTACATGGCGAACCATTCCCGGGGCTGGACCGGGAATTTAGGAAAGAAATTGGTCGTCCCCTGATACGTGCCTCCGAACCAGGTCTGGTGCACGACCGATTCCACGCCGTCGACGGCGGCGATCTGGCCCAGGTGGGACACCGGCAACAGATCGACGATGGAGTACTTGGGCGAGACGTTGAGCCGGTCCGCCCCGGCGAAGTCGACGCCCGCGTCGAAGGCGACGGCGACGGCCCGCAGCAGGCCGAACAGCAGAAACGCCACCAGCAGCGAGAACAGGGTCAGGACGGTGCGCGCCTTGCGACGGAACAGGTTCGACCAGATCAGGGAGAACATGTCACGCCGCCTCCCGGACCAGGCGGCCCTTGTCGAGGTGCAGGGTGTGCCGGGCGCGGCCAGCCGCCTTCGGGTCATGGGTCACCATGACGACGGTCTTGCCGTGCTCCCGGTTCAGGGTCTCCAGCAAGCCCAGGATCTCGTCGGCGGTGTCCCGGTCGAGATCCCCGGTGGGCTCGTCGCAGACCAGAATCCTGGGGTCGGCGACGATGGCGCGGGCGATGGCGACCCGCTGCTGCTGCCCCCCGGACAACTCGCCCGGCTTGTGCCCGCGCCGGTCCCCGAGCCCCACGATCTCGAGCGCCAGCTCGGCGTTGCGCTGGCGCTGCCGGCCGCCGAGCCGGGTCAGCAACAGCGGCAGTTCCACGTTGCGGAGGGCCGTCAACACGGGCAACAGGTTGTAGAACTGGAACACGAAGCCGATGTTCTCCGCCCGCCAGCGCGCCAGGTTCCTGCTGGACAGCCCGGACAGCTCCTGTCCGGCCACCGTCACGCTGCCGGCGGTGGGCCGGTCGATGCCGCCGATCAGGTTGAGCAAGGTGGTCTTGCCGCTGCCCGAAGGCCCCATCAGGGCGACGAAGTCGCCCTCCTCGACATCGAGGTTGATGCGGTTGAGCACCTCGACCGCCTCCCCGGCCTTGATGAAGCGCTTCTCCACCTCCCGCAGGCTGACCGCTGTCGTCGTTTCCGTCGTCGCTTCCGTCATCGTCGTCCCCTTCGAGATTCCCAAGTTCGCCGTCCGCCCGGTTTCCGCGCGGCGGCGCCGCTCAGTCCAGCACGTCGACCGCCAGACCGTCCTCCAGACTGGCCAGCAAGTCCTCGTCCAGCCCCGTCACCACGCGCTCGCCGCGGTCGAGTCCCGCCACCACCAGCACGTCCGCGCCGACCCGGTCCGACACCTCGACGTCCCGGCGCGCCACCGTTCCGCCCCGCACCACCCACACGTGCGGCCGGCCAGCCGCGTCGGCGACCGCGGCGCCGGGCACCAGCACGCCCGCCCGCGCCGCCCCGGCGGGCGCGCCGGCCGCGCCTTCGGCCAGGAAGGAGACCCGCACCCCCATCTCCGGCAACACCCGCTCGTCGCGCTCGACGAAGCCGATGCGCACCCGCACGGTGGCCTGGTTGCGGTTGGCGGCGGGGATGATGGCGATCACCTCGGCCCGGTAGGGGTCGTCCGGATAGGCGTTCAGGGCGATGGAGGCCGGCTGGCCGGCGCTGACGCGGTTGATGTAGGCCTCGTTCACGTCCACCTCCACCTCCAGCGACTCCATGTCGACGATGGTGCAGATGCCGGTGGCGACGAAGCCGCCGCCGGCGGTGACCGGCGAGATCATCTCGCCCGGCTGGGCGGCCTTGGCGATCACCACGCCCGCGAAGGGCGCGCGGATCCGCATGTCGTCCAAGAACCGGCGCTGGATGGCGACGCCGCGCTCGGCCACGGCGATGTCCCGAAGGAGCTTCTCGCGCCGGGCCGCGAGGGCATCGAGGTCGAGCCGGGCGTTGTCCAGCTCCGCCTGGCTGGCCAGGTTCTCCTCCGCCAGGCCGCGGGTGCGGCCGAGCCGGAGCTCGGCCTGGCGGATCTGCACCTCCAGCTCGGCGACGGCGGCGTCCGCCGCCGTCAGCTGGGATTCGGCCAGCGCCAGCTGGGCCCGGTTGATGCTGTCGTCCAGAGTCGCCAGCACCTGCCCCCGCTCCACCTCCATGCCCTCTTCGATCATCACCTCCATGACCTTGCCGGTCACCTTGGAGCTGACCGTGGCCATGCGGCGCGCGATGACGTAGCCGGTGGCGTCCAGCACGCTGGACCCGGCCGCCGCCCGGGCCGGCGCCTGCGCCGGGATGGCCCTGACCTCCAGCGCCCGGGCCGGGGCCGGGGAGAGATCGACGTACCACCAGACGAAGGCCAAACCGCCCAGAACGGCGGCGGCGGCGAACCATTTGACGGGCCGTCCCGCTTCCGTCCGGCCCTCGCCGCGGTCGATCCTCAGCTCGCCGAGAAGCGCCTTCTTGTCCGCCGCCTTCTTGTCCATCCCGCCATCATACCCCGCCGCGGCCCGGTTGTCCCTTTGAGCGGCGGCCCCTGTTGGGCCCCTGTCGCGGGGGGGCGCGACACCGCCCATTCGTGAGAGACCCATTCGTGAGAGAGAGTGCCAGGACTGAGAGTGCCAGGACTGAGGACTGAGAGACTGAGGACTGAGAGTTGAACCGCCCGCCCCAATCCCCTATCATCGCGCCGCCCGAAACCGCCGGGCGGCGCCGCCGCCCGCGACGGACGATGCGGCTCCTCGGCCCTCCATCCATCTTCCCGGGAGAAACAGGATGTCACCCCCCGCAGCAGGAGGCCGCCGGCGCCTCGTCGTCTGCGCGGCGCTCGGCGCGCTTCTGGCCGGGTCGTTGCACGGACAGCAACCGACGCGGATCGAGGAGATCGTGGTCACCAGCGACCTGCGCGGATTGCTCGGGGAGGGCGTGCAGTCCGTCCTGGGATTCGACAAGTCCATCCTCGAGACGCCCCGCTCCGCATCGACCGTGTCGGAAGACGTCATGGACCGGTTCAACATGCGCGACATCGACGACCTGATCGCCATCGCGCCCGGCACCTTCACCCAGTCCTTTTTCGGGCGCGCCGGCGTGCTGGACGTACGGGGGACGCCCGGCGAGGCCTACTTCCGCGGCATGCGCCGGCTGGACAACCCGGGGAACTACCCGGTGGCGATCGGCGCGGCCGACCGGATCGACGTGGTGCGCGGGCCCGCCTCGCCCGTCTTCGGGCCCTCCAAGATCGGCGGCTACCTCAACTACTACCCCAAATCGGCCCGCATCGAGGAGACCGGGCAGTTCGCCCAGCGCCCCTTCGGGGGCCTGTCCCTGAGCACGGGCAGCTGGGACGAAGCCGTGCTGAGCGCCGAGGTGGGCGGGCCGGGGAACTTCGGCGGGCGGGAGTTCGGCTACTTCCTGTACGGGGAGCTCGAGGACTCCGGCAGCTATTACGACGACACCGGCACCCGCCAGTCGCTGCTCCAAGCCTCCATGGACATGGACCTCGCCGGCGGGCTGCGGATCCAGATGGGCGGCATGTGGCACGACTTCGCCAGCAACCAGGTGGCCGGATGGAACCGGCTGACCCAGGATCTGGTGGACCACGGCATCTACGTCACCGGGCGGGCGAAGCCGCTGGACCTCGACGGCGACGGCCGCGTCTCCCACCAGGAGTACGACACCGACGGGGACGGATTCACCAACCTCGAGGCGTTCCGCTTCGATGCGCTGACGCCGGGCCTGGCCGGCGGCGAGCTGATTCCGGGCGGCGGCGAGACCTACGAGGAGCTCGAGGCGCTGACCGGGGATCTGTCCGCCCTGAACCTGATCGACCCCGGCGTCGCGCGGATCGAGGGCAGCACGGTGCTGGTGGCGCCGGAGGACACGCTGGAGAACGAGACCGCCACCCTGTACTTCGACCTGATCTCCGCCGACGGGTCCGGCTGGTCGTGGCGGAACCAGCTGTTTTTCGAGCGCTACGACAACCTCAACGAAAACGCCTACGGCTTCTCGCAGTTCCACGACACCTGGGTGGTCGAGAACAAATTCGTCCTGTCCCGCGAGTTCGCGTTGGACGGCCTGACGGCCGCGGTGCAGATCTCGCCCTCCGCGCGCCACACGGACTTCGAGCACGCCGACGACTACACCAACGAGCATTTCCACCGCCGGGACCTCACGCGGCCGGCCGACGCGCTGAGCCGCCGGGTGCTGGCGACCCGCATCCACGACGACTACACCGAGTACTACATCGGCAAGTACACCGACCTCGGCCTCGCCGTCATGGCCGACTTCAGCTGGGACAACGGCATCAGCCTGCTCGCGGGAGCGCGCCACGACAGCATCAGCATGGAGAGCCGCCAGCCCGCGGACCAGTTGCTGTTCGCCAGCAGCAACCATTCCTGCCCGCCGCCCGGCGGCTGCGAGCAAGCGGCGGCCGAGGACGACGTGGACGGCGTTTCATGGACCTTCAGCCTGTCGTATGAAAGCGCCGCCGGCCTGGTTCCCTACCTCACCGCATCGAGGCAATCCACCATCATCGCCGGACAGGGCGGCGAGGTGACCACCTCCAACATCCTCAGCGGCGGCGCCTTCGACAGCTCGAAGCTGCTGGAGGCGGGGCTGAAGGGCAGCCTGCTGGACAACCGCCTGTACTTCGCCCTGGCGCGCTACGAGCAGGAGCGCACCGACTTCTCCGCGCAGTCCATCGTCACCAACCAAAGCACGCGGACCCGGGGGTCGGAGGCGGAGGCGCATTGGGCGGTCACCGACAGGCTGCTGCTGACCTTCGCCCACTCCCACATCGAGGTGGTCAATCTCGAGACGGAGCGGAACGGCTACCGGTTCAGCTTCATCGGCTGCGAAGACCTGCCGGCCATCCCGTGCCACCTGCTGTACGGCGGCACGGTCTCGGGCTTCGTGAGCGCGGCGCCCAGCGGGGGGCGGCGCGCCGGGATGCCGGAGGACATCCTCTCGGCGAGCGCCTCCTACGAATTCGACGGCGGCTGGACCGCCAGCGTCAGCGTCGCCGACGTGGCGGCCGTGCCCTCCGGCTTCTCCAACAGCGTCATCCTGCCCAGCTACACGCTGGTCAACGCCGGGGTCGGCTACGAGGCCGGGGACTGGAGGTTCAGCGTCAGCGGCGAAAACCTGACCGACGAGCGGTACTTCCGC
Source organism: uncultured Pseudohongiella sp. (assembly GCA_964434395.1). Lineage (GTDB taxonomy): Bacteria > Pseudomonadota > Gammaproteobacteria > Pseudomonadales > Pseudohongiellaceae > UBA9145. The sequence goes on from CAYSVD010000071.1 coordinate 5,320, forward strand.
TCCAACTTCCCGAACCTGTTCGGCGGCGTCATCGTCCTGCCGGAGCTGCCGCGCCACTTCTCGGCGCAGGTCCGGTACCGGTTCTAGCGGCGGGCCGCCGGTCCATGTCCCCTCCCCCCCAAAAGCGGCGCGGTCCGGCATCGTCATGAGACTGCTCAAGACCATCCTCTCGACGCTGGGCTTCCTGGCCGCCCTGCTGGTGTTCTACTCGGCGCTGTTCATCGGATTGCAGATCAACCCGGGCCTTGCCAACGTGTTCCTCGCGCTGGCGGCGGCGATGGTGGCGGCGAACATCGTGGCGGCGCTCCCGCGCGTCCCGGGGAAGGTGCGGGCCGGCGCCGGCGTTCTGGTGTTCGGCATCTTCGTGTACGCGGCGTCGGTGCTCACCGGCATCGCGATCGCGGATCAACGCAGCCTGCAGAACGCCTACGACCTCGACCGGGAGCGGCTGTCGCCCGGGCAGTGGCGCGCGTTGGAACGGTTCTACCCCAACGACCCCTACATCACCGAGATGCGCCGGCGGGCGGAGGAGGAGCTCGAAGCGCTCGACCGGGAGGTCCGCTCCCGGATGCGGCGGCAGTAGGCCCCTACCCCGACTCCATCGCCCGCCGGGCGATGAGGTTTTTCACGGGAGCGAGCCGGTCGAGGCCGCTCATGCCGGCGTTGCGCAGCCAGCGCACGGGCGGCGGCTGGTCGGCGAACAGGCGCCGGAACCCCTCCATGGCCCACATCATGCCCACGTTGCGGGCCTTGCGCCGGCGCTGGTAGCGCCCCAGCACCACCGGGTCCGCCAGCCGCCGCCCGGCGCGGCAGGCGCGGGCCAGCTCCCCGGCCAGCGCCTCCGCGTCCCCGAAGCCCAGGTTGACCCCCTGCCCGGCCAGGGGGTGGATGGTGTGGGCGGCGTCGCCGATCAGCACGACGTTGTCCCTGAAGTAATCCGGCGCGCGGCGTTGCCGCAGGGGCACCATCACGCGCCGGTCGGTCCACTCGACGGCGCCCAGCCGGCCTTCGATGGCCCGGCCCAGCTCCCGCGCGAAGGCCGCATCGTCCATCGCCATGAGCGCCTCGGCTCGCCCGGGCACGGCCGACCAGACGATCGAGCAGTGCCGCTGGTCGGCGGATCCCGGCGCCGGCGACAGGGGGAGGAAGGCCAGCGGGCCAGTGTCGATGAATCGCTGCCGCGCCGCATGCCCGTGGGGCCGCTCCGCGCGCGCCGTGGTGACGATGGCGCGGTGGCCGTAGTCCCATTCCCGGGTGACGAAGCCGGCCAGCCGCCGGATGCTGGAGCCGGGGCCGTCGGCGGCGATCACCAGCGAGGCGCTCAGCGTCGCCCCGCCGCCGGTCGTCAGCGTCGCCGGCTCCCCCGTCCCGACGCGCAACCCGACGATCTCGCAGGGAGCCAGCACCTGGACGTTGGCGGCGGCGGCGAGGCGGCGGCGCAGCGCGGCGCCGACGACGCTGTTCTCCACGACGGCGCCCAGCCGCGCCGCGCCCAGCGCGTCCGCCGAAAAGCGGATAGCGCCGGAGCCGTCCGCATCCCAGACCTCCATGTCGCGGAAGGGGCAGCAACGCATCGCCTCGATGGCCGGCCAGGCGCCGATGCCGTCGAGCAGGGCGATGGAGGCGGGGGTCAGCGCGCTGACCCGAAGGTCGAAGCGGGGGGAGCGCCGGTCGCCGGTCGGCGGACGGGGAGCATCGGCGGCGCGGTCCGCCAGCGCGACCCGCACGGGAAGATCCGCCAACAGGCAGGCCATGGCGGCGCCCACCATGCCGCCGCCGACGATGACGATGTCGAAAAGGCCTTCGCTCCGCTTCACGGACCCATTATAGGCGCCGCCCGGAGTGAAAGGCATCCGCCCGGCGGGGGGTCTACAACCCGTCGGCTCCGGCCCGGCCGGAAGCCGCCGGATTCGCGGGGATCCCGTCCCGGACGGGGCGGGGAGGCCCGCCGGACACCCGCCGGACCTCTCCATGGGGCCGGCGGCGGCCGGTGGTACAATCGCGGAGCGGTCCAAGGGCCGGGCGGACAGTCATGAGCGGAAACACGTCAGGAACCCGGGTCGGTCCGCCCGTCGCATCCACGGTGGACGGCGAGGAGATCGAACGCCACCTCATCGACGACGACGGGGACGGCGCCGCCGACCGCGCCGTCGGCTACGCCTACGCGGACGACGGCGGACCGGACGCCGGCCGGCCCGCCAGGATCCTGTTCTACGACGACGGCCCCGACGACCCGACGGCCGACTGCATCCAGCACATCGCCTACGACCCCGGCACCGGCATGTGGGCCTCCCTCGGCGTGGACGAGGACGGCGACGGAGATCTGGAGCGCCGCTCCACCTACATCTTCGAGGACGGCGTCGAGATCAGGCGGCTGTGGGAGTCGGACAGCGACGGCGACGGCAGGCTGGACGCGTTCAGCACCTTCGACGTCGCCCTGGGCCGGGTCGTCTCGCAGCGCCGCAACCTCGATGCCGACGGCAACGGCCGCTGGGACCGGGTCGAGATGCGCGCCCTGGACGCCCGGGGCCGCGTCGTCCGCGCGGAGTTCCACGACTGGGACGGCGTCCGCGAAGACCTCGGGCCGCCGGAGCGGGTCGAGCACGTCGGTTGGGATCCCGCCAGCGGCAGGTGGGCATCCTTCGGCGTGGACGAGGACGGCGACGGGGATCTGGAGCGCCGATCCGCCTACATCTTCGAGGACGGCGCCGAGGTCAGGCGGCTGTGGGAATGGGACGCCGACGGCGACGGCAGGCTGGACGCGTTCAGCACCTTCGACAGCGCCCTGGACCGGGTCGTCTCGCGGCGCCGCAACCTCGACACCGACGGCGACGGACGCTGGGATCTGGTCGAGGTGCGCGCCTTGGATGCCCAGGGGAACACCGTCCGCACGGAATTCCACGACTGGGACGGCACCAGCGAAAACCTCGGGACGCCGGAGCGGGTCGAGGTGCGCTCCCTGGACGCCCGGGGCCGCGTCGTCCGCGCGGAGTTCCACGATCAGAGCGGCGGCGGCGGACTCGACCGGCCGAAGCGGGTCGAGCATGTCGGCTGGGACGCCGCCAGCGGCGGATGGGCCACCTTCGGCGTGGACGAGGACGGCGACGGGGATCTGGAGCGCCGCACCACCTACCTCCGCGAAGGAACCGTAGAGATCGGACGGCTGTGGGAGTCGGACAGCGACGGCGACGGCAGGCTGGACACGCTCAGCACCTTCGACAGCGCCGCGGACAGGATCGTCTCGCAACGCCGCAACCTGGATGCCGACGGCGACGGCCGCTGGGACCGGATCGAGGTGCGCGCCTTGGACGCCGAGGGCCGCATCGTCCGCACGGCCTTCCACGAGTGGAGCGGCGCCGGAAAGGAGCTCGGCCCGCCGGTGCGGGTCGAGCATGTCGGCTGGGATTCCGCCACCGGCGAATGGGCCGTCTTCGGCGTGGACGAGGACGGCGACGGGGATCTGGAGCGCCGCTCCACCTACATCCGCCAGGGAACCGAAGAACTCAGGCGGCTGTGGGAGTCGGACAGCGACGGCGACGGACGCCTGGATACCTTCCACACCTTCGACAGCGCCGCGGGCAGGATCGCCTCATGGCGCCGCAACCTCGACGCCGACGCCGACGGCGACTGGGACCGGGTCGAGGTGCGGATCCTGGACGAGCGGGGCCGCGCCGTCCGGCTGGAGATCCACGACTGGGAACGTCCCGTCGCGGAACTGGGCGCCCCGGAGCGGATCGTCGAGTACACCCGGCACGCCGAGGGCGGCAAGTGGGAGACCGTCTCGCTGGACGCCGACGGCGACGGCTTCGTGGACGAGCGGACCACCTTCATCTTTCCGGAGGGCCCCGTGGACAGGACCACCCGGGCCGTCCGCAAACGGGTGGAGACGGACGCGGACGACGACGGCGCCTTCGACGGCAGCCGGCTGGTGGACCGGGGCGATCCGGACCGGCCCGAGGACGACCGGACGATCCAGGCCTCGTTCGACCCGGATCCCGCCACCGGCGCCTACACCCGACAGGAGCGCTACACGTACGACGACGAAGGGCGCTACGTCCTCACCGAATTCGACGCCGGCCACGACGGCGATTACGAGACGGCGCGAAAGCGCGAGTACGATGCCGGGGGCGGTCTTGAAAGGACGCTGTTCTACCACGACTGGATCGAAACGCTGGACAGCGGCGCGCGCTACGCGTACGACGGCGAGGGCCGGGCCGTCCTGGTCGAGTTCGACAGCGACGGGAACGGCGCCTTCGACCGAGCCGTCGCCTGGCGGTTCGGAGCCGGGAACCTGATCGTCAACACCATCTGGTACGACGACTGGGCGCTCAAGGCCGACGGGACCGGCGAGGATCCGGCCGCGCAGGCCGTCAGCCGGGCGCTGACCGTGACGGACAGCGACGGCGACGGGACCGGCGAGTCGCGCTGGCACGACACCTGGAACGCCGCCGGCACGCGCATCGTCCGATCCCTGTTCGACACCGACAACGCTCCCGACGGCGGCTGGGAGCGCGCCGAGGGATTCGAGCACGACGCGAAGGACCGGCTGGTTCTGTACAAGGCCGGCGACTCCGTCGCCGGCGCCGATCCCGCGACCGCAACGGTCGCCTGGAGCAGGGCCG
>CAYSVD010000072.1:0-3680 GCA_964434395.1 uncultured Pseudohongiella sp.
GGCGTGTACGGCCGTTGTTGGGAGCCCGCCCACATCCTGATGAAGGTGGAGACCCACAACCACCCCACCGCCATCGCCCCCCATCCCGGCGCGGCCACCGGCTCGGGCGGGGAGATCCGGGACGAGGGCGCCGTCGGCCGCGGCGCCAAGCCGCGGGCGGGGCTGGCGGGGTTCAGCGTCGCCGCCCTGCACCTGCCGCCGGTGCGGTCTCCGGAACCGGAGGACATGCGCCTGCCCCGCCCCCCCCATATGGCGGGCGCGCTGGAGATCATGCTCCAGGCGCCGGTCGGCGCCGCCGCCTTCAACAACGAGTACGGCCGCCCCGGGCTGTGCGGCTACTACCGCAGCTTCGAGGCCGTCGACGGGAACGGGCGGCAGTGGGGCTACCACAAGCCGATCATGATCGCGGGCGGTATCGGCCACGTCCGCCCCGGGCATGTCGAGAAGGGCGAGGTGGCCTCCGGCGACCGGCTGGTGGCGCTGGGCGGGCCCGCCATGCTGATCGGCCTGGGCGGCGGGGCCGCCTCCTCGGTCGCGGCCGGGACCGGCGACGAGGAACTGGACTTCGCGTCGGTCCAGCGCGGCAACCCGGAGATGCAACGCCGCTGCCAGGAGGTCATCGACCGTTGCTGGCAGATGGGCGCGGACAACCCGATCCGCTTCATCCACGACGTGGGCGCGGGCGGGCTGTCCAACGCTCTGCCGGAGCTGGTGCGGGACGCCGGGCGGGGCGGGCGCTTCCAACTGCGGGACATACCCTCGGCCGAGACCCGCCTGTCGCCGCTGGAGCTCTGGTGCAACGAGGCCCAGGAGCGCTACGTGCTGGCCGTCGCACCGGAGCGCATGGAGGACTTCGCCGCCCTGTGCGCCCGGGAGCGCTGTCCCTTCGCGGTGGTGGGCGAGGCCGTCGAGGAGCCGCATCTGACCCTGGAGGACTCCCATTTCGGCGACGCCCCGGTCGACCTGCCCCTGGACCTGTTGTTCGGCAAGCCGCCCCGGATGCGGCGCCGGGCCGGGGCGCTCCCGCCCGCGCCCGCGACGCGGGACGACGGCTTCTGGGAGGAGCCCGACATCCTCGAAGCCGCCAAGAAGGTGCTTGAGCATCCCACGGTCGCCAGCAAGGACTTCCTGATCACCATCGGCGACCGCAGCATCACCGGCATGGTGTGCCGCGACCAGATGGTCGGGCCCTGGCAGACGCCGGTCGCCGACGCGGCGGTGATGGCCGCCGACCATCAGGGCTACGAGGGGGAGGCGATGGCCATGGGCGAGCGGCCGCCGCTGGCGCTGATCGACGCCCCGGCCTCGGGCCGCATGGCGGTGGCCGAGGCCGTCACCAACATCGCCTGCGCGGACATCCGGAAACTGTCCGACATCAAACTGTCCGCCAACTGGATGGTGGCGGCGGGACACGGGGACGAGGACGCCAGGCTGTACGCGACGGTCAAGGCCGTGGCCATGGAGCTGTGCCCGGCGCTGGGCATCTGCATCCCGGTGGGCAAGGACTCCACCTCCATGCGCGCCGCATGGACGGACCGGGAGGGCGAAAAGAGCAGCGCCGCGCCGCTTTCCTTGATCGTCACCGCCGCGGCGCCGGTCGCCGACGTGCGCCGGACCCTGACCCCGCAGCTGCGCACGGACCGGGGCGAGACCGCGCTGGTCCTGGTGGATCTTTGCTACGGCGACGACGGCCGGCACCGGCTGGGCGGGTCCGTGTTCGCTCAAGTATTCGGCTACGAGTGCGGCCCGGCGCCGGACCTGGACGATCCCGGCCTGCTGACCGCCTTCTTCGAGTTCATCCAGCGCGCCCGCGCCGCCGATCTTTTGCTCGCCTACCACGACCGCTCCGACGGCGGGCTGCTGGCGACCGTCGCGGAGATGTGCTTCGCCGGCCGCTGCGGCGCCGTGGTGGACATCGAATATCTCGTCGGGCCGGGCGGCGATCCCTGCAGCGCACTGTTCAACGAGGAGCTCGGAGCGGTGCTGCAGGCGCCCGAGGAGCGGCTGGGCGAGCTGATGGCGCTGGCGAAAAAATCCGGGCTGGGGCCGATGACCCATGTGATCGGAGGCATCGACGAGCACGATCTGGTGACCTTCACGATGGGCGAGTTCACTCTGTTCGTCGCCCCCCGGCGCGGCCTGCAGTACCATTGGGAGGAGCATTCCAGCCGGATGCGGGATCTTCGGGACAATGCCGAACTTTGGCCGGAGAACGACGAGGAGGAGGACGACGACGGGATCGACGACGGGAGGGAGCCCGGGCTGAGCGTCGAGCTGTCCTTCGACCTGAACGAGGACGTCACGGCCCCGTACGTCAACGTCGGCGCGAAGCCTAGGGTGGCCGTGTTGCGGGAGCAGGGCGTCAACGGCCAGACGGAGATGGCGGCCGCCTTCGACCGGGCCCGCTTCAGTGCGGTCGACGTGCACATGACCGACCTGCTCGAGGGGCGGACCAGCCTGGACCGCTTCAACGTTCTGGCCGCCTGCGGCGGCTTCTCCTACGGGGACGTGCTGGGCGCCGGCGGCGGTTGGGCGCGGACCATCCGGCACAACGAGGCCCTGCGGCGGCAGTTCCAGGATTTTTTCGAGGATCCCGGAACTCTGGTCCTGGGCGTGTGCAACGGCTGCCAGATGCTGTCCCAGCTGAGCGACATGATTCCGGGGGCGCAGAGCTGGCCGCGCTTCGCCCGCAACCGCTCGGAGCAGTTCGAGGGCAGGGTGTCCGCCGTCCGGATCGAGGAGGACAACGGCTCGCCGTTCCTGGCGGGCATGGGCGGCTCGCGGTTCCCGATCGCGGTCGCCCACGGCGAGGGCCGCGCCTGGTTCCCGAACGAGCGGCGGCGCGGGATCCTGGACAGGAGCGGCGACGTGGCCATGCGCTACGTCGACAACCGCGGGCGGTCGACGGAGCGCTACCCCTTCAACCCCAACGGCTCGACGGACGCGATCGCGGCGGTGACCGCCGCGCGGGGCAGGGTGCTGATCCTGATGCCTCACCCCGAGCGGGTGTTTCGGGCCTGCGCCAACTCGTGGCATCCCGACGACTGGCGGGAGGATGCGCCCTCCTTAAGAATCTTCCGCAACGCCCGGGTGTGGCTGGATTAGGCTATGGCGTCTTCGCTGTTCAAAATCGAATTCTACGTCCCCGAATCCCATCTGGAGGCGGTCAAGCGGGCCATGTTCGACGCCGGCGCCGGCCGGGTGGGCGACTACGACAGCTGCGCCTGGCAGACCGCCGGACAGGGGCAGTTCCGCCCGCTGGCGGGCAGCGATCCCTTCCTGGGCAAGCAGGGGGTGGTGGAGACCGCTCCGGAGTACAAGGTGGAGATGGTGTGCGCCGAGGCATGCCGCCGGGCGGTGACCGAGGCGATGAAGGCGGCGCACCCCTACGAGGAGGTGGCCTACAGCGTGATGCGCATCGAGAACTGAGACCGGGCGATCCGGTCGGGGACGGGAGCTCCGCCGCGGGTCGTCCGCCGCTTTCGGTTGCCGCGCCGCCTCGGTTTCGCCGTCCCGGCGTCGCCGGTCAGAGCGTCCCCCGCCGGACGGCGCAGCTGTCCGACCGGACGCAGCACACAAGCCGTCATCCGCTGCGCTTCTCCGGCGTAGGCCGACGGGCGGGACCGGGATATCCGGTCCGGCGGATGCGTCTCCAGACGTCCCTGCGCAGGGATCATCCG
>CAYSVD010000073.1:0-3542 GCA_964434395.1 uncultured Pseudohongiella sp.
ACCGGATCGGGTCTTCCATGGCGCGACGTCGCGCCCGCCGCAGGCCACGCACTCCGGGCCGTCGGGCCACCTGATCCCCTCGAAATACTCCCGAGCCGTCGCCTCCGTGGGGAATATGGCGAAGAAGTCAAAAACGCTAATGGTTTCAGCAGGTTGGCCGCTCACAGCAGTCTCCTGATGTTGTTAGGGATAGTGTAGCAGATCCCTCGCAAGTACACAAGTATATAAGTCCCTTTCGTTTTGTTCGGCGGGGGCGGTTTTTGTACAATTCGGCGAGGCTTTCCTGGAATTCCATCAGGATCGCCGACGGGCTGGCATCGGTCCGGTCGGTTCCGATCCATTCCTTCCCCACCCATTCCCCCAGCATTTCCCTGACGAGTTCGGCCAGTTCCGCCTCGTCGCCCTTCGCGATCGTTTTCGATTCCTGCCGCTGAGGTCTGGCGTTTTTCTTATGCTCGTACTTGAATATATGCCAGTTGACGCCATCGGTCACCACTCCCGTCCATGGGCGGTTCGAAGGGAGCTTTTCGTCTTCCCCCCAGCTCAATTCACGCTCGATCTCTCCGTGAACATAGCGGTGAAGTTGTTCGCTGGCCGATTCGCCCATTCCGGATTGCGCGGCGTCCGGATCCGCGGCGGCGGCGCCGGGTTTTTTGACCTCGATGAATGTTCTCTGGTTCGGCAGGTAGATGTCGGCGCGCCCCCGCTCCACCGGGTATTCGCACTCGACGGACCCGGCGTTCAGGCTATCGAAGAGGATGATCAGGCCGGCGCGCACGCTCTCTTCGCGGGAGCGCCTTTTCATCCCTTTGAGAAATTTGTCGGCCGCCGCCTCGATATCCCCCCTAGGGGGGCGTTTCCATCCTGCCATTTTCGTAAGCTTCCTGTTCGTCCGGCGCCGCCGCGCTTGGCATGTCGTCCGCCTCACGCAGCCAATCACGCATGTCGGAGCCGTTTCCCGATCATGCCGGTGAACGCCTGTCTTCCATGTCCGACGGCCCCCTTCCTTGCGGGCGGCATCCGCACCGTCCTGGCGGAGGCTTCCCTTTCGATATTCGTTGCGGACATCCCCGCCGTACGGCGGCGTCCCGCCCGCCGCCCGCACGGAAGCGCGGTCGCTGGCTCGCGCATCGGACCTTCAGTATCGGCAAAATCGGCTGTTGCTGCAACAGATCATAGTCGGATCATAGTCGGATCATGTCGGGTCCATCGCGGACGTTGGCCTTGCGCCTCGCCGTCCGGGTTCCCGCGGCGTCTTACGGCGTGGACTTTTCCTGACGCCTGTCCGCGATCCGGCGCAGGGCGTCGCCGTCGAGGATGCGGATCTCCCGGCGGCTGACCGCCACCAGGTTCCTGCGTCCGAGGTCGGCCAGCACGCGGCTGACGGTCTCGAGGGCCAGCCCCAGGTGCTGGCCGATGTCGCCGCGGCTCATGGGCGGCAGGAAGCGGACGGGCGACAGGGTCATGCGGGCGAAGCGGCCGGAAAGGCCCAGCGGGAAGTCGGTCAGGCGCTCCTCGGCGCTGCGGCCGCACAGCAGGGCGCGGGTCCGCCGGCCCCGGGCGATCTCCTCGCCGAGGACGGCGAAGACGCGGCGCCGCAGGCCGGGCGGCCGGCGGCTCAGGGCCTCCAGCCGGTCGAAGGGGAGCTCGCGCACGGAGGAGCGCTCCAGCGCCTGCGGCGAACGGTCGCGGCGGCCGCCGCCGATGCCGTCCGTCCCGACGAGCTCGCCCGGCAGGTGGAAGCCGCTCACCCGCTGCCGCTCCGGCCCGTCCGCCGACAGGGACTTGAAACTGCCGGAGCGCACCGCGAAGACGGAGCGGAACGGGTCGCCCCGGCGGTACAGGCAGTCGTTCCTGCCGCAGGGCGGGCTGCGCCGGACGATGGCGTCGAGCTGGAGCAGTTCCCCCCGTCCAGCGCGGTCGGCCGGCACAGGCCGCTGATTCGGCGGCAGGTCTCCCATCGTCGGGTCCGGTATGCCATCATGTCCGGGCCGCCGGGCGCCGGAACGTCGGGCCGGTTCGTTGTTCCGGGTCAAGCCGGTCTCCGGGCCGGGCTGGTACTATGGCGCCCATCCGCCGAAGGGGAACGGACATGCTGGAGTCGGGCCGGGTGCTCGCCGTCATCGAGCCGGACGAGGAGGTCCAGCCGGCGCTGGACCGGGCCGTCCGCCTGGCCGAAAGCGCCGGGCGCGGCCTGGATCTGGTGCTGGCCGACTACAGCCCCTATTTGGAGAGCGGCTTCTACTTCGACCCCGTGCAGGCGGAAAAGCTCCGCTACGAGCACGGCCAGGCCCGGATCGCGGAGCTGGAGGCGCTGGCGCGGCCGTTGCGGGAGCGGGGGCTCGAGGCCGCCTGCGTCGCCGCCTGGGGCAACCCGCCCTGGGCCGAGATCGTCGGCCGCGTCGAGGACAGCGCACCGGCGCTGGTGGTCAAGACCACCCGCCATCACAGCCGGGTCAGCCGGTTGCTGCTGTCGAACGCCGACTGGGAGCTGGTGCGCCACTGCCCCGCGCCGCTGCTGCTGGCGAAGGAGCGGCCCTGGGATGCCGCGCCGGTGTTCCTGGCGGCGGTCGATCCGGACCACATGCACGACAAGCCGGCCTCGCTGGACGGCCGGATCATCGCCTGCGCCCGCGCCCTGGCCGCCGTCGCCGGCGGGGAGGCGCACCTGTTCCATTCGGCCTGGGTGCCGCCGCTGGCCGGGGTCTATCCGTTGCTGGCCGACGCCGGCGAGGAGAACCGGAAGCTCAAGGAGCTGGCCGAGGCCGGCGGCGTCGACCCGTCCCGCTGCCACTGGACGGACCGCAACGTCGTCGAGGCGCTGCCGGAGCAGGCGCGGACCCTCGGCGCGAGCGCGGTGGTGATGGGCGCGGTGTCCCGCTCGCGGCTGGACCGCGCGCTGATTGGCAACACGGCGGAGAAGGTGCTGGACCGGATCGGGTGCGACGTGCTGGTGGTCAAGCCGGAGCGGCGTCCGGGCTGAGGGTCAGGCGCGGGCGGCTTTCCTCTCGCCGACGTGCACGGTCAGCACGTCGCAGGTGGCGCCGTGCAGCACCTTGTTGGCGGTCGAGCCCAGCAGGATCTTCCAGCCGGAATGCCCGTGGCTGCCGATGACGATGGCGTCCGCGCCGATCTCGCCCGCCAGGTTCCTGATCTCGGGCGCCGGCGCGCCCAGCAGGGTGTGGACGCGGCCGGCGTCGATCCCCAGCTCCCCGCCGATCTTCTCCAGCTGCCGCTTCGAGAAGCCGATGGCCTCCTCCTGCAGTTCGCTGATGTTGATGGCGTAGATGTCCATGGTGTAGGTCGCCGAGACCGGCTCCACCACATGCGCCAGATGCAGTTTGCCCGCGTCGCCCGCCAGCCGCGCGGCCGCGTCGATGACCTTCCTGGAGTCGTCGGAGAGGTCCACCGCCACCAGAATCCGCTCGTACATCGTCGTCCTCCCGACCGGCCGCCGCCGGTCGCCCCGCATCCTACACCGCGGAGCTGGCGGCTGTCCAGACTGACTGCCCCCGCGGGCCCCGCCCCCGCGGGCCCCGCGC
>CAYSVD010000074.1:0-2623 GCA_964434395.1 uncultured Pseudohongiella sp.
CGTCCCGTCCAGCCCCCGGACCACCGAATGTTCCACCGCCGCATCGCCGCGGGCGCGGAAATACCGGGCGAAGTCGACGAACTCCGCCGGCGCGGCCGGCGCGCTCAGGAATTCCTGCGCCGTCAGCACCAGACCGGCGACATCGCCCGCCTCGGCGCGGGCAGCGACCAGAGACCGGGCGAACGCGATCCCATCCAGGTCGACTCCGGGGAGCAGGCTCTCAAGCCATTCATCCGCGAATTCGTCGGGAGTCAGGGACGGCGGATACCTATCCGCCCAGCGCCCGCCGGAGGTCAGGGCCCGGGCCGCGTCCAGCATGGACCCCCCGCCGTCGACGATCCCTTCCAGCTCCGCCATCAGCGAGGCCCCCGGGGCGGCGGCGTAAGCCGCGACCGCCAGTTGGGCGAGGTCCACCCTGGTCTCGCCGACGGCCAGCTCCGTCATCGCCGTCCCGCCCCTGGCGAGGAATGCGGCGGCGATGTCGGCGAACTCCGCCGGAACCTCGGGATCGCTCAGGAACCGTTGCGCCGCCCGCACTAGGACGGCCGGGTCGCCGCCGGCGTCGAGATGCCCGACCACGATGGCCTGGGCGAAGGCGATGTCGTTCAGCTCGACGCCGGGCAACAGGTTGCCCAGCCAGGCATCGGCGAACTCCTCCGATGTCAGGGATGGGGGGTAGAGTTCGGTCCAGCGTCCGCCGGACGTCAGCTCGGCGGTCACATCCAGCAGTCCGCCGCTGTCGTCGACGATCCTCTCCAGTTCCCGCATCAGGGCGGTGTCCGGCCCGAAGCCGTAAGCGGCGATGGTCAGCTGGACGATGTCTTCTCTGGTTTCGTGGTCGGCCATGTCCGGTTCCTGTTCCTGTCGTCGGCGCTGGCGGCGGCATGGTAGACCCCGCCCGTTCCGGCGGGGCGTCTCGCCGGGGGCGGTTGATTGCCGCATCCCGGTCGGGGGCTTATGGTGCGCTGGAATTTCGCGAAGTCAAGGTGACCAGGTGAGGTGTGACCGGGTGAGGTGACCGGGTGAGGTGACCGGGTGAAGGACGGCATCGGTGGCGGCGTGGACGGCGGAACCGCCCCGGCGGCATCGCGCCGTCGGGCCGCCGTTCCGCCCCCTCCGCCGCGCGTTGGCGCAGTTCCCGTGAAACCCTGCCGGATATAACGCCGCAGGCGGGGGAACGGCGGCCAGGGCGCGTTCCCGCCGCGTGTCCGCGCCGAGCGGGACGATCTCGCCGGCCCCGTCGCGCCGGAGCCTCGCAGGGCCGCATTCCGCCGGTGCGCCGGGGTGGGACGCTGGTAGGGTCGCCGGTTCCTGCAGGCGCCGCATCTCCCATGACGGACCTGTCCGGTTGCCGGCTGCCCCCGGCGGTCGCCTCAGGCGCGCCGGTTCCACGACGTTCTCCCCAAGCGGGCCGGCGTCGCCGCCCTGATCCCGCGCTCCACAGGTCGCTACAACCCCCGGACGGCGCCTAAGCCGCTCATCCCCGGTCCGACCTCCCGGGGAAGGGGAAAAACACCGGAAGGTTGCCCTGCGCGCCTGGACGCGCCGGATGCCGGCCCGTCGGCGCCGCCGTCCGCGCCCGCAGAGCGTCACACGCGGGCGCGGCCCCTCAGGGCCCTGAAGGGGCATAACAAGTCCAATCCGGCACAACCACGCCATGTTGCCTGCCAGCGGCGTACCGGCGGCAGGCTGTGTTCGCCCGCCGCTCCGGGCGCCGGGGCTTCGGGGGCGCCTGTTGGGGGGCGCCGAGCGCCGTGGCCGGCCGGGGCTGAAACCGAGCCCTCGACCTGCGCCGGTCATCCAGCCGGCCTGTCGGCGGGCTTTTCGCCTCGCTGTTTTTCGCGTCCGGATCCCCGCGACGGTCCGGGCCGCCCGCCCCGGCGCGCACGGTCTCCACGTTATGTATGAGATGGGAAATGGGCGTTGTCCACGGCCGGATATTCGCCCCGCCGCCCTCCCCGCAACCGGGCGCCGGCGGGGCCTCGTCCGCCCTCGCCTCGCGGACAGATGCATCTCACCCCGACCGCCCGCCTCCACGGCGTTCCGGGCCCATGGCGTCGCCTCGCGCCATGGCGATTGGTCCGTCGCCCGCCGAAGTCCAAGGGTGGACAGCTTGGGTGAAATCCGGCAGCGACGCGCGCAGACGGCGCGCCTTGACCGCCTGACCTCGTCCAGCGCCTGCGTCGCCCGTTTCGAGATGCGGCGCGCTTGGTGTGGAATGGGAGGCGTATTTCAGCGAAATTCGGCGGCAGTGCAGCCTCATCCCAAGCAACATCCCGTCATCCGCCGGGTTTCAGCGCGCTTCCAGCACCACCTCGCCGCGCCGGACCCAGCAGATGCCCGTCCCCAGCACCGTCGTCCCGCTTCCTTCAAGCGCCGCGGCGTAGGCCTGAAGCTGGGGCCGGTAGCCGGCGAAGGCCGCGGCCGGATCGTCCGCCTGGTCGGACTTCAGGTCGATCACCCAGGCGCCGTCCGGCGTCTCCACGATCAGGTCGGCGGTGCCGGACACCACCGCGCCCCGCCCGTCCAGCATCAGCACCGGCCATTCCCGCAACGTCTCCGCCCCCGCGAAGCGCCTGTCGAGCCAGGCCTGGAACCGGCTCGCCGCCGCCGCGACGCGCTC
>CAYSVD010000075.1:0-6602 GCA_964434395.1 uncultured Pseudohongiella sp.
CCCGCGTTCCCCATTCGGTTTCCCGCCGCATCCGATGAGCACCCTGCTGGCGATCGACACCTCCTCGGCCCGCGCCGTGGTGGGGTTGCTGTCCGGCGGCCGGGTGTTCGGCCGCGAGTCGGAGGCCGGCCGGCGCGCCTCCCAGGGCGTGTTGCGCATGATCGACGAGGCGACCGCCGAGGCCGGCGCCGGCCTGCGGGAGCTGGACGCCATCGCCGTGGTCTCCGGACCGGGCTCGTTCACGGGACTTCGGGTCGGCATCGGCGTCGCTCAGGGGCTGGCCCTGGCGAGCGGCGCCCCGGTGCTGACCTGCTCCTCGCTGGCCCTGCTGGCCTGGACCGCGATGGCGCAGGTTCCCCTGCGCCGCTGGCTGGTGGCCGTCCGGGCCCGGGAAGGCGAGATCTACTTGGGCGCCTGGCGGGCGCGCCGGCGGTCCGGCCTGGAGCGGGTCGGACCCGAGCGGGTCGGCGCCCCGGAGGCGCTCGGCGCACCCGCCCGCTGGCGGGATGCGCCCTGCGGCGCGACCGGCGACGGCTGGAGCCCCGCCGTCGAGGAGGCGCTGGGGATCCGTCCGCGCCGGCATGTCGACGCCCGGCCCGACGCGCGGAGCTTGTGCGGGCTGGCCGAGCGCATGCTGGCCGGCGGGGCGGCGGACGGGGAGGGGCCCGCGCTGCCGAACTACGTCAAGGAGCGGCTGGAGTACGCATGAGCGCCGGCGCCGCGGACCCGGGCCCGCTGCAGACCACGCTGCTGGCGGTGGCGCAGGGCCTGACCGAGTTCCTTCCCGTCTCCTCGTCCGCCCACCTGCTCCTGCCGTCGATCCTGCTCGGCTGGCCGGACCAGGGCCTGACCTTCGACGTGGCGGTCCACGCGGGCACGCTGCTGGCGGCGCTCGCCTATTTCCGGCGCGACCTGCGCGGCCTGGGCGCGGCCTGGATCGGAAGCCTGGCCGGCCGGCCGGGCTGCGAGCGCTCCCGTCTCGCCTGGCTGCTGTTGCTGGCATCCGTCCCGGTCGGCGCCGCCGGGCTGGCGCTGGGCGGGCCGGTCGAGGCCTTGGCGCGCTCCGCGCCGGTGATCGCCGCCGCCTCCATCGCGTTCGGGATCCTGCTGTGGCTCGCGGACCGCGTCGGGCGGGACGGCGCCGGCCTGGAGCGGCTCGGATGGCGCGGGGCCCTGGTCATCGGCCTGTTCCAGGCGCTGGCCCTGATTCCGGGCGCGTCGCGGGCCGGCGTCACCATGACGGCGGCGCTGTTCTGCGGACTCTCGCGGCGGGCGGCGGCCCGCTTCTCCTTCCTGCTCGCCATTCCGGTGATCCTCGCGAGCGGCCTGCTACGGGCCGGGGAGCTCGCCGCCTCCGGCCAGGCGGCCGCGCAATGGCCGCGGCTGCTGTACGGCGGCGCGGTGTCGGCGCTGGTCGCGTTCGCCACCATCCACTTTTTCCTACGGCTGGTCGAGCGGCTGGGGCTGGCGCCCTTCGCGGTCTACCGCATCGCGCTGGGCGCGCTGCTGCTGGGCCTTCACCTGGCGGCGTGAACGACCCCCCGGTCGCGGTCCTGACGGCGGCGGAGCGGCCCGCCGCCCGGGAGCGGGAGCTGGCCGAGCGCTTCGGCCTGCCGTTGCTCGCGCCGGGCGGGGCGGCGCCTCCGGACGGGCGCCCGCTGCTCAGGTTCGGGCCGGAGGGGCTGGGCCTGCACATGGAGGCGGACGGCGCGCCCGCCGTCCTGCACGCGGACTTCCTGGCGCCCGGCATCCAGCGGCGGGCGCGGGCGCCGCTGGCCGGGCAGCTGCTGGGCCGGGCGGCGGGACTGCGGCGCGGGCGCCGGCCCGGGGTGCTGGACGCCACGGCGGGACTCGGCCGCGACGCGTTCCTGCTGGCCCGCGCCGGGTGCGAGGTGTTGCTGCTGGAGCGCTCGGCCGCCGTGTGCGCCCTGCTGGAGGACGGCATGCGCAGGGCCTCGGAAGGCTCCGGTCCGACCGCGCGGGCGCTGGCGAGGATGCGCCTGGTCCACGCCGACTTCCTCGAGTACGCCGGGGACGGCCCCCGCGACGTGGTGTTGCTGGACCCGATGTTCGTCCGGGGCCCGAAAGCCGCCCGGGCGAAGCAACCCATGTTCCTGCTGCAGCGGCTGCTGGGCGAGCCGGGCGACGGCGGCCGGCTGCTGGAGCGGGCGCTCGGCGCCGCCCGCGGCCGGGTCGTGGCGAAGCGGCCCCGCGCCGCCCCGGCGCTGGCCGGCCGGCCGCCGGACCTGGCGTTCCGCGGCAGCAGCAGCCGGTTCGACGTGTACCTGATGGGATCCGCGCGTCAAAGACCTGCGGGTTGAAACGCGCGCGCCGCGCCCTCTTGGGCGAAGAGCCTCCTCCCGCAGCCAGGGGCTTGGGCGGCCGCGGGGTTCCGGTTGCGGCCGGCATGGGGCTGAGGGCGGCCGTTCCAGACGGCCGGGCAAGTCCGAGCCGCCCCGGCCGAGGCATCGTGCCCGCGCGACTAACGCCCGATCAGGGCGACCGGCTTGCGCCAAGGGTCGGGGACGCACCGGACAAGCCTCCGGATGCGCCGGAATCGGGTGGCGATAAAAGCGGCCGTCGCCGGATCTTGCCGCTTTTGCTGCATGGTTCTCAGATGAGAGGGGGCGGCGCAGTCGCGCCGGTGGCGGGAATCTTTCGCGGAAAGGGCCGCTCCGCCGTACCGTCCGCTGTCGCCGCACACCTTCAGGCAGTCATCGCCAACGACGTTTTTGTCCATCAGGCAGGACCGGGCGAAGCGGCTTTCGGCTCCGTGCGGCCTCGGCTCGGCGACGTACCCTGCTTACAGCAGGGTCATCCTGCGTTTCTAGGTTCCAACACGATGCCTATGTTGCAAAATCTCTGATGTGGCAGGCATTTCCAAAAGTATTTACCGTCCACGACGACCCGGGTTCGATCCGTCTCCGCAGGCGAACCAGATTGTCGGCTGGCGCAAGGCGTCTGAATTGCGCTGAATTGCGCATTGGTTTGATCAACCGTACGCGCCGCGGTTCTGCCGGATGTGGGTCTCATGTTGGTTATGTACGCTTCTTCCGTGTGGGACAGAATAAGTTCAACATCTCGAGCGCTCGGAATCACACGACCAGCGCGCTGCCACGGCGCCAAGACGGCAACTGGGTTGGGTTCCAGCAGTCGCCGCCATACCTCTGGATGATGCGCGCTTTTCGACCCGTGATGCGGCACCTTGAAAACCGACGCTTTATCGGATTGTCCCGCCATATTTTCAAGGATGGCGGCCCAACCCCGTTTTTCAAGATCCGCCCCAAGAAGCAAAGAGAAGTGCTCGGTTTCAACCCGCAGTACGACAGAGAGGTCGTTCCTGCGAAGTGCGGGAATCCTTCTTATCGGCTCATCAAACCCGGGAACCATACTGCCCACCGACATCAGAAACTTCTGAAAGATATCATCGCTTGGCGAAAGCGACCATACTCTGCAGTTATCCCGGTCGCGTATGATGCGGTTGGGTGCCGCGAACGATCGTCTTCTTTTCGGAAATTCCTCGAACAATGAAAATATCTCATGAAGCTCGCGCACACCGGACACCGGATCCCGACGAAGAAAAATCACTTTTCCCAAGGGCGCCCACTAGAGTAAGAAACTCCTCGTCCACAAAGGAGGATGCGCAACAGAAATCCGCATCAGGGCATGCGCTCAGCACCTGCGCCGCCCCGCGTATGTGGTCGTCGTGCCAGTGCGTCACTACGAGCAACGCGACGGCATCGGCCGGATCCAAGCCGATGTTGTCCAAGTAGCGAAGCGGGGATGCGGTGTTTTCATTGGGGCTTATGCAGGAGTCAACGACAATCCAAGTACCATTGCCGACATGCATAACAATGCCTTCCCCGTACCCCGGGCCAAGTAGCGTAAACTCAAACTCATCACGCTCAGGCTGAGGTCTCGATGTCGTCATTTGCTAAGAATGGTTTTGATTTTTTTCGCCCATTCTTTCCCTTTCGCGAAATCCTCTTTGGTCATCCTGGGAAGGTCGCGGAACACTATCTGCGACACCTGCTTTTTATCTCCCATTGGAGAAAGTTCGTAGCCAAAAACCCAACGGAAAATGCTGCCAATAGTCATTTTTTCTTTGTCGGAATCTGCAATTTCATTAAGGGGAATGGTTGCCTCCTCGCTCTCATATTTCGACCCGGCGGTCAGGTCGGTCAGCCGCGCCACCAAGAAGTTCTTTTTAATCTCTACGACATACCCCTCCCACTCCTGCCGGGCGACAAGCACCGATCTCCTTTGCGGCAACTCGTGAGGACGCAATTTCGCTGTGGCGGCCCAATGATTGTTTCCATGGCATTGATCATAGATGTTGCTGTTGTCGGCCGTTTTTTCCTCAGCCGCCACCATGTCGCTCATGCCGGCATCCTCGCGATCGCCGCGGGGAAATAGTTCCGCAAGATAAAAAAGATGGAGGCTTTCTTGATCCGTGTCGTAGCGACGGTTCTCCTTGTAATTCCCATCCGCGAGATGCTTAAAGAGTCGATGCAGAGAATCCTGGGCGTACGTCCTTGAGGACGCAACCCCAAGCTCTTGCCCCATGTTTGACAACGCCGCGCTGCCATCAAGCATTGCAGCAGACCGAACGGACCGTTTCATTACCCAACTCTCCTATCATCGGCCAGCGACATGACCTGATTGACAATATCGTCGCTGTTTTCAATTGAAGATCCAAACCGCTCGCCGAAAGATGTCAAGAATTGCCTTTGCGCATCAGGGACATCCTTCGTGATCGTAAAATGGTCGTTGATGCCAACGTATATTCCGGTCTTCTTATTGGCGGTACGAGCCGATGATTGAACCGTAATCACTCGTTTGTCTTCCGACGGCCTCTCATCGTCGCAACCGCCCACAATTGAAAGAGACGGCATATTGTCATTTTTGCATCCCAGATGTAATTTTTCTCCGACATGTCCCCACGGCTTCAATGGCGCCAATTCTCTGCCGATCCGGAACCTTTCGGCCGGGCTTCCCACGCAAAAATGAACATCCCGGTTTATTCCGATGGCAGTGATCGGCAGGTGGCTTAAGGGCTCTTCAAACAACTTTATCACGAGATCGCAAATTCGGATATACGGCTCGTGCGTCGTATGAAACATCAATCGATCCTGCATGGCCCTGAATTCCAACCAGTCCAGTGAGAAGATCAGAAAGTCGGGAGCAGCCATTTGCAACTCGGCGCGATCGGCGGTGCCCTTTGGCAGGAGGTTGTGAAGTTCGAACCATGCAGGCGTAAACATTGTTGGGCTGAAATCTCCCGCAACGACAAGATGAACCCCGCTGATTTCCGGTTCGATTTTCATAAGCATCTCCAATGCAATCCACCGACGGCGTCGGCCGATTAGGACATCAACGCTTTCAGTCAAGAGCAAGGCGCGAGAAGGAGGTGATTGCCAAACGAACTCCTGTACCAGTCGTTGCGACCACTCTCCACGTTCCGCACACGACAAGAACCAGCGAACCCGCCAGCATCTGCCATCTGCCTTGCCCGGTTGCCCCCATCCGTCCACTGTGCCACACATTTGCTACTCGTGTCCAATCCAAGTCCAGGTTCCAAGTCCAGGTTCCAAGTCTAGGTTCGCCCTGTCGCGGGGCCTGCCCCTGTTGGAGTCCCCCCCCGGCGACATGTTCGCGAGACGGACGACATGACGGGCCGGAAACATCTATCGCGCCCGCGCCGCCTTCGTCCGCGGACCGTCTCGGTAACACGAATTCGCTTGAATTCCGAAACCCTGTCGGTCATGGGTGCCGACTCTCACGTCGCGCCTTGTCGGTGGGACATCGGCACCGTCCGGCTAATTTCACCCTAAGTCCGACTGACTGGTAGAATCCCGCTGGCGCGGTGTCGCCGCGGGCGGGCCGAAGGAAGGCGGACGGTCCAAAAAAATCCCAACGATGAGAGTCCACCCCCTCCCCCCGGCCCCGGGCATGGCTGAGCATTTAAGGAGATCTGCGTATGGCCAGCAGTGGGGTTAGAGAGGACATCGTCCAGTTGGCGGTCGCGGCGTACGACGCCGGGCCGGACGCCGCCCTGATGCGGGAGTTGGAAACGATCGTCGACGCGCGCGGCGGCGGCCTGCCCGAGGTGGCGCGGACCTTGACCGAAAGCGAGCGCTGGGATGCGCTGTATCCGGCGTTCCAGACCCCGGCCGAGTTCTCGGACGAGTGGCTGGGAACCCTGCTCCCGGGGGCCGACGCGGCGTTGCTGGAAGTCGGCCGGGACATCGTGGTCCCTTTCCTCGAGGCCGACGGCGACGTCGCCGACCTGCTGCTGGCGGCGCAGACGTTCCTGAGCGCCCCCGAAGTCCCGGCGGAGTTCGCCGACTTCGCCGGCGGCTTCCTCGAGCGGAGCGCGGCGGCGATGGCGGAGCTGGCCGCCGCCGAGACCCGGGAGGACATCATCCAGTTGGCGGTGGCGGCGCACGGCGCCGGGCCGAACCTCGCCCTGATGGCGGAGCTGGAGGCGGTCGCGGACGGCGGCTCCCTGGCCGACGTGGCCGCCGCCCTGACCGCCGGCGGGCGCTGGAGCGAGCTGTATCCGGCGGAACGGACCGCGGCGGAGTTCGCGGACGTCTGGC